>JBBQEU010000063.1:0-19894 GCA_038321235.1 Acidimicrobiales bacterium | reverse complement strand
CTCGACGCGTTGACGGTGAGCTTGCCGTTGCCCGAAAGCGCCGACGAGCTGCTCCGGTTCGAAGGGCGTTGGGCCCGTGAGTTCCATCCGGTTCGCTCCCCGTGGATCCACGGCGCCGTGGTCTCCGAGCATTTCCGGGGTCGGACCTCACACGAGCATCCACCGCTGCTGTTCGCCGGCGAAGCGGGCTTCGGCGAGTGGTCTGGCGAGGTGCACGGCGTCCACCTCGCGTGGAGTGGTAACCACACGATGCTCACCGAGCGGCTCGCCGACGGCCGGCGATATGCGCAGGCTGGCGAGCTGCTGCACCCCGGTGAGGTCGTACTGCAACCGGGCGAGTCGTACACGACGCCGGAGGTCGTCGGCGTGTATTCGTCCGAGGGGCTCACACCTGCCACGTGGGGGTTCCATCGGGCCGCACGACGCAGCCCGTCGCATCCGACGTCACCGCGCCCGGTGCTGTTGAACACGTGGGAGGCGGTCTACTTCCGTCATGACCTCGACACGCTCCGCGAACTTGCCGATGTCGCCGCAGCGATCGGTATCGAACGATTCGTGCTCGACGACGGATGGTTCGGGTCGCGCCGCGACGACTCCTCCGGGCTCGGTGACTGGGTCGTGTCCACCGACGTGTACCCGGAGGGTCTGGCGCCGTTGATCGAGCACGTCGTCGGCCTCGGCATGGAGTTCGGGATCTGGGTCGAGCCCGAGATGGTCAACCCCGACAGCGAGCTCTACCGAGCACACCCCGACTGGGCGCTGACCACCGACGGATACGAACCGGTGCTCGGCCGCAACCAACTCGTCCTCGATCTCGGCCGCCCCGATGCGTTTGCACACGTCCTCGGTCAGCTCGACGCCCTCCTCGGCGATCACGACATTTCATACGTGAAGTGGGACATGAACCGCGACCACGTCCAAGGCTCCGGATCGACTGGAGCGGCGGGCACGCATGCCCAGACACTTGCGTTGTACGCGCTGCTCGACGAGCTGCGGCGACGACACCCCGATGTCGAGTTCGAGTCGTGCGCCAGCGGCGGCGGACGTCTCGATCACGAGATCCTCCGCCGCGTCGAGCGGGTGTGGACGAGCGACTGCAACGACGCGCTCGAACGCCAGACGATCCAACGCGGCGCGTCGATGCTGATCCCACCCGAAGTGATGGGCGCCCACATCGGCCCGATACGGGCGCACACCACCGGGAG
Source organism: Acidimicrobiales bacterium (assembly GCA_038321235.1). Lineage (GTDB taxonomy): Bacteria > Actinomycetota > Acidimicrobiia > Acidimicrobiales > Ilumatobacteraceae > Sva-07. The sequence goes on along the minus strand of JBBQEU010000063.1, from coordinate 18,689 downwards.
GGTGCACACGCTTGCGTTCCGGGCCGCCACGGCGCTGTTCGGGCACCTGGGGGTCGAGTGGAACGTGGCCCGCCTCGACGACGCTCGCCGGTCGGCGCTCGCCGAGGCGATCGCCGTACACAAACGCTTTCGCCCGCTCCTGCACAGCGGCGACGTGGTTCGCTTCGACACCGAACCCGCGTACTGCGCGCACGGGATCTACGCCGCCGATCGATCGGAGGGGCTGGTGTCGTTCGCGCAGCTCGCGACCGCGCCGAGCCTCACCCCGCCGGCGCTGCGCCTGCCCGGGCTCGATCCCGACGGCCGCTACCACATCGAGCACGTGGCATTGCCCGACGAGCAGTGGGGGACGGCACTCACGCAACCGGCATGGCTCACCGACGGCATCGAACTGACAGGCCGGCAGCTCGCCGCACACGGCATCCGACCACCGGTGATGCATCCCGAATCAGCGGTGCTGATCTCACTGCGCCGGCTGGCCTGATCGGATTTGTGTCAGCGACAACCGCTGGATCATGCATTGTCGCTGACACAAATCGGCGCGACGTCTCTTGTGTCAGCGCCGAGCATCGAATCGTGCATTTTCGCTGACACGAATGACCGGCCGGGTTTTGTGTCAGCGCCGAGAATCGAACCAGGCGTTTTCGCTGACACGAACCGCGTGGTGGGCGTGGCTCCAGAGTGCTGCTTCGTGAACTCTGCGACAGCCATCTGTCAAGGTGTTCCGCGAGGGGACCGCTCTGCCGGGCCCGACTCGTCGCTCCTGCGACCGACTGCCACCACGAGCCTGGGAGGAACCATGGGCAAGAACAGTCGTCGACGCCACATCGACAAGCAGCGGCGGGCCGCCGAACGCCGACGCCGGCAGGAATCGCAGTACGGGGACGCTCGTCGTCCGGGGCCTCCAGTCAACGACGAGCAGGCCACTGATCGACCCAACCCACGCGACCGGTCCGACAGCAACGACGAAGCATCCGAAACACGGTCGGCAGCCTGCGCCGAACTCGAGCGAGCGCTCGGTCTCGTCCTGCGCGACCGCCTTTGGAAGCATGGCTGGCAGCCCGACGAGGTGATGCGCCAGATACGGCGTTCGCCGACCGCCAAGCCGGCGAGCATCGAGCTGATGGCCACGGCCATCATCGCCGATGCCATCCACCACGATCGTGTCGACAACGAGGTACACCCCTCGTGGCGCCGCCAGAACGGACGCATCTGGGCGCACGCCGCGCACGATCCCGACCGCGACGGCTGGGTCGCTCGGTGGCTCGCCGCTGCGGGCGCGGCTGCGGATGAGGGTGCCGCTCTCTCGACCGCGAGCACGTTGCTCGGCGACCTGATGGCCTTGCCGCCGCTGCCGACACTGATTCCTCCACCCGGCTCGCCGTTCTCATCCGACCATTTGGTTGCTGATCTGGTCCACGCGGAAACCGAGCCGAGCCCGATCTTCGCGAGGATCCGGGGCCTGCTCGCCAAGGCCGAGTCGACCGAGTTTCCCGCCGAGGCCGAGGCATTCACGGCAAAGGCCCAGGCGCTGATGACCGAGGCTCGTCTCGACGAAGCAACAGTGCGGGCGAGCGCGGGGTCACGATCGGCTGGACGTGTCTCGGCGGTGCGGATCGGCATCGACGAGCCGTACATCGCCTCGAAACAGTCGCTGTTGCACGTCGTGTGTGAAGCGAACGACGTCCGCTGTGTGTTCAGTCGCGGCGTCGACTTGGCCACCGTGGTCGGGCCCGTCGGACAACTCGCCTACGTCGAGCTGCTGTTCACGTCGCTGCTGATCCAGGTGCAAGCGGCCCTCGCTTCTGACGCGGTGGCCGCTCCTGCGGGTAGTCACACGAGGAGTCGTCGCTATCGATCATCCTTCATCGTCGGGTTCGCGGGGAGGATCGGCGAACGCCTGCAGGCGGCGCGTTCCGCCTCCTTCGAGAGTGCGGGTGCCGACGCGCTGCCGGTCCTGGCGGCTGATGACCGAGCGACGGCCGAGCTGTTCGATCGCCTCGTCGGTCGGACAACGGTGATGCGCTCGTCGGCGAAGTACGACTCGCTCGGCGTCCAAGCCGGATCACGCGCTGCCGACCGGGCGTCCCTGCGCGACGCCGGACTCGAAGGTTCGAAGGTGCGTCGTGCCGGCGGTCTGCCTCGAGCGGGTTGATCGCAGAAACTCATCGAGGTCGGGCGACACCGCGGAAGCGCAGCGGGGGTTCGTCGAGTTCCTCGTTGTAGTGGGCCGCCCAACCGGCGACGCGCGCGATAGCGAAGATCGGTGTCTCAGGGTCGAGGTCGGCGATCCACGTCAGCGCGCCGAGCGCGAGGTCGACGTTGGGCTGGTGGGGGAGTGTGCGGCCGACCTCCTTCACGACATCGTCGATCATGGCGCGGGCTGCGCCATCAGGGTCGAGCGGGCCGATCGCCCCGATCAGCGGACCGAACCGCGGGTCAACACCCCGGTACACCTTGTGGCCGAAGCCGGGCACCAACGCCCGTCGCGAGCGCAGTTCTGCGACCACGCTGATCGGGCGGTCTTCGGCGCACCGATCGAGGAATCGGTGCACTTCCGACGAGGCCGAGCCGTGGAATGTTCCTTCGAGCGAGGCGAGTCCAGCTGCGAACGCGGCGTACGGCGTGGTGCGTGCTGATGCGGCGATGCGAACGGCCAGTGTGCTGGTGGCGAGCTCGTGGTCGGCGAGGAGCGCCAACGCCGTGTCGATGGCGGTCACGACCTCAGGCGACGGTTGATCGTGCCATGCGCACGAGAGTCGGCGCGCATAGTCGCCGGTACGCCGTCGCGACCCGAACAGCGCTGGCGTCACGAGCAGCAAGCGCCGTGCCGCGGTGGCCGCGTCGTCGTCTCGGTGGCGTGCGTCGAGCAGGTGAGCTGCGATCGCAAGGCGCCCGATCGGTGTCGCTTCGAGATCAGCGATACCGGTGATGGCCGCGAGGTCGCCGGCGTCGGCCTTTGGCCACGACGTGCCAACTGGCAGCAGCGTCTTGTCGTTCGACCAGAGCAGCTCGGCGATGTCTTCGAAGTGATGGTCGTGTACCAGTTCGACGACATCGTGGCCGCGGAACTCGAGCGACGATTCGTGCATCGTCGTGATGTCCGAGCGGATCTGTACGTCGATCGTCGGCCGCGGCCCCGATGACGATCGGCGACTGCGCTCGGTCAACCGTTCGACCTCGTCGCGGTCGAACAACGAGGTTCGACCGTCGACCGCTGTGGTTCTCGTGAGGCGGCCTCGACTCACGTAGGCATACAGGGTCGGCTTCGACACGCCGAGCGTTTCGGCCGCCTCGGTCGCTCGGATCAATGTGCCCATGACGACAGCGTGGCTGACAGCATTGATGACGTCAATGTTGATCGAATCAATGTTGATCGAAGGTATTGATCGGCGGACACTGGACGCCATGACTCAGCTGATCGATGTTCCCCCCGGCCTCAACGGCGTCGTGGCCGCCGACACCGCTATCGGAGCGGTCGATGGCGACCGCGGGTTCTTCCACTACGGCTCGCACGACGCCACGGTGCTCGCCCGCACCCATTCGTTCGAGGACGTCTGGTTCCTCGTTCGCAACGGCCGCATGCCCGACCGCGATGAGTCCGCAGCGTTCCGTCGCGAGACGGCCGCACTGCGCGCGATCCCGGCGGCACTCGGACCGGTGATCGACGCCGTGGCTCGGACGGAGGCGTCGATGCTCTCGAAGCTCCGTTCGGTGTTGTCGGTTGCCGGTGGTCCACTCGGGTTGAGGCCGGTGATCGACGTCGACGACGAGACGCGTCGCGAACAGACGCTGCGACTCGCCGTGCTCGTGCCGTCGCTGCTCGCAGCGCTGCACCGCGTGGGCAGCGGGTTCCCGGCAGTCGATCCCGACCCGACGCTCGGCCACGCCGCTGCGTATCTCCACCAGGTGACCGGTGCGGTGCCGACGCCGGTTGCGGCCAGGGCGGTCGAGCAGTACATGCTCCTCACGATCGACCACGGCTTCAACGCGTCGACCTTCACCGCCCGTGTCGTGGCGTCGACGGGCGCCGACCCGGCGGACGCGGTGTGTGCAGCGCTCGGTGCGCTGGCCGGGCCGCTGCATGGAGGTGCACCCAGCCGTGCTCTCGACGCCCTCGATGAGATCGGTTCCGTTGACTCCGCTGCCCGGTGGGTGCGCGGTGAGGTCGCCGCCGGCCGACGCATCATGGGATTCGGACACGCGGTGTATCGGGCGCCCGATCCTCGATCGGCGCTGCTGCGAGAGGTGGCCGAGCGGCTCGGTGGCGAACTGGTGGAACTGGCGATCGCAGTCGAGGCCGAGATCCTGGTGACCCTCGCCGAACTCAAGCCCGGTCGTCCGCTTCCGAGCAACGTCGAGTTCTACGCCGGTGTCGTGATGGAGACCGCCGGCCTGCCCCGATCGATGTTCACCCCGACGTTCGCAGTCAGTCGCACCGTCGGCTGGTGCGCCCACATCGTCGAACAGGCCGCAGCCGGCAAACTCATCCGCCCGTCGAGCCGCTACGTCGGCCCACCCCTCACGCCCTGACTCGCGCTCCTCGCCCCTCCCACCCCGAAATCCGGCAAGATTCGATCGCAATCCGAACGATTCCTGCCGGATTTCGGGGGCGATGGGGTTTCGTGGGGGCGGTAGCGTTGGTGGTCGTGTCCGACCGCATCACCCCTGAGGCTGTCGCGAAGGTGGCCAAGCTTGCTCGGCTGTCGTTGAGCGACGACGAACTCGAGCAAGCGACCCACCAGCTGAGCGACATGCTCGACCACTTCGCCGACATCGACGCACTCGATCTCGACGGAGTCGAGCCGATGACGCACCCCACCCCGATCGCCAACGTCATGCGCGAAGACGTCGAGATGGACTGCCTCGACCGCGACGAGGTCCTCGCCGCCGCTCCAGCCGCCGAGGACGGACGCTTCCGGGTGCCGCCGGTTGTCGGGTTGGAGGATTGATCGTGAGCAGCAACTCGGACCGCCCGGAGTTCCCGACCAGCGCCGCCGACATCGCCTGGAACGTCCGCAACAACGTCACCAGCGCTGCCGACGTGCTCGAACGCCACCTTGCGGCGATCGATGAGCGTGAGGGCGACATCCATGCCTTCAACATCGTGCTCGTCGACGAGGCACGCGCCCGAGCCGCGGAGATCGACGAAGCGGTCGCCGTCGGTCGCGATCCCGGACCGCTTGCGGGTGTTCCGATCGCGCTGAAGGACAACATGTGCACGCGTGGCATCCCCACCACGTGCTCGTCGAAGATCCTCGAGGGGTGGCGCCCGCCGTACGACGCCACCGTCGTCACCAGGCTGCACGAGGCCGGGGCGGTCGTGGTCGGCAAGACGAACCTCGACGAGTTCGCCATGGGTTCGAGCACCGAGAATTCGGCGTTCGGACCCACGCTCAACCCGCACGACACATCCCGCGTACCGGGCGGTTCCAGCGGTGGTTCGGCCGCCGCCGTGGCCGCCGGGTTTGCAGCAGCCAGCCTGGGCTCGGACACCGGCGGTTCGATTCGTCAACCAGCGGCGCTGTGCGGTGTGGTCGGGGTCAAACCCACGTATGGCGCAGTCAGTCGCTACGGCCTGGTGGCGTTCGCGTCGAGCCTCGACCAGATCGGCCCGTTCACGAACGACGTCGCCGACGCCGCGCTGGTCCTGGAAGCGATCTCGGGCCACGACCAGATGGATTCCACCTCGATCCGCCAGGGCCCGCTCGACATCAGCCGACAGCTCGACATGGGCGTCGCTGGTCTGCGAGTCGGTCGCATCTCCGATCTCCCGGAGGGTGCGAGTCCCGATGTCGCCGCACGTCTCGACGAGGCGTTCGATGCGCTGCGCGATGCCGGCGCCGAGATCGTCGACGTCGAGGTGCCCGCCTTCAGCTATGGCCTCACCGCGTACTACCTGATTGCGCCGGCGGAGGCGTCGAGCAACCTCGCCCGTTACGACGGCGTTCGCTTCGGACATCGGGTCGAAGCGCCTGACACCAACGCGATGTACATGGCCACGCGCACCGATGGTTTCGGTGCCGAGGTCAAGCGCCGCATCATGCTCGGCACGTATGCCCTGTCGGCGGGCTACTACGACGCCTACTACGGCCGGGCGCTGAAGGTGCGCCGTCGGATCGCGGTCGACTTCGCCGCTGCCTACGAACGAGCAGATGTGCTCCTCACGCCGGCCTCGCCAACCGTGGCGTTCACGTTGGGCGACAAGACCTCCGACCCGATGTCGATGTATCTGTGTGACACCTACACGATCCCGTCGAACCTCACCGGCGACCCGGGGATGAGCGTGCCGTTCGGTACCGGCGACGAGGGTCTCCCGGTCGGTGTGCAGATTCTCGCCCCCGCACTGGAGGAGTCGCGTATGTTCCGTACCGCTGCCGAACTCGAACGGAGGGTCCCACAGTGAGCGAGACAGCGAGCGAGACAGTGAGCGAGACAGCGAGCGAGACAGCGAGCGAGACAGCGAGCGAGACGGTGAGCACCGAGAACGCGGCAGAGACCTGGACGCTGCGGGGTTACGAGATGGTCGTCGGGTTGGAGGTCCACGTCGAACTCGCCACCCGTACGAAGCTCTTCTCGGCGTCGCCGAACCGGTTCGGTGACGAGCCGAACACCAACATCGATCCGGTCACGCTCGGCCTTCCCGGCGCGCTGCCGGTGCTCAACCGACAGGCAGTCGAGCTGGCGATGCGGCTCGGACTGGCCCTCGACTGCGTCGTGCAACGATCGACGTTCGCCCGCAAGAACTACTTCTATCCCGACATGCCCAAGGCCTACCAGATCAGCCAGTACGACGAGCCGATCTGTATCGACGGCTGGCTCGACCTGCCTGGCAGTATCCGAGTTGGTATCGAACGTGCCCACCTGGAGGAGGACACCGGCAAGTCGACCCACGTCGGCGGCACGGGTGGCCGCATCCATGGCAGCGACTTCTCGTTGATCGACTTCAACCGAGCCGGCGTGCCGCTGGTCGAGATCGTCAGCCGCCCCGACATTCGCACCCCCGATCAGGCCAAGGCCTACGTGAGCGAGCTCCGCGCGATCCTCGTCGCCGTCGGTGCCTCCGACGCCAAGATGGAGGAAGGCTCGATGCGTGTCGACGCGAACGTCAGCGTTCGGCTCCCCGGTGCCGAGTTCGGCACCCGCTGCGAGATCAAGAACGTCAACTCGGTGCGCTCGGTCGGCCGGGCGATCGAGTACGAGGCCCAGCGTCAGGTCGGCATGCTCGAGGCCGGTGAGTCGATCCGCCAGGAGACCCGCCACTGGAACGAGAACGACGGTCGTACCCACACGCTGCGCTCGAAAGAGGACGCCGACGACTACCGGTACTTCCAGGAACCCGATCTCGTCGTGGTCGACCCCGATCCCGAATGGATAGAACGTGTACGAGCGGCTCTGCCGGTGCTCCCAGCAGCTCGGCGCGTTCGCCTCGCCGCGCTGACCGGTCAGACCGCCGACGCCGAGGCGATCCTCGTGGTCACCGATCGTGGCCAGGACGCCTATGTGCTCGCCGTTGCCGAAGCGGGTGGCGACGCAGGCCGAGCCCTGGTGCACGTGAAGGAAGCATTTGCCGAGCAGGGCGATCGGCCCGCCGTTCCCGCCGCCGATCTCGCCAAGCTCACGCGTCTGGAGATCGACGGCAAGCTCACCGCCACTCAGGCGAAGCAGGTGCTCGCCGAGATCGTCGCGAATGGCGGCGGCGATGCAGATGCGATCGCGTCGACCAAGGGTTTCGAGGTGATGGACACCAGCGAACTCGAATCGATGGTCGATGACGCGATCACCGCACAGCCCGACGCCTGGGCGAAGTTCCGCGCCGGCGAAGCCAAGGCAGCAGGAGCATTGGTCGGCGCAGTGATGAAAGCGTCGAACGGCCAGGCCGACGGCAAAGCCGTCACTGCGCTCCTCGAAACGCGCCGCGACTCATCATGACCCGGAAGTGACCTTCGGCCTAGGTCGCTCAGCCAACTGACTGCAATACTCCACGACGTGGTGGACTTCGATCTGACGGGCCGCGTGGCGGTCGTGACCAGCGCGGGTTCACGGATCGGTGAGGGGATTGCTCGGGCGTTCGCCGACGCTGGAGCGGCAGTCGTGCTCGCGGCGCGGACTGCCCACGAGGTCGAGTGCGTCGCGTCGTCGATTCGTCACGCCGGTGGTCGAGCCATCGCGGTGCCCTCCGATGTCACCGACACGTTTGCCCTCTGCTCGCTCGCAACTGCTGCAGTCGATGAGTTCGGCCACCTCGACATCTGGGTCAACAACGCGGGCGGTGCCGAGGTGGGCAGATCGCTCGCCGAGCTCAAACGAAGCGAGTGGGACCGCGTCGTCGACCTGAACTTCACTGCGGTCTGGAACGGCTCGATGGCAGCGGTCGAACAGATGCACTGGGGCTCGATCATCAACGTCTCTTCGATGGCGGCGTTCGGATCGATGCCCGGCCAGGGCCACTACGCCGCATGCCAGGCCGCTGTGATCTCGCTGACCCGCACCATGGCGGCCGAACTTGCTCCGGACATCCGGGTCAATGCCATCGCGGCCGGGATGATCCCGACCAAACTGCTCTTCGATGATGCCGACGCCGAGGGACTCGAGCTCGACGACCTCGCTGCGAAGGCGCCGCTCGGACTCGGGACGCCGGCAGACGTCGGGGCCGCAGCGGTGTACCTGGCGTCGCCCGCAGCGAAATGGGTGACCGGGCAGACGATCCAGGTGTCAGGTGGCATGACGGCCGTGTGATCGGAGGCTGGGCGCCTGACTCGTCGTCGGCCCGAGCGTGTCGACACACTCGAACGATGGACTTCGAGATCCCCGCCTACATCCAGGACACCCTCGACCAGCTCGATGCGTTCATCGACGCCGAGATCAAGCCGCTCGAGCAGCGCGACGACAACATCCGTTTCTTCGACCACCGACGCGAGTGGGCGCGGACCGACTTCGACAACGATGGCGTCCCCCGTGCGGATTGGGAGGAACTGCTTCGCGAGATGCGACGCAGGGCAGACGCTGCCGGCTGGCTCCGCTTGGCGCTACCCGCCGAATTCGGTGGTCAGGACGCCAGCAACCTGAAGATGGCGATCATCCGTGAGCACCTCGCGCACAAGGGCCTCGGGCTGCACAACGACCTCCAGAACGAGTCGTCGATCGTCGGGAACTTCCCGACGGTGCTGATGATGCGCGACTTCGGCACCGAGCAGCAGAAGCTCGACTGGATGCCCGGCTTCCTCGATGGAACCCGCCGCTTGGCGTTCGGGTTGACCGAGCCGAATCACGGCAGCGACGCCACCTACATGGAGACCACGGCGGTGCGCGACGGCGACGAGTGGGTGATCAACGGGATGAAACGGTGGAACTCGGGATTGCACCACGCGACCCACGACATCATCTTCGCGCGCACCTCCGGCGACCCCGGCAGCCCGAAGGGGATCAGCGCGTTCCTCGTGCCGACCGACGTGCCCGGCTTCAACGTCGACTTCTTCTGGTGGACGTTCAACATGCCGACCGACCACGCGGAGGTCAGTCTCACCGAGGTTCGTGTCGGAGCTGATGCCCTGTTCGGCGAGGCCGAGCGGGGATTGGAACTCGCCCAGCACTTCGTCCACGAGAACCGCATCCGTCAGGCAGCGTCGTCGCTCGGCGCCGCTCAGTACTGCATCGACGAAGCGGTCGCATACGCGAACAGCCGCACCACCTGGGGCAAGAAGCTGTCGGTCAACCAGGGGATCCAGTTCCCGCTCGTCGAGCTGCACACCGAGGCGGCGATGCTGCGCCAACTGGTGCGCTACACAGCGTCGATGCTCGACCAGAAGCACCACATGGAGGTCACCCACCTCGTGGCGATGTGCAACTACCGGGCGAACCGCCTGGCGTGCGACGCCGCCGATCGGGCGATGCAGACCTGCGGCGGCGTCGGTTACTCGCGGCACATGCCGTTCGAACACATCTACCGCCACCACCGCCGCTACCGGATCACCGAAGGTTCCGAAGAGATCCAGATGCGTAAGGTCGGCCAACACCTCTTCGGCTTCGGCCGGAAATGAAACCGATGCGTTCGAGGGGTTGAATCCCTCGGTTTCATCTGGTCATCGGCCGCCAGGACTCCCACGCTTCGAGGTTCGACTTCGACATCTCGCGGTGCTCGCGAGCGATCGCCCGTGACGCCGTGTCGTCGAGTCGACCGCCGATGGCGATCGCTCCGAACATGTTGCCGCGGAAGTAGGCGCCGAAGTCGCTGGGACGGAAGTACCCGCGCAGGTCGTCGGGCACCGCGATGTCAGGGTTCCAAGGCGGTGGGTCGGCCGGCGGCAACGCCAGCGCATCGAGCGTTGCCCAGATGTCGTCGTCGTTGGTGCGGTCGGCGAAGTCGCGGCCCTGGTAGCGGTACACCTCGCGGCCGTCAGGATCGATGATCACCATGCCCGGCAGTGCAATGCCGCCGCGTTCCTCGGCGTCGAACAACTCCAATGGCTGGAGGTATCGCTGCCCGCCGGGGTCGGACACGAAGGTGGTGTGGGTGAAGCCCCATCGCCCCGCCATCCCGGCCTGACGGACGTCGTCGTCGACGCTGATGGCTCCGAGTTCGGCGCCGCCCTGATGGATCCGGTCGTACTGGGATGCCAGCTTCACGAGCTGGCCGCAGCAGTACGGTCACCAGTCTCCGCGGTAGGTCATCAAGATGATCGCACCGTTCGAGCGGCGCAGAGCGAGCAGATCGGATGGTTCCATCGCCCGAACGTAGCCGGGAAATGAAACCCAGGCGTTCGAGGGGTTAGGTCCCTCGGTTTCATTTGGTCGCAGTTGCCGTGAGCGCTCGTGGGGCTTGGCGCATCAGGCGGGTCGGGAGCGGGATGCGATCGGAGAACTTGGTGATGACGGGGCCGACCATGGCCGAGATCAGCACGTAGCCGGCGGCGAGCGCTCCGAGTTCGGGACCGTCGACGAGTTCCGAGCCGAGCGCGGCGATCACGATCGAGAACTCGCCGCGGGCGATCAGCACCGTGCCGGCACGCAGTCGCCCTTTCGGGGCGGCGCCGACGCGTCCAGCCGCGTACCAGCCCGTGGCCACCTTTGTGAGCGCGGTGGCGACGATCAGCAGGGTGGCGGGAATCGCCGCGTCGAGCAGGTCGGCGGGGTCGATCTGGAACGAGAAGAACAAGAAGAAGGTCGCCGCGAACAGGTCGCGCAGCGGCGAGATCAGTTGGTTGGCGCGTTGTTCAGCGCGTCCCGACAGGGCCAGGCCCACGAGGAACGCCCCGATCGCACCTGAGACCTCCAACTGCTGAGCGACACCAGCAACGAGCAGGGTGATACCGAAGACGGTGAGCAGGAATGTCTCGTCGCTGCCGCCGGCCACGAGGCCACTCATTCGCCGGCCGTAGCGCAGCGCGGCGAGCAGGATCACCGTGACCGCAGCGAGCGCGATCAGTACGCTGGTGATCGTTGTGGTGAAGCTCCCCCCGACGATGAGTGCGGCCACCACTGGCAAATAAATTGCCATCGCCAGGTCTTCCATCACGAGGATGTTCAACACCGCTGGCGTCTCGCGGAAACCGAGCCGTCCGAGGTCGGACAGCACCTTGCTGATCACGCCCGACGAACTGATCCAGGTGACCCCGCCGAGCAGCACTGCAGCGATCGGGTCCCAGCCGAGCAGCAGGCCGAGCGCAACGCCGGGGAGCGCGTTCAGCAGCATGTCGACCATTCCCGGCGCGAGCCCTGATCGCAGACCGCTGCGGAGTTCGGTATCGGAGTACTCGAGTCCGAGCGCGAACAGCAACAGCAGCACGCCGATCTCAGCTGCGATCTCGAAGAACTCGACCGACACATCGAGTTGCACGAGCCCTCCCTCGCCCATCGCGAGACCGGCGATCAGGTACAGCGGGATCGCCGAGATCCCGAACCTCCCGGCAAGACGCGACAGCAGCGCCAGTGCGACGACCAGCGCGCCGATCTCGACGAACGCGAGGGCGGCCTCGTCGGTGCCGGCGGCGAACAGCATCGGTCAGCGATGGGATCGGACGATGGGCATCACTGGCGAATGAGGTCGCGCATCTGTGCCAGCCCCTCGGCTGTGCCGACAGCGACGATCACGTCACCGGCAACCAGCGGGAACTCGGGGCCCGGTGCTGGGATCGACTCGCCGCCCCGGATCACCGCGACGATCGATGAGCCGGTCTTGGTGCGGTACATGCCATCGCCGATCGTGGCGCCCGCCGCCGGCGAGGTCGGTGTGAGTTCGATCCACTCGATGGCCAGGCCCTCGATCTCCTGCTGGACGGCTGCCACCGCTTCGGTCACCCGGCTCGCTCCGAGGAGCTCCGACACCGTTCGTGTGTCGGTCGCCGACAGCGCAACGATCGACGAGCACTTGTCGGGGTCGTCGGAGTCGTACACGAGGATCTCGCGTCGGCCGTCGTGGTGCACGAGCACCCCGATGTCGGCACCGTCCTCGGTGGTGAACTCGTGGCGTACGCCGACGCCCGGCAACTTGGTCTCTCGCACCTCGGCCATCGCCCCATTGTGGCAGCGACTGGTGGGCAGAGCACCAGGCACGGCCCCGTCGTCCGGCACTACCGTGCGGGCCATGAGCGATGCTGCGAACACAGCTGGAACACCCGTCGACGTCAAGCCACGGTCGCGTGACGTCACCGACGGCATGCAGAAGGCGCCGTCGCGAGCGATGCTGCGCGCCGTCGGCATGGGTGACGACGACTGGGAGAAGCCGCAGATCGGTATCGCTTCGTCGTGGAACGAAGTCACCCCGTGCAACATGACGCTGCGCAAGTTGGCCGAGCACGCCAAGGTCGGCGTCCGTGGGGCGGGCGGTTTCCCGATGGAGTTCGGCACCATCACCGTCAGTGATGGCATCTCGATGGGGCACGAGGGCATGCGGGCCTCGCTCGTGTCGCGCGAGGTGATCGTCGACTCGGTCGAGACGGTCATGCACGCCGAACGATTCGACGGATTCGTCGGTCTCGCCGGTTGCGACAAGTCGATCCCCGGCATGCTCCTCGCCGCCGCCCGACTCGACCTGGCGAGCGTGTTCGTCTACAACGGCTCGACCATGCCGGGCGAGCACAACGGCACGGCACTCGACATCACCAGCGTGTTCGAAGCCGTCGGGGCGCATGCCGCCGGCACGATCGACGACGCCGAACTGCACGCCATCGAATCGAAGGCGTGCCCCGGTGAGGGCGCATGCGGTGGGATGTTCACTGCGAACACCATGAGTTCGATCGCCGAGGCGATCGGGATGAGCCTGCCCGGTACGGCGTCGCCGCCGGCGATCGACGGTCGTCGCGAGGCTGATGCCGAGCGAGCCGGTGCCGCTGTGGTCAATCTGTTGCGTCTCGGCATCACCCCGCGCCAGATCATGACCAAGCAGGCGTTCGAGAACGCGATCGCCGTCACCTCCGCCCTCGGCGGTTCGACGAACGCCGTGCTGCACCTCTTGGCGCTCGCCAACGAAGCTCGCGTCGACCTCGACCTCGACGACTTCAACCGCATTGCCGACCGTGTCCCGCACATCGCCGACATGAAGCCGGGCGGCAAGTTCCACATGAGCGATCTCGACCGTGTCGGTGGCGTTCCCGTCGTGCTGAAGGTCCTCCTCGACGCCGGCTTGCTCCACGGCGACGTGATGACCGTGACCGGCAAGACGATGGCCGAGAACCTCGCCGAGATCGACCCGCCCGCCGCCGATGGCGTGGTCGTGCACCCGCTCGACGCGCCCATCCACACCGCCGGTGGCATCAACATCCTGACCGGTTCGTTGGCCCCCAAGGGTGCCGTCGTCAAGGTCGCGGGTCTGTCCGACAACCAGATGCAGTTCGAGGGCCCTGCCCGTGTGTTCGACGACGAGTCGTTCGCGATGGAGGCGATCCTCGCGGGCTCGATCCAGCCCGGCACGGTGATCGTGATCCGCTACGAAGGCCCGAAGGGTGGCCCGGGCATGCGAGAAATGCTCGCCATCACCGGCGCGCTGAAGGGTGCAGGCCGCGGGTCGGACTGTGCGCTGATCACCGACGGCCGGTTCTCCGGCGGCACATGGGGTTTCTGCATCGGCCACGTCGCGCCCGAAGCCACAGAAGGGGGCCCGATCGCGTTCGTACGTGACGGCGACCGGATCCGTGTCGACGTGCCGACCAAGTCGCTCGATCTCCTCGTCGACGACGCCGAGCTCGACAGCCGCCGCGATGGGTGGCAGCCCAACCCGCCGCGCTACACCTCCGGCGTGCTCGGCAAGTACGCCAAGCTCGTGCAGGGCGCCGAGACCGGAGCGATCACCAACACCATCTGAGTCGTCGACCTTCGCTGCTCACCGTGCGAGCCCCATGCCGGCGGCCATCGTTTCGGCAGCGTCGCGGAACAACAACGCATCGTCGTGGACGAAGTTGCGCGTCTGGCCGAAGAGTTCGAAGGTGAGCAGCCCGAACAGCTGCGTCCATGCCAGCAATATCGCGAGCAACGTCTCATCGGCGACATCGACGTCGAGTTCGCCTCGGAGCCACACGAATGATTCGGCCGTCCCGTCGCTCACCATGGTGGCGCTCGGTGGCTCGAGCAGATCATCTGCGGAGGCATCACGAACGATTCGCACCAAGGCTCGAGAGACGCGTGTCCCCGGAGCGACGGTGTCGTCGGGTGCGGCGTAGCCGGGAACCGGTGTGCCATACAGCAGCGCGTATGCGTGGGGTTGCGTCGTCGCCCATTCGCGGATGGCCAGTGCAGCCTCGACCCACCGTTGCGCTGCTGGGAAGCCGAGGGTTGCGTCGACGGCGACCTCGGTGTGGGCGCCCAGCGAGTCGTAGGCCTGGATGATCAGCGCAGTGATGAGGTCGTCGCGGCCAGGGAAGTAGCGGTAGAGCGCGGAGGACACCATGCCGAGATCCCGTGCCACGGCTCGCAGCGAGAGGGCTGCTGCGCCGTGTTCGGCGACATGCGATCCAGCGGTTGCGAGGATGGCAGCGCGCACCTCTGCTCGTGCGCGCTCGCGAGCTCCCGGGATTGCAGGTTGCCCGCCTGCTGTCGGTGGCGTGGGCATTGGCTCAGTATGACAGATCGGCGCTCCGAGATGTGAGCACTGCTCTTGACTTCTCGACACCCATTGGTACAGTGATCACAAACAAGAGCGATGCTCTCTCAACTTGATCAGGAGATCACCATGCCCGACACGGAACCCATTCCTCCAACAACGAGCGAGGTGCGATACCTCGCACCGGACTGGTTCACGAAAAACGTTTTCAACCGGTTCGTTGCCGCCTGTACGCGCCTCGGTATCAGTCTGTGGGGTTCACGGGTGCTCGAGGTTCCCGGCCGCGTGTCGGGCGAGGTTCGCTCCACTCCGGTCAACGTCCTCACGCTCGGCGACCGGCGATTCCTCGTGGCGCCCCGCGGGGTGACGCAGTGGGTGCTCAACGCTCGAGCGGCCGGTGCGGTCGACCTTCGAGTCGGCCGGCGCGTCGAGCACGTCGCGGTGGACGAAGTCGTCGACTCCGACAAGCCCGAGATCCTGCGCCCGTACCTGCGGCGATGGAAGTGGGAGGTCGGTCAGTTCTTCGACGGCGTCGGCCCGGATGCCAGCTCCGAGGAACTGCTCGCAGCCGCTCCGAAGCACCCCGTCTTCGAACTCCGCGCACTCCCAGCAGTGACGTCCGTGAGCGCTCGGGTTGGTGGGGCTGGGTGAGTGGGTCATGGATGTCTCCGATCGGGGGTGATGGCTGGACTTCGTGGTCGAACACCGCCACCTACCCGGCGCGATTCACGCTCGTGTTCACCGACGTCCTACCGGGTTGCGTGGCGCCGCCCGGAGGTCCAACGATCGATGCCCAGGTTCGCGTCTTCGCCACGTTCACCGACGCGATCGCCGACCTCCGCGGCGTCGATCGCGGTGACCTCGTCTCGTGGCCGGCATCAGACCGGTTCGAGGCGGTGGGAGCCTGGTCGCAACTCCATGGCTTCGTGAGCCTCGAGGTCAACCACCATTTCGTGTGGATCGACGACATCGACCACGAGTTCGCCACCCTCGTCGACGATCTCGCCGCGCGGCTCAGTCGACGAGCGCCTGCTGGACGAGCTGGTTGAGTTCCGACCGAATCGGATACGTGCTCGACGGGAGCATCTGCGTGAGGAACAACGCGACGATCTCGTTGACCGGGTCGACCCAGAAGATGGTGCTCGCTGCTCCGCCCCACGAGTACTCACCCTCGGAGCGCATCACCTTGCTCTCCGCGGCATCGAGCACGACCGAGAATCCGAGCCCGAAGCCGACGCCGTCGAAGCTGGTCTCGGCGAACAGCGGCCGGCCGAAGTGTTCGAGGTCCGCGCCACCTGGCAGGTGATTGCGGGTCATGTAGTCGACCGTTCGGCTCCCGAGCAGACGCACACCGTCGAGTTCGCCCTTGTTCAACAGCATGTGAGCGAAACGCAGGTAGTCGTGGGCGGTGCCGACGAGGCCCCCGCCGCCGCCGAGCATCGTGGGCTTCGATGTGCTGGCTCGGCCGAGCGCATCGGGCGCTCGCACCGCTTCGCCGGTCGCCGGGTTGCGCACGTACAACGCCGCGAAGCGATCGATGTCGTCATCGTGCACGTGGAAGTCGGTGTCGGTCATCCCCAACGGTTCGAAGATGCGGGTGCGGAAGAACTCGTCGAGCGCCATGCCCGACACGACCTCGACCAGCCGGCCGAGCACGTCGGTCGACACGCCGTAGTTCCATTCGGTGCCGGGCTGGAACGCGAGCGGCATCGAGGCCCACATGGCACAGCACTCGGCGAGATCGGCGCCCGGCGGGTTGCCCCACTCGAACCCGCCGCGTCGATAGATCGCATCGGTCACGTGAGTGTTGTGGAAGCCGTAGGTGAGGCCCGACGTGTGTGTCAGGAGATGCCACACCCGGATGGGCTCGACGAGCGGGTCGGTCATCGGGGCGAGGTGCGAACCGGATCGGTACACCCGGGGGTCGGCGAACTCGGGCAGCCATTTCGAGATCGGTGACTTCAGCTCGAACGCGCCCTCCTCGTACAGCATCATCGCAGCGACCGACGTGATCGGCTTGGTCATCGAGAACATCCGCACGATCGTGTCGTCGGTGTACGGAAGCTCGGCGGCGATGTCGCGGTGGCCCATCGTCGATGAGTGGACGAGTTGGCCACGCCGGCTCAGCGCGAGGTGCCAGCCGGCCAGCTTCTTCTGCTCGACGTAGCCCTCGAAGTGGCGGTCGATGCGGGCGAGACGCTCGGGCGAGAACCCTGCCTCGGTGGGGTCGATCTCGATCTTCAATGCTGGCATCCGCCGAGCTTGCCCCAACAGCGGCATCGCCGACGAGCCGACGGCTGGAGATCTACTGCGCCACGACCTGATCCGACCGCTCACACGCTGCCGGCAGGGGTGCGCGTCGATCGGCGCCCGAACAGTCCGTATGCCAGGCGCCAGCCCACGAGGAACAACGCAAGGAAGATGGTGGCGACGATGACGAACGACGTCGCCGTGCCGTCGCCGAACACCAGATTGCGCAGCAGCATCCCGGCAACGAGGGTGATCGCCCAGATGCCAACACCGATTCGCCAGCCGGTTGGTCGCTGCCATGCGCGGAGCACCAGCCAGGCGATGCCGAGGGCGATGATGAACGGCGCCAAGGTGGAGATGAAGCCGGCGATCGCGGAGTCGCGTTCGTGTTCTCGACGTCCGATGGCGACGAACAGCGTGACGGAGAACACGTCGATCCCGAGCGCGAGCGGCAGGCGTCGATCCATGCGCCCAGTCTCGTGGCTGGCGGTCCGATCTGCACCTCAGCCCTCGGCGGCGAATCCACCGATCGTGCCGCGGTAGAACACGAGCGGCTGCGGGGGCAGGCCGTTGTGGTCGGCGTCGGCGTCGAGCGAGGTGACCCGCCCGAGCACGAAGTAGTGATCGCCCATCTCGTACACCTCTTCGACGGCGCAGTCGATCCATGCAACTGCTCGTTCGAGCACCGGAGCGCCCGACGGCGCTGCATGCCACTCGACACCGTCGAACCTCGACGCCTCGGTACCGCTCTTCGCGAACTTCCAACACAGATCGCTCTGTTGGTCGCTGAGCACGTTGACGCAGAAGCTGCCGGCATCGGCCATCAGCGCCCACGTCTCGGAATCGGTCTGCGGGAGAAAGCCGACCAGCGGCGGATCGAGCGACACCGACGTGAACGAACCGATCGTGAAGCCGTGGGGTCGGTCTCCCTCGATCATTCCGGTGATCACGGTGACCCCGGTGGGAAAGTGGCCGAGCACCGTTCGGAAGTGCTTCGAGTCGAAGGGAACGGCGTTGGCGTCGGGGAGTTGCGTCGGGTCGCTCATCGACGCCAACTGTACGCTCCCCGTCGATGACCGACCGAACGGCGTCCCCGTCGGCCGCCGACGCGAAGGTGGCCCGTCGAGCCTCGATGCGCACGCTGCGCCGCTCCCTACCCGAGCGCGACGAACGGTCCGAGGATCTGTGGCGACACCTGGTTGCGCTCCCATCGATGGTCGTTGCAGAGACGGTGCTGGCATTCACGTCGGTGCCCGGAGAGCCGGAGACCCGATCGCTGTTGGTGTGGTGCGCCGCCACCGGCCGGCTCGCTGCGGTGCCCGAGGCCGACGTCGATCCGACCTGGCCCGATGTCGTGGTGGTGCCGGGATTGGCGTTCACGACGGCCGGTGACCGGTTGGGTCAG
>JBBQEU010000062.1:0-20048 GCA_038321235.1 Acidimicrobiales bacterium | reverse complement strand
GCACGACCTTCGACGGCTCGCTCGCTCCCTGACGCCTGGGTGGCGGTACCGTCACGGCATGACCGACTGGACCCCGCAGACCTGGCTGATTGCCGGCGCCCGCAACCGCACGCCGGGCGAGCCGCTCAACGTGCCGCCGGTGTTCGCGTCCAACTTCTACCTCACCGACGATCGTGTCTACAGCCGCTCGGAAGGCACGCCGACCACCGATGCATTGGAGACACTCCTCGGTGGTCTCGACGGTGGACGAGCGCTCGCGTTCGCGTCAGGGATGGCGGCCGCAGCGGTGGTGTTCCAGCGACTCGCCGTCGGTTCGACCATCGCCATTCCGACCGACCCGTACCACGGTGTTGCGGGCATCGTCGCCGAAGGCGAACGTCAGGGACGCTGGACGGTTCGGCGGCTCGACCAGGCCGACACGGCGGCCTGGGTGGACGCCGTTGCCGACTGCGACCTGGTGTGGCTCGAATCACCCGAGAACCCGCTGATCACCGTCGCCGACCTCCCGACGATCTGCTCGACGCCGCGCCCCGACAGCACGATCATCGCGGTCGACAGCACGTTCGCTCCGCCGCTCATCCAGCAGCCGTTGGCGCTCGGCGCTGACGTCGTGATGCACTCGGCCACCAAGTTCATCGGTGGACATTCCGACCTGCTCGCCGGTGTGCTCGCGGTGGCTCGTGACGACCTCTACGACGAGTTCCATCAACGTCGACTGCTGCACGGAGCGTCGATCGGTGCGATGGAAGCGTTCCTCACGATCCGGGGTGCGCGCACGATGGGATTGCGCCTCGAGCGGGCCCAGGACAATGCAATGGAACTCGCCCGACGCCTCGAAGCGCATCCCGAGATCAGCAGGGTGCGTTATCCGGGCCTCCCCAGCCACCCGACTCATGCGGTTGCGGCGAGCTTCATGGCCGGGTTCGGGGCGATGCTCTCGTTCGAGACGACGGGCACGGGCGAACGGGCCACCGAGGTGTGCGAGCGTGTCGAACTGATCAACCACGCCACCAGCCTCGGCGGCGTCGAGTCGACGATGGAACGACGGGCGGCGATCCCCGGCCAGGAGCGGATCCCGCCCACGTTGATCCGCTTCAGTGTCGGTTGCGAGGACGTCGACGACCTGTGGGCCGACCTCGACCAGGCGCTGAAGTCGACCTCACGTCGAGGCGGAGCGTGACCGAGCGTCGACGCGGTGGGAACCAGCAGATCCCCCGACCCGATGTCTGGACCGAGCACCACGATCCACCCTGGCCGCACGGCACCCACTGGACCGTCGACGAGATCGTCGATCCGGTGCCGGAGCATTCGGCGCCGCTGTTGCCGTCGTTTCCGGATGCTCGCGTGTCGGCGGTGTTGATCGCGCTCGTCGACGGCGAGGATGGCGCTGAGGTGTTGCTCACTCGACGATCGATGCAGATGCGCAATCACCGTGGCGAGATCAGCTTTCCTGGCGGCCGACTCGATCCCGGCGAGACTCCGATCGAGACCGCCTTGCGCGAAGCCCACGAGGAGGTCGGCCTCGATCCCGACATCCCCAGCGTCGTCGGTGAACTCGCTCACCTGAACACGATCGTCAGTCGCAGCTACATCGTGCCGGTGGTGTCGGTGCTCGAACATCGGCCCCACGTCGAGCCGCGCACCGGTGAAGTCGACCGTGTTCTCTGGACGCCGCTGAGCGAACTCGCCCGACCCGGCACCTACCGGATGGAACGTTGGGGCAGCCCGCCGATGGATCGCCCGCTGCACTTCTTCGAACTCGACGACGAAACTGTGTGGGGCGCCACCGCCCACATGCTCGTCGACCTCCTCACGCGTTCTGTGTGAGCCTTGTCGGCTCAGGTGCTCCAGCCTCCGCTGAAGCTGAAGAACTGGCCGGTCTGGAACCGGCTCGTGCCGTCGAGCAGCACCGAGGTGAACGCTGCGAGTTCGTCCATCGTGCCGAGCTTGCGCATCGGCACCTGCGCTTCGATGGCGGCTCGCCGTTCGGGATCGGTGTCGGCCCGCGATGCCTTCAAGAAGCCGGGGAAATCCATGTAGTTGGTGCCGACGGCGTTGACCTGCACGCCGTCGCGGGCGTACTCCAACCCGACTGCCCGCACGAGGCCGTTCGCGCCAGCACGTGTTCCGCCGTAGATCGAGGTGATCGGGTCGGGGCGAGCACCGGTGGCCGAGGTGAACACGACGACCTGACCCTCGCGCGCCCCGACCATCGGTGGCAGGACCGCCTGCAGACCGTGGAAGACCATGTCGAGGTTCATGCGCTTGACGCGTTCCCACTGATCGGTCGTCATGTCGAGGAACTTGCCGACCACGATCAGCCCCGTGACGAGGCACGCCGAGTCGATCCGGCCGAATCGGTCGAGCGCGGCGGCGACGAGCGACCGGTTGCCTTCTGCGGTCGCAAGGTCGACGTCGGTGACGGTGTGGACCGTGGCGCCGAGCGCTTCGAGCGCAGGCACCTGGTCGGCGAACCCCATCTCGATGCCCACCATCGAGTCGTCACCGGCCGACCCGTGCAGCACGAGGTCGTAGCCGCGGGCGCCGAGCGATCGGGCGAGTGCCGGCCCGACATAGCCGGTGGCCATCGTGATCAGTGCGACAGGTCGGGCGTTGGTCATCGACTCATCGTGTCAGGCCGCCCCTGCGTTCCCCGACCCGGTGAGCGATGAGTTTCCGCGCGACCTGTCCGCGCGAAGACTCATCGCTCCGGTGCCAGATCTCGCAGCAGGTGCCAAGCCGATTCGATGTGGTGGCGTTCGGTGGAGCGGGCGCCGATCGAGACGCGCAGCACTGATCGGCCGTCGAGGACCGTGCGGGTGAACAGTGCATCGCCGGTGGCGTTCGCCGCATCGATCAGCGCGTCGGTCGCGGCGTTGGCTGCATCGAGGTCATCGCCTCGTACCGCGAGGCACAGCAGGTTCAGCGGGTGCGGAGCGACGACCTCGAACCGGTCGTCGTCGGCGACCGACACGGCCAGATCCTGGGTGAGTTCGACGTGTCGACGGATCATCTCCTGGAACGACGCCACACCATCACAGCGGATCGCGAACCACAGCTTCAGCGCACGGAATCGGCGACCGAGCGGAATCTGCCAGTCGCGGTAGTCGATCACGGCGCCGGCTTCAGCGGCCTGTGAGCGCAGGTACTCCGGCAAGATGCTCAGCGCGCCGAGCAGGGCCGCCCGGTCGGCGGTCCAGTAGAGGTCGCAGTCGAAGTTGATGCCCATCCACTTGTGTGGGTTGGTGCAGTACGAGTCGGCGAACTCGAGCCCGTCGTTCACCCAGCGGAACTCGAGTGCCAGTGCGGCAATGCCGGACATGGCGGCATCGGCGTGCAGCCATACCTCGTGTCGGCGACACACCTCACCGATCGCGGCCGTCGGGTCGAACGCCATCGATGACGTCGTGCCGTGCGTGGCGCACACGAAGAATGGCACGAGCCCGGCGGCGCGGTCGGCGGTCATCATCTCGTCGAGCGCATCCGCGCGCATGGCATAGCGGTTGTCGTGTGGCACGACACGGATCCGGTCGGTGCCGATGCCCGCGATCCGTAGCCCCTTCTCGATGCTGGAGTGCGCTTGCGATGTGGCGTACGCGACCAACCGGGTGGTGTTGCCGTCGTGGTTGACGGCGCCGTCGGTCGCCCGCCATCTGGCCGACAAGATGGCCACCAGGGTCGCCTCGCTCGCCGTGCCCTGGATCACGCCGCCACCGGTGGCGCTCGTGGATCGGAACGCCTCGGGCAGACCGAGTAGCTCCTGCATCCAGTCGAGCATCAGCGTTTCGACCTCGGTGCACGCCGGCGATGTCACCCAACTCATCCCCTGCACGCCGAGCCCGGCCGACAACAACTCGCCGAGAATCGACGGGAACGACGTGTTCGACGGGAAGTACGCGAAGAAGCCAGGATGCTGCCACTGCGTGAGGCCGGGCACGACCACTCGTTCGACGTCGGCCATCACGTCGTCGAACGACTCGGCGTCGGTCGGAGGGTGAGCGGGCAGCTGCGACCGTACGTCGCCGGGTGCCACGTTGGAGCCGACCGGGCGTTGCTCGACGCTGCCGACGTAGTCGGCAATCCAGTCGATGAGGTCGTGGCCGTGGGTGCGGAACTCGTCGGGCGTCACGTCGTGGAGCGTACGGGCGACGGCTGTGGCAGCCTGAACCGATGCGCATCCTGGCTCTCGACGTCGATGGAGTCCTGCTCGATCCGGACCGTGCCGGCGCCGGAAACTGGACCGACGAGATGGAACGCAGTATCGGGATCACGCGGCTGCAGTTTCGCGAGGCCTTCTTCTCGAAGTCGTGGGACGACGTCGTCAATGGGCGACGCTCGGTCGAGGACAGCGTGGCCGAGGCGCTCGCCGACATCGGCGCGGACGTTGAGGTGGAGGACTTCCTGCGGGTGTGGTTCGAGGCCGACTTCGTGCCGGTCGAGGAGGCGACCGAACTCGCTCGACGGGCCGGTGATGCCGGATGTCGCGTCGTGCTGGCGACCAACCAGGAGCACCGCCGGGCGGCATTCCTGCGTCAGCGACTCGGCGAGATGATGCCGATCGACGAGGTGTTCTACTCAGCCGACCTCGGTGTGCAGAAGCACGAGGCAGCGTTCTTCGAACTGGCATCGGCCCGGCTCGGCCTGGGTGCCGAGCAGCGCAACGCCGTGGTGTTCGTCGACGACGTCGAACACAACGTGGAGCAGGCCCGCAGCGCCGGCTGGCGGGCTGTGCAGGCCCCACGTGACGCTCCCACGAGCGACTGGATCACGGAGGTCGAGCACTTGCTCGACCTGTGACGGTGACGTTTGGATCGTGGTCCCCGGAGACCTGGGCTGGGTGACCAGGCTGGTCAGTCCGGGATGGTCATGTTCTTCTGGCTGCGGCGCACGCCCCACGCCACGCGACCGAACACGATGAGGAGACCTCCGACCATCACGATCGCCACCAGTTCCTGATGCCAGCCGCCGCGGGCCTCGCTTCCGCATCCCGGCCGCTGCAACATGCCGACACAGTCGGTGACGTCACGATCCTCGGGGAGGAACGGGTTTGCTTCGTCGATGCCGACCTCGGTGGTGATCGGTGTCGTCGGGTCGACTGGCGGCACCGTGGCCTGGGTGGTCTGTGGTGCGAGCAGACCAGCGACGAGCGTGAGCACGAACAGGATGCGGACGATCCGCGGGCCTGATCTACGATTCACATCCTTGAGTCAACCGCAGCATCACGACCGACCCACCGTTCTCGTCGTCGACTTCGGCGCCCAGTACGCCCAGCTGATCGCCCGTCGGGTGCGTGAGCTGAAGGTGTACTCCGAGATCGTCCCGCACCGCATCACCGCCGTCGAAATGGCCGAGCGCAAGCCATCGGCGATCATCTTGTCAGGCGGCCCGAAGAGCGTCCACGTCGACGGGGCGCCGTCGCTCGACCCGGCCATCTACGAACTGGGTGTCCCGGTGCTCGGCATCTGCTACGGCGCCCAGTTGATCGGTCAGCAGCTCGGCGGGGTGGTCGGCCGTGGCATGAAGGGTGAGTACGGACGCGCCCGCATGACCCGAACCGGGCCGTCGTTGCTGCTGCCCGACGAGGCACCCGACGAACATGACGTGTGGATGAGCCACTTCGACGGTGTCACCGAGGCGCCCGAGGGTTTCACGGTCACTGCATCCACGCCTGGCGCGCCGGTGGCGATGCTGGAGAACGACGAGCGGCGGATCTATGGCGTGCAGTTCCACCCTGAAGTCGTTCATTCGCCGCACGGGATGGCGGTGATGGCGCGGTTCCTCCACGAGCGGGCAGGGATCCCGAACGACTGGGAGATGTCGTCGGTGATCGACGAACAGGTCGCCGAGATCCGTGAGCGTGTCGGATCCGATCGCGTGATCTGTGGGTTGTCCGGCGGCGTCGACTCATCGGTCGCGGCAGCGCTCGTGCACCAGGCGATCGGCCACCAACTCACCTGTATCTATGTCGACACCGGGTTGATGCGCAAGGGCGAGAGCGACCAGGTCGTCGAGACGTTCAGGCGGAACCTCGGCATCGAGCTGATCCACGTCGACGCCGGCGAACGGTTCTTCGCAGCACTCGAGGGTGTCACCGATCCGGAAGCGAAGCGCAAGGCGATCGGCGAACAGTTCATCCGGGTGTTCGAGGAGAACACCGGCGGGCTCACCGACGCCAAGTGGTTGGTGCAAGGCACGTTGTATCCCGACCTGATCGAGAGCGGCGGTGTCGATGGCACGGCCTCGGTGATCAAGAGCCATCACAACGTCGGTGGGCTGCCCGACGACATGAGCCTCGAGCTGATCGAGCCGCTGCGTGAGTTGTTCAAGGACGAGGTCCGCAAGCTCGGCACCGAACTCGGTTTGCCCGACGAGATGGTGTGGCGCCAGCCGTTCCCCGGTCCCGGCCTCGGGGTGCGGATCATCGGTGAGGTCACACCCGAGCGGGTGGCATTGCTGCAGGAGGCCGACGCCATCGTGCGCGAGGAGTTGCGCATCGCTGGACTCGAGCGTGAGATCTGGCAGTCGTTCGCCGTGCTCGCCGACATTCGCTCGGTCGGGGTGATGGGCGACGAACGCACGTATGGCCATCCGATCATCATCCGCGCGGTCACCAGTGACGACGCGATGACCGCGGATTGGGCCCGCATTCCCTACGACGTGCTCGAAACCATGTCGCAGAGGATCATCAACGAGGTCCCCGGCATCAACCGGGTCGCGTACGACATCACCTCCAAGCCCCCTGGCACGATCGAGTGGGAATGAAACGAAGGGATCGAACCCCTCGAACGCACGGGTTTCTTCTCGCTCGCGTTGCCGTGGCGCGCGACACATGAACATTCGTCTCCCGTTCGCAACACGTTCGTCACAATCGCTAGGCTGACCGCTGAACTATGCGGCACTCCTCGAAGCAGATACTGCGCGCCCTTCCGGTCGCCCTCGCCGTCACCTTCGTGGTCCCCGTAGCGATCCCAACGGTGGCGCAAGCACAAGGCGTCGACTCGCAACGACAGAAGGTCGAAGACATCGTCGACGAACTCGAGCGGCTCGAAGAGCGGGCTCGCCAGCTCGGCGAGAACTATGTCGAAGCGATCGATACCAAGGGCCAACTCGACGTCGAGATCACCGACGCCGAAGTGCGCATCGCCGAGCAGGAAGCGGAGCTGAACAAGCTGCGTTCCAGTCTGAGCGACATGGCACTTCGTTCGTTCGTCGGCGGGGGGGCGGTACCGCTCGGTCCGTTGTTCGAGGACTCCGACAACCTGAACGACGCTGTCAAGCGTGACGGATTCGCCCGAGTCGCGTTGAGCGCCGGCGATGTCACGACCGATGAACTCGATGCGTTGGTGGCCGACATCAACGACGAGAAGGACGCACTCGACCGCAAACGCGAGCAGGCTGACCAGCTCGCTGCATCGCTCACCGATGCACAGGCAGAAACCGATCGGCTCACCACGGAATACACCCAGGCTCGATCCGAGGCCGAGTCCAAGCTCGGCCAGCTCATTGCCCAAGAGGAGCAGCGGCGCGCCGAGGAATCGGCACGCCAGATGCGCGCTCAGGCTGCAGCGGCCTCGGCCAACACGTCATCCAGCGGCGGCAGCAGCTCCGGTGGCGGCAGCAGCTCCGGTGGCGGCAACTCGACTGGCCCCTCCACCGCGAGCGACAGTTCGTCGCCGAGCGGCGAAAGCACCAGCGCAACGTCGTCGGGAAGCGGCGGCGGATACTCGGCCCCAGCAGTGTCGTCTCGGTCAGGGCTCGCCGTACAGGCGGCGCTCGCTCAACAGGGTGTGCCCTACCGGTACGCAACGTCGAGCCCGGGCGTGGGCTTCGACTGTTCGGGACTGACCGCCTATGCGTGGGGCCAGGCGGGCGTCGGTCTCCCTCACCAGTCGCGTTCACAATTCGCATCGATACCGCGAGTTCCAACGGAGTCGGCACAGGCCGGCGATCTGCTGTTCTTCTACAGCCCGATCAGTCACGTGAGCATCTACCTCGGCAACGGCACGCAGGTACATGCACCGAACACGGGCACCGTCGTCAATGTCGCTTCGGTGAACTGGAGCAAGGTCGTCGGAGTCGGTCGCCCAGGCTGACCATCCGCTCGATATGTGCTCGGGACCGTATACGCCGAGTCCCCAGGCACATCTCGAACACGCCCACTCGGCTACGGTCGACCGTCGTGCAGGGACCCATTCACGGCATCGATGTCGCCCGCGTGGCGGGCTGGCTCGTCGACAACATCGCCGGCGCCACCGCCCCGTTCGAGTTCGATGCCATCGTCGGTGGCCGATCCAATCTGACCTACACGGTCACCGGGGGAGACAGCACCAAGTACGTGCTCCGGCGCCCGCCAACTGGCGCAGTGCTCGCGACGGCGCACGACATGGCCCGCGAACACAAGATCATCACCGGGGTGGGTCAGTCGTCGGTGCCCGTCCCACCGGCCCTCGGCCTGTGCGTCGACGACGACGTCAACGGCGCCCCGTTCTACGTGATGGCGTTCGTCGACGGAGTCGTGCTCGACAGCGCCGAGAAGGGCGCCCTCCTCTCGGTCGAGAACCGCCGAGCAGCCGGTTTCGATCTGATCGAGGTGCTCGCCGATCTCCATGCGGTCGACGTCGACGAGGTCGGCCTCGGTGATCTTGCCAAGCGCGAGGGCTACGTCGAACGACAGGTGAAGCGCTGGAGCACCCAGTGGGAGCGCTCGAAGACCCGCGAGCTTCCGGCCATCGAAGAGGTGGCGCGCCGCCTTGCCCAGCGGTTCCCCGAACAGCAGGGCGTCTCGATCGCGCACGGCGACTACCGGTTCGGCAACGTGCTCACCGATGTGAACGAGGGTCGAATCAACGCCGTGCTCGACTGGGAGTTGTGCACACTCGGTGACCCGCTCGCCGACGTCGGCTATGTCGGCGTCTACTGGGCCGATCCCGGGACGGCCCAGAGCCGCCCGAACGACCCGACCGGTATCGAGGGGTTCCCCACGTACGCCGAACTCCTCGAGCGCTACGCCAACCGGACCGGTCGCGACCTGTCCGAGATCGACTACTACATCGCGTTCGGGTCGTTCCGCCTCGCCGTGATCTCCGAAGGGGTCTACGCCCGGTACCTGCACGGGGCGATGGGCGACCAGGGCATCAGCGACCAACAGCTCGACGCCTTCAAGGTCGGCACCGAGATCCTGGCCGAATCAGCGCTCGACGCGATGCGGCGACTCTGAACCCAACGGCATCTGACAAGATCCACCCATGAGTTCCACACCTGACGTGCTCAACGGATGGGAGGTCGGCGAGTTCTCTGCTGCTGGCCTGACACGTCCCACGTACCGACGCGGTTCGGGTCCGGCGGTGATCGTGATCCATGAGGTCCCCGGCATCACACCGCTGGTCACGAAGTTCGCGAACGAGGTCGTCGATCGCGGATTCACGGTGGTGATGCCATCGCTGGTCGGCACGCCCGGAAGGCCGCCCACGAACGCGTACGCGATGCAGCAGATCGCCAAGGTGTGCATCGCCAAGGAGTTCACCTCGTTCGCGATGAACCAGACATCACCGATCATCGCCTGGCTACGCGCACTCGCTCGCAACCTGCACCAGGAGGTCGGTGGCCCGGGTGTCGGTGCGGTCGGCATGTGTTTCTCCGGCGGCTTCGCGTTGGGGATGATGGTCGACGACATCATGCTGGCACCGGTGCTGTCGCAGCCGTCGATGCCGCTCCCGATCGGCAAGACCCGAGGCGCCGACTTGAACCTCTCGCCGGATGACGCAGCGGCGGTCGCCGAGCGGGCTGCTGCCGGCTGTCAGGTACTCGGCTTGCGTTTCACCGGCGACAAGTTGGTCGGCGACCGGTTCTCGTCGCTTCGTGAGCTGCTCGGCGACGCATTCATTGCGATCGAACTCCCGAGCGCGTCGAAGGGCGATCACTCCGTGCTCACCGAACAGCGCGATGACGAGAGCGTCGTGCGCGTCCTCGACTTCTTCGTCGAGAAACTCCAAACCTGACGCACCGAGTTCGGTCAACGCGTGAACAAATGGGCGCGTGAGCGACCCATTTGTTCACGCGTTGGCGGAGTCGGCGTGTTCCTTGGCCGCTCGGTAGTCGGCTTTGCCGTTCGGGGCGCGTGGGACCTGATCGACGAAGATCACCGACTTCGGAGCCTTGTAGCCGGCGAGATCGTTCTTGACCGACTCGATGATCGAAGCCGAGTCCACCGAGGCGCCCTCGGCCACTGACACGACCGCGGTGACGGCCTGGCCGAACTGCTCGTTCTCGACGCCGACCACCAGACAGTCGACGACGCCGTCGACTCGCTTCACGGCCTCCTCGACTTCCTCGGGGAACACCTTCTCGCCGCCGGTGTTGATCACCTGGCTGCCGCGGCCGAGCAGGATCAACGTCCCGTCCTCGGCGACCTTCGCGAAGTCGCCCGGGAACGAATACCGAAGCCCGTTGATCACCCGGAACGTGCGGGCCGATTTCTCGTCGTCCTTGAAATAGCCGAGCGGGACGTTGCCGCCAGCAGCGACCATGCCGACATCGTCAGAACCCGGCTGCACCTCGCGGTCATCGTCGGTGAACACCTTGGTGGTCGGCGCCTGTGTGAACGTCGCCGTCTCGGACGTCATCCCCTTCATCGAGATCTGCGTCCCCATCGTGCCCTCCGTCGAGCCCATTGCATCGACGAGGATCGCCTGCTCGATCCGGTCGAGCAACTGCTCTTTCACCTCGGTGGTCCACATCACCCCGGAGGACGAGATGACGGCGATCGACGACGTGTCGTATTCCGATCCGTCGGGCTTGCCCTCGTCGAGCGCACGGATCAGGGGCTTGGCGAAGCTATCGCCCACGATCGTCACCGCATTGGCCCGATGACGTTCGACGGTGGTCAGCACTTCGTGCGCATCCAGACTGCGGTTGGTGAGCGTGACGACGTGGCCGCCGGCGAGGTGGGGAATGAAGCACCCGATCCACAGCCCGGTGCCGTGCATCAGCGGCGCGCACGGGATCGAGATCAGCTGTCGGCCGTCGTCGACCGCGGTCTTCACGATGCCGGCCACCTCGGCTGCATCGGTCGGCGGCGTCACGCCGAGCAGGGGGAAACCGCTCGCGATCAATCCGCTGGCCATCCCGCCGGTCGCGTACATCACACCCTTCGGCATGCCGGTCGTGCCGCCCGTGTAGAGCATGTAGATGTCGTCCTCGGCCCGCTCGATGCGCGCCATCGGCTCGTTGGTCGCCAGAACGTCGCTGTACGCCTGTGCCGATGCGACCTGACCAGCACCCTCGCCGTCGTCGACCTCGACGAGCAACTTCAGCTTCGGCAGACGGTCGACCACGCGCGCGACCCGGTCGCCGAGTGAGGAGTGGAAGAACAGCGCTTCGGAGTCGGAGTTGTCGAGGAGATACCAGAGTTCCTCGTCGAGGTAGCGGTAGTTGACGTTGATCGGTACCCCACGGGTCTTCATGCAGCCGTACTGCGCTTCCATGTACTCGTTGGCGTTGTACATGTAGAGCGCAGTCTTGGCGTCCGGGCCGAGCCCTGCGGCGGTCAGGGCGCTCGCTACGCGTGCGGCGCGGTCGGTGTACTCGGCCCAGGTTCGAGTGGTGTCGCCGTGGGTGATCGCAGGGGCATCCGGAATCGCATCGGTGATCGATTCCCAGACGGTGGCGAAGTGCATTTCCATGGCGGTCACAGTAGCGACGATGGTGTGGCGGGGGTCACGCGAGCGACATCAGGACGTACGAGAGGGCGGCGTCGAAGCTCGCGGGACCACGCGCCGCATCTCGGTCCCCTGGACGTGCTCCATCATCGGGGCCCGCCGTCGACGTCGATCACAGCGCCGGTGGTGTACGACGATGCGTTGCTCGCCAGGTACAGCACCGTGCCGACGATCTCGCGAGGTTCGCCACCCCGTGCGAGCGCGAACCCGGCTCTCGCTGATCGCTCGAAGGCCTCGAGGTCCCAGGCTTTCGAGATATCGGTGAGGAACGGCCCCGGGGCTATGCAGTTGACGCGCACCTTCGGCCCGAGCGTGCGGGCAAGGCCGTACGTGAGGTTGTTGACCCCGGCTTTGGCGGCGCCGTAGACGAGTTCGTTCGGGCTGGGCCGATGGGATGCGATCGACGAGACGAAGATGATCGATCCGCCGTTGCTCCCGCCGTGATCCGGTCCCGCCATTCGGGTGCCGACCAGCGCCGACAACCGAAACGGCCCCTTGAGGTTGACGTCCATGACCTTGTCGTAGAGCGCTTCGGTGATGGCATCGACGCTCGAGTACAGCGGTGACATCCCGGCGTTGTTGACGAGCACGTCGCACCGCCCGAACTCGGTGTAGATCGTCTCGTACAGCCGGTCGGCGTCATCCCAACTGCCGGCGTGGTAGGCGACCGGCAGGGCTCGCCGGCCGAGCAGCCGGACGTCGACGGCGAGCGCCTCGCAGGCGTCGAGCTTTCGGCTGGCGATCACCACGTCGGCGCCACGCTCGGCAAAGGCGAGCACCATCTCGCGGCCGAGACCCCGGGAGCCTCCGGTCACCACCGCGACGCGGCCGGTGAGATCGAAGAGGTCGTCACCCGCCATCAGATCGCCAACGCTGCGCGACGGGCTTCGAGAACTGCCTCGTGAATGGTGCGAGGTGCCACCGCATCGCCGATCTGAACCGCCCCCTCGATCGGGTCGGTCGGTAGGCGGAAACCGCAGTCGACGAGCGCGGCGCACGCGATCGTCCGTCGTTCGCCGGAGTACTTGTCCCCGACCTCTACCTCGCCGGCCCGAGCGACGCGCAGCAGTGTTCGCCGTTCGATCGTGACACCAGCCTGCGCGAGGCGCGTGTTCGACGGGGCCAGGTCGCCGGTGCGCGACAGCTCGTTGCCGGCGATGTTGTCCTGTGTGATCAGCACCGCCCGCTCGCCGAGCTCTTCGGCGAGGGCCACAGCGATGGGGCCGCCGATCGGATCGAACACGACCACCGTGCCGTCGTCGGGGAGTTCCACGATTCCTCGGCGGACATCGGCGACGTCGAACACGACCGCGCCTTCGGCCACTTCGTATGGCCCGACACCAGGGATCGAACCGGTGGCTTGGACCACCAAGGTGTGCGCGTCTGAGTCCCACGTGCTGGTCGACAATCGGATATCGGTGCCGAGCACATCGTGTTCGCGGCGCCACCAGTCGATGAGCGCCCTGTTGGGCCCGGCGACGGCAGCGAGTCCACCGATCTGATCGGTCTGTTCGACCACGGTGACGCGATGGCCGCGGATGGCAGCGACCCGGGCCGCCTCGAGACCCGCCGGTCCGGCACCGACCACGACGACGTCACGAGGGTGCGGCGTTGGCACGTACCAGTCGGGGTCCTCGGTCTCACGACCACTCGTCGGCTCACCGATGCACGTCACGATCGGGTTGCGGACGTCGCGAACCTGGCACGTCTGGTTGCAGCGGGTGCACGGTCGAATCCGGTCGGGCTCGTCCGCAGCGACCTTGGCGACCAGGTCGGGATCGGCGATCTGTGCCCTCGTCATCTCGACGGCGTCGCACAGTGCATCGTCGTCGTAGCCGCCGAGGGCCCACTCGGCCTGGCCGACCTCGACGATCGACCCCTGGAGGATCACCGGTACGTCGGGATGCGTTTCGTGGATGGCGGCGCGTACCGTACGGCACACGTCGATGTTGAAACCGGTCGACTCGTGGAAGTCGGGACGGGTCTTTTCGACGGTGTAGATGGACCCACGTGTGACCACGAGGTAGTCGAGCCCTTCGGCGACCAGCGCAATGGCGATCTCCGGCGTCATCTCGGGCGTGATGCCGGCCCACGGAGCCATTTCGTCACACGACAGGCGCAGCCCGACGATCCGATCGCCACCGGCGGCACCGCGTGTCGCCTCGATCACCTGTCGAGCGAACAGCAGCCGGTCCTGACCCCAGACATCGTCGCGCTGGTTGGTGAGTCCGGACAGGAATTGGCGCACCAGGCTGTGTTGGCCAGCGTTGATCTCCACGCCGTCGAGATCCGCATCGACGGCAACCTTCGTCGCGGCAGCGAAGCCCTCGACGACCGCAGCGATGTCGTCGGGCTCCATCCACTTGGGGACCTCGCGGGCGTTGACCTCGGGCACCCGTGATGGCGCCCACAGCGGCGTCTGGTTGTACGCGGATGTCCCCTGCCCACCGGCGTGGTCGAGCGATGCGATCACCAATGACCCGTGCGGACGACAGCTCGAAACGATTGCTGCCCAGCCGTCGGCACAACGTTCCGCCAGCAGTGATCGCTCGTACGGCCAGTCGGACGGATGCACCGACGCCCCCTCGACGATGATCGTGCCGCATCCTCCGCTCGCTCGACGCTGGTAGTACGCAACCTGTCGGGCGGGGATCGAGCGGGCGTCGTTGCCGAGGTTCGTGACGTGCGGTCCGAACATGATCCGGTTCGGCGCCGTACGCGAACCGAAGGTGATGGGCGTCAGCAACTGCATGTGGGGTCCATTCTGGCGGGAACGGTCAATTCTGGCTGAGCGAGTGCTCTTCTCGCCGAATCAGCCTGACGATGTTGCCCGCATGCTTCACCAGGATCAGCGCGCACAGCGCAGCGACGGCGAGGAACTCCCACGCCGGTTTCTCCTGCACCACCAACCCGATCGGCACCAACGCAACGGCGATCATCGAACCGAGCGCCGCTTTGCCCGTCACCTTCGATATCAGCCACCAGAGCCCGACCGCGAGTGGGGCCAGGATCGGCTGCACGATGAACAACACACCGGATCCGGTGGCGACGCCCTTGCCACCTTTGAACTTACGGAAGACGGGGAACATGTGACCGACGACGGCAGCTGCCCCGCACCAGTACGCCACCGGCCGCCCGTCGAGCGCCAATCCGAGGCCAGCGGCGAGCGCACCCTTCCCGGCGTCGAGGATGTACACCCACGCGCCCTTGCGCCAGCCGAGTGCCCGGGTGACGTTCGAGGCGCCCGGATTGCCCGACCCGAACGTGGAGATGTCGATGCCGTGTGCCCGGGCGATCAGGATCGCTGAGGGGAACGTGCCGAGGACATAGGCGATCGGCACCAGGAACAACACGAATGACGATCCTTGCACGAACGGACTGGAAAATCGCCGACAGTGGACGAATCCTGGCCCGCTAGGTTGGCGGACCCCATGGCGGCCCATCTCTTTCCCGATCTCGACGCAGAGCGCGCTCATCTGGCGTTCGCACGGGCGTCGCGCGATCGGATGATCGAACGACTCGGTGCGCTCGACCCCGAGAGCGCCGCCGACCAGATCACCAAGGAGTACATCGAGGTCACCGTGGCCCACGCACTCGATGACCTCCGCGGCCCGGGTGCTGGTGACTTCTTCGGTCGCATCGACGAGTGGTACATCGGCCGGCGCCACGTCGAGAACGAGCAGCACGACCCGGTGGTCGTCGATTGGCGGGCACCGATCGCCGCGCCCTTCTACCGCGCTACATCGGTCGACCCGTTGGGCGTGGCGTTCCGAAGACGTTTCACGCTCGATGACGGCGACCTGATCGCCTACCTCGACGAACACCTCGATGATCCCGACGAGGGCGAAGTCGCAGGTGGGATCCCCGATCCGGTGCTCGCCGAGATCGGCGCCGAGCGATCGGGTGAGATGCGCGAGATCGTCTCCACCATCCAGGCCGAGCAGGACATCGTGATCCGATCGTCGATCGATCAGGTTCTCGTTGTCCAAGGTGGGCCGGGCACCGGCAAGACGGCGGTGGCCCTGCACCGTGCCGCCTACTTGCTGTTCGAGCACCGTGGCCGGCTGGCTCGCGATGGCGTGCTGGTGGTCGGACCGAACCAGGCGTTTCTCGACTACATCTCCAACGTGCTGCCGTCGCTCGGCGAGCGGACGGTGCGCCAGGCGACCGTTGACGAGTTGTGCATCCCCCGTGTGCACGTCTCCGGCGTCGACGATGTCGAACTGGCTCGCTGGAAGGGTCACGCCGACCGGATCAGCGATCTCGAAGCCACCGCCGTCGCGGCGATCCGCGCCCCGGACGACGACGTCCGTGTGCCGATCGGGGCGCGCACACATGTGATCTCGCGCCAACTGTTCTCCGAGTGGTTGACGACGGCGCTGTCGGGAACGAGCCCACTGAACCAACGCCGCGACCGTATGCGTTCGCTCGCTCAGCGAGAGTTGCTCCAGCGGACCGGCATCGACGACGCCTGGTCGAAGGCGACGCCGTTGAAGGCCGCGATCAACAGAGCGTGGCCGACACAGAAGCCGGAGAAGCTGGTCGACAGGCTGCTACCCGGCCCATCGGGCAAGCGGCGGGCGTGGACCCGGGCCGACCAGTTGCTGATCGACGAGGCCCACTCGATGCTCAATGGTTCGCCGTTCACCTACGGCCACGTGATCGTCGACGAGGCCCAGGATCACTCAGCGGTTGCGCTGCGCGTGATCGCCCGGCGGAGTCCGAGCCGTTCGATGACACTCGTCGGTGATGTCGCGCAGTCGACCACACCCGCCGGGCAGGAGCGTTGGTCGAGTGTGTTCGGCCACCTCGGTGTCGATGAGACCGACGGGATGATCGCCGATCTCACGATCGGCTACCGGGTCCCGGAGCCGATCCTGACCATTGCCAATCGGCTGCTGGTACACACCGGCGTCGACGCCACCGAGAGCCGCAGCGTGCGGCGCACGGGTGAGCCACCGACGTGGCATCGCACGACGAGCGCGGATCTCGCCGCCGACACCGCATCACTCGCTGTCGCCACCAAACACCGGCGTCGAGTCAGTGCGATCGTCGCTCCGTCGGCCTTGCATCCGGAGATCGAACGGGCTCTCGCCGAGCACGGCCTTCGAGCGGTCGACCACGTCCACGACCTCGACGCGGACGAACTGCCGGTGTTCGATCCCGAGCGCGTGAAGGGTCTCGAGTTCGATGGGGTCATCGTCGTCAACCCGCACGAGATCCTCGGCGAGGAGACCATCGAGACAGTCACCGCCCGTGGTGCACGGCTGCTCTATGTCGCGATGACGCGAGCGGTGCAGGAGTTGCACTTCGTCACCGACGCCGAACCGCCGGTGGTGCTCGGGGCGCCGGCTGAATGACTGATATACAAGTGGGATACAAGTTGTGTACTGTCAGCACGTGACGAGCCGCAGCAGTACCGACAGCACCGGATCGTGGGACCCGCAGCAGTATCGGCGCTTCGCTGCCGAACGGTCACAGCCGTTCCATGACCTCCTGGAGATGATCGAGACGACCGGCACGATCGAATTGCCGATCGAACGAGCTGTCGATCTCGGATGTGGCCCTGGCGAACTGACAGTGCTGGCGGCCGACCGTCTGGCGGCGGGCCAGATGACCGGCATCGACAACTCGCCGACGATGCTCGCCTCAGCGGCCGAGCACGTTCGTGCCGGGGTCCGGTTCGAGGCGGGCGACATCGCTCAGTGGACGTCCGACGGCGATCACGATCTCGTGCTCGCTGCCGCCAGCCTCCAGTGGGTTCCCGACCACGCCGGCGTGATCGAACGTTGGACCGTCGGCCTCCGAGCCGGCGGTCGCCTGGCGGTGCAGGTCCCCGCCAACTCTCACGCCGCAACCCACGTCGTCGCCGGCCGTCTCGCCCGCTCCAACGCCTACCGGGCGGCATTCGGTCCAGCCGGGCCGCCCGTCGACCCTGTTGCCGAGTACGTGTTGCGCCCCGACGACTACGCCCGGATCCTGTACCGCCTCGGCTACGTCGACATCACGGTGCTACTTCGCGTGTACCCCCACGTGTTGCCGACACCGCGCCACGCTGTCGAGTGGGTCAAGGGCACCACCCTCACCCGCTTCCGTAACGTGCTCGATTCCACCACCTACGAAGCGTTCCTGGCGGACTACGAGCGTGAACTCGTTGCCGAACTCGGCGACGACGAGCCGTGCTTCTTCCCGTTCAGTCGGATTCTGTTCGTGGCCAGCCGGCCCTGAGGGCGCTCGCCGAGCTCTGACTCGAAGGAGTGGCTCAGCGGCGCCCGATCGTCACCGGCACCCGCTCAGGCGTGGCGACGCGAACCGGCTTCGAGTGGTCCATCATCGGGCGTGGTCGGTCGCCTGCCGACGCAGCGAGCATCGCCGCTTCGCCGTGCCCGTCGACGCACTCGGGATCGGGGCCGTCGAGGGGAATACCCACGAAGAACTTCGCCGCCATGCACCCGCCCTGGCAGGCGTCGTAGCTGCCGCAGCTGGCACACGCCCCTGCGGACTGCGGTTCGCGCAGGCTGCGGAACAACTCGCTGTGCCTCCACACCCTGGCGAACCCGCCGTTGTCGCGGACCGTCCCGGCCTTGAACTCGTCGTGGATCACGAACGGGCAGGCGTACACATCGCCGACGGGGTCGATCAGGCAAACGACTCGACCTGCACCGCACATGTTCAAGCCAGGAAGTGATTCACCCAAGGCGTTGAGATGGAAGAACGAGTCCCCGGTGAGCACCGTGTCGCCGTTGGCCAGCAACCACTGGTAGATCTGTCGCTGCTGCGCGTTGGTCGGGTGCAGCTCGTGCCAGGTGTCGGCACCTCGGCCGCTCGGCCGCAGGCGGGTGATTCGCAGCTGCGCGCCATACGAGTCGGCCAACGCCTTGAACCTGTCGAGCTGGTCGACGTTGTGGCGGGTCACCACCGCGCTGATCTTGAACGGGCCGAATCCCGCTGTCGCCAGGTGGTCCATCGCCCGCCGGGCAAGTGCGTACGAGCCGGCGCCGCGCACCCGATCGTTGGTAGCGGCATCGATCCCGTCGATGGAGATCTGGATGTCGAGGTAGTCCATCGAGGCCAGTCGCCGGGCCTTCGCCGCATCGATGTAGGTGCCGTTGGTCGAGAACTTCACGCCGATGCCCGGGCGGCCGTCGCCGGGATCGATCGCGTACTCGACGAGCTCGAAGAAGTCGCTGCGCACCATCGGCTCGCCGCCACCGATGTTGATGTAGAAGACCTGCAGATCGCGGAGATCGTCGAGCACCCGCTTCGCTTCGGAAGTGGACAGTTCGCGCGGGTCGCGCCGACCGCTCGACGAGAGGCAGTGGACGCATTGCAGATTGCAGGCGTACGTCAGCTCCCACGTGAGGCAGATCGGGGCGTCGAGTCCCCGTTTCAGCTCCTCAACCAGCGCTGGGGCGCTCACGAACGACCTCCGACTCGTTGAGGGTGGCGAAGGCCTTGGCGAACGACGGCCAGCGCGACTCGGCGATGCCACAGGCCTGTAGCGCGGCGGACAACGACGGGTGCGCCGCCAGCTGTCGGGCCACGGCGACGACGTCGTGATGCTTCACGAACACCAGCCGGCGAGTGCCGTAGTGGTAGGCCAGGGCGCCGAACGGCTCGGGTCGCAAGGACACCTGCGGGTCGAGCTCCAACGGTGTGTCGAGCAGCGACAAGTTCAGTACACGCCGCACATGCCGTCGATCGAGATCTCTTCGATCAGCAGTTCTTCCTCGATGCCGTTGTCATCGGGAGACGGCTCGACGATGTCTTCGTTCTCCATGGATCGGAGCGTAGTCCGGCCGCTAGCGTTGGCGACCCCGTGGATGCTGACTTGTTCCCCGAGCTGGACGTCGAACGCGCCCATCTGGCCTTTGCCCGCCGCTGCCGCGACGCGATGATCGAGCGGTTCCGCGCCGTCGATCCCTCGGCCGCAGCCGACGAGATCACGTCGGAGTACGTCGAGGTCACGGTGGCCGAAGCGTTGGAAGACCTACACAGTCCCGGTGCCGGCGACTTCTTCGGGCGGATCACCGACGAGCACCGCGATCGCTGGTACATCGGTCGTCGACACATCGAGGATCAGACCCACGATCCAGTGGTGGTCGACTGGCGGGCACCGATCGCTGCGCCCTTCTATCGAGCGACCGGCGTCGACCCGTTGGGCCTCAGTCACCGCCGCCGGTTCACGATGGTGGAAGGCGACCTGTCGGCGTACCTCGACGAGCACCTCGACGATCCCGATTCGATCACGGCGACGGGTGTGCCCGACCCGGTCCTGGCCGAGATCGGCGCGGCGCGTACGGGTGCTATGCGCGAGATCGTCGCCACCAT
>JBBQEU010000061.1:0-20203 GCA_038321235.1 Acidimicrobiales bacterium | reverse complement strand
GCCGCGCGAAGCGTCGTTCCATGCGCCGGCGCCGCCCCGTGCTCGATGCCAGGTTGATGCAGTAGATCGGAACCATCTCATCCGCAGACTGCCACGCGGTCGGGCCCTCCCGAGACACCACGAGCGCAACTGCGGCGCATCACCGGCGTTGCTCAGGTGTCGCAGTGTGCCCGTACTGCTCGACGCCGGAGCGGCCAAATCCCCAGAGCGGCGATACGCCCGACGCCGGCCGCACCAAGACGTCGACGCGCGCGCCACCATGTCAGGGTGGGCGTCGACATCGAACCGGGGGAAGACCCATGAGTATCGACGCAACTGACGCAACTGCTGCAGGACTGGACGAGTCGCGACTCGGTCGCATCGACGAACACATGACGAGCCGCTACATCGAGCCGGGCAAGATCGCCGGCGCAGAAGTGGCCATCGTTCGCGACGGCGTGGTCGGCTACCGGCACAGCTGAGGGTGCGCGACCCGGAACTCGACGTGCCGGTGGGCGACGACACCATCTGGCGGCTGTACTCCATGACCAAGCCGGTCACCGGCGTCGCGATGATGACCTTGTACGAACGCGGCAACTTCCAGCTCGACGACCCGGTCGAGCGACTCGCCGTGGTGTTCATGACCCAGCTGCTGCCGTCGGGCACCTTCAACTTCCGCAGCCAGCTGAAGGCCCTGGTCTACGGCGCGTTGATCTGACCCTCAGCCGGCCCGCTCGACGAACGAACACAGCGCCGAGATCAGTTCCATCTCCTCCACGTTCCTTGCTCTCGTGTCGAGCAGTTCGTCGGTGCAGATCAGGTAGGCGAGGCACCTGGCTCGGCTGATCGCCACGTTGAGTCGGTTCTTGGAGAACAGGAAGTCGGCGGTGCGGGGCATGAACTCCGACGACGAGGTCGTCATCGAGAACAGCACCACCGCTGCCTCTCGACCCTGGAACTTGTCGACCGTGCCGACCTCGACACCCCTCGTCGCCGGGTTCTCCCGCAGCGCGGCCTCGATGCAGCGGCGCTGGTCGTTGTACGGGGCGACAACCATGAAGTCCTTCGCCTTCAACGGCCGGGTCACGCCGTGCTGATCGGTCCAGTGCTGGCCGAGCAACTCCTCCACCTTCGCCACGACGATCGCCGCCTCCTCCGGTGACTCGGTCGAGCATCCCTTGTGCACGGCCTTCAACCAACGCAGGCCCGTTTGGCCGGCAGCCGATTGGCCAGCACAGCTCGAGTGGCTGTGCAGCTTGCCGGCGTACATCACCTCGGAGATGAACTCGCACACGTCGGGATGCATCCGCCATGTCGTCTCCAGCAGCACTCCCCGATCGGCCGGCACCGTCAGCTCATCGCCGAGCAGATGCTCGAGCGCGCTCGCACCGGCACCTCCCGGATGGCTCGCCTTCGACACCTGCGGCAACTGCTGCGGATCGCCGAGCAGGATCACGTTGGTCGCCGAGATCGTTGCTGCCACCGTGTCGGCCAGGCCGAGCTGGCCTGCCTCGTCGACCACCAGCACATCGACCAGGTTCTCGCGCATCGGCTTACTGGCGAACAGCCACGTCGTCCCGGCGATCACGTTGAAGTCGCCTCGCGCCACGTTGGCGTTGTCGTCGACGTAACGAATACCGCGGACCGACCCCTCCTTCGCCTTGCGCACCGCCCGCAGGTTGTCGGAGTCGCCCTCGTCGGCGAACCGATCGACCACGGCCTGCATCAGGTTGTCGATCGCCGCATGGCTCATCGCCGTCACACCGACCCGTAGGCCGGCGTTCACGAGCGTGCGGATCATGTGCGCACCGGTGAACGTCTTGCCCGTCCCCGGCGGCCCCTGGATCGGCACGTAGCTCCGGTCGAGCCCCGTCGCCCACTCGCAGATCGCTGCGACGTCACCGACGAACACACCGCCATCTGGACCGCGGCCCGGCACGAACGCAGGGAGGTCCCGGCGCAACATCGCATGACCAACCCGGCCGACCCGATCGGCGCCGCCCGCCAGCATCTCGTCGGCCAGCTCCTCCAGCGCCGTCAGCTTCGCTCCCTCTTGGAACCACTCGTAGCGGACCAGCGATGATGGATAGACGCCTGCCTCCGAAGCAGCGTCGTCCCACGTGACCGACAGCTCACCGGCGACGACGTCGATCTGCTCCAGCTTGAAGAACAACCATTCCTGCTCGTTGAGCGCAACGATCAGCTTCGAGCCCTTCTGTATCTCGACGTCGATCGGTTGCGGCGGGAACGTGAAGCGCGCCCACGGCCACTTCAACGCCTTGCCCGTCTTGGGGCTGACCTGCGGCTGCAGGCCGCGGAACGTCAACCGGGCGATCGCCGACAACGAATCCAGTTGATCGACCTCGTCGGCGATCGACAGGCGATACGCGTCGGCGCTGACCACCTGACGCTCGCGGCGCCAGTAGCCGAGCAGGTCACCCATCAGGTGCTCGACCGTGTCGGGACCGAACGCGTGCAGCGCTTCGATGCGTTCGTCGAGCGCAGCATCGGGCTCCTCGCGGCCGAGCACCGACGCCCGCCACGGCACTCCGGCCGGACGGTGCAACACCAACCAGTCGCGCAACGCGCGGGTGGCGCGCACGTCGTCCTCGTTGTACGCGGAGATCTTCGTCAAGCCGGCCTGATTCTTCGACGCCATCCAGCGCTCGTACTCCACGACGGCGCCGGCGCCACGGTCGATCTCGTGACCACGCTCGTAGTCGGTGAGCCGCTCGATGTGCTTGAGGCCGTAGCCCTCGACCCCGACCTGCATCGCCCCCTTCACGATCGGAAGGAGGTCGACGAACAGCCCGGTGGTGATCAGCTTCTCGAGTGCGAGTTCGCCGACGCCGTGCTCGGTGACCAACCGTTCGAGCGACGAGCGTTCGGTGTGGTTGTAGTGGTACACGTGCATGTCGGGGAACTGCACACGACGGGCGACGAGGTGATCGATGAGCGCCTTCGTGGCGGTCGACTCCTCCGGTTTGGTGTGCGCCCAGAACGCCGTGAACTCCCACTCGCCGGCCGGTGAGCGCTCGATGAAACCGAACAGGAAGAACAGCTCGGCGTCGGCATGCCAGAACGGGTGACCCTCGAAATCGAGGAAGATGTCGCCATCGTCGGGGGCAGGAAGCGCGCCGAACCCGATCGGATCGGGCGCGTCGAGATCGTCGTCGACCACCGGGGCGTGGTCGGTGTCCGACGGAGAGTCGAGCAACTCGAACGGTGGCTTCTCGTCGGGCGCGATGCGGGCCTGCACCTGGAGGCGCGCTTGGCGCACGAACGTCTCGCGACGAGCCGGGTCGAGGTCGGCCACCTCACGATCGAGCTCGGCGAGCGCCGCGATCGTCGTGACGCCATCCTGCTGGAGCGTGAGGCGATCGGCGGTGCGGACACCTGCAACGTGCACGAGCGAGTCGGCGGCGCGCCACGCCGCTTCACACACCAGCTCGAACTCGCAGAACTGGCAGTGGTCGCACGGCTTGGGCCGAGTGTCGACCTCGGCGCCCTCGGTGAGGAGCTTCGCCAACTGCCCGCGCAGGCGACGCCAGTACGCCAGCACGTCGGCCACCCGGACCGACTCGGTCCGACCCGACCCCAACTCGATGTGCATCCATTCCGGCATCCGACCGGTGCTGGCCGCAATCGCCTCGGCGTAGAAACACAGCTGCAGGACGTGGCCAGGCTTGGCCTCGTTGCGGGCGAGCTTGGCGTCGATCGGTTCGTAGGTGAACGTGCCGGTCTCGGCCCCACTGCCGGCATCGTCGACCCGGCGCAAGAAATCGGCGATGCCCCTGATGCCGTCGCGCACGAACGGCATCTGGAACACGACGTCGTGCCGCTCGCCGAGCACGTCACCGACCCGGTCGACCCACTGTTGGAACGACTCGTTGGCCGCGCGATCCTGCTCGGGCACCTCGAACACCGTGAGCCCTTCGGCCCGGTAGCGGGCGAGCACCGCCCTCTCGTGTTCGAGGCCCTTGTCGAGCAGCATCTGGGCCATCTCACCGAACGGGCTCCGCTCGACGGTGCGCGTGCCCTCCTC
This sequence comes from Acidimicrobiales bacterium, assembly GCA_038321235.1. Lineage (GTDB taxonomy): Bacteria > Actinomycetota > Acidimicrobiia > Acidimicrobiales > Ilumatobacteraceae > Sva-07. The sequence continues at coordinate 16,179 of JBBQEU010000061.1, read as the reverse complement.
GACCTCGTGCTTCAAGGTGAGGAAGTGAGCGCAGTCGAGCCACGCCGTGATCTTCGAAGGGGTGAGGAGCCGTTCCGCCATGGGTCCATCATGACTGGCGGGCGTCCCGAACGCTGGCCTGACACCGATCAGAGCGCGAGTTGTCCCGCTTTCCGGGACTCATCGCGCGCAGATCGGTGCGCCGGGGTGTCAGTCGGTCCGACGATTTCCTTCAATCGTGATGCCATCGACGATCGCTTGGAGATGATCCCGGATTACTGGGATATCGCGGTCCACGACGTCGCCTATGATGTCCTGGTCGACGTGGAAACAGGCGTGGGCGAGGATCACTCGTGTTCCGATGACCTCCCGCCAAGGCACCTCGGGATGCGCCGCTCGCAACTCCTCCGAAAGGTGGGACGCCGCCTCGCCAAGTACTTCCACCCACCGTTGAGCTGCCGCCTGCACCACCGGATTCGTGGCAAGCACATCTCGATCTGACGCATGGGCGATCAACAGTTCGCACATGTCCAGCATGTCGAGGAGCCGATCCTCATCGCCTCTCACAGCTCGACGGCGTCGTGAAGGATGCGTTGGGACACGCGCGATCGCAGAGCTGCCTCGGTCACAACGTCGACAGGGTGTCCGAGGAGTTCCTGAAGGTCCATGAGGAGCCCTCCGAGATCGAGCAACCCACGATCCGCGTCCAGATCGACGAGAAAGTCGATGTCGCTGCGGTCAGTGGCGTCGCCGCGAGCGACCGACCCGAACACTCGCACCCGACTCGCCCCGCGGGCGCGGGCCATCTCGAGGATCTCGCTGCGGCGTTCACGCAGGTCGGTCAGCATCGGCACGCCCACGCCTCAGAGGATAGGTGGAGCGGCATCTGCCAGAGCGCCAGCCTCCATTGTCTGGATCAGTCCGCGTGGAGACGTCCGCAGCCCCACCTGCGGAGTCCAAACGACGCCACCGGTTGCAAGGCGGGAGATCTCGGGCCGAACCAGGGATCGATCTCAGCGACGCCGTGATCGGCTGAGACGCTTCGGGCCCGAGTCGACGAGGTCGGTGAGGGCTCGTTCCACTTCCTGGGCGAGCACGATGCCCGACATCTCACGGGCGACGGGGCGAAGTGCGCCCACCGCTGCCTCGATCTCGTCCGGCGATGCACCGCCGGCGAACCCGGAGCCGGTTCGCGCGACGAGCAGTTTGACGGTGTCGTCGACCGCCTTGGCGAGACGACGTCGGAGGAGATCACGCACCTGTGCCGTGACCTCGATGTCGACGCCCGCCTGGCGGAGTTGCAACGCGTGACGCAGCAGCGTCGGGCTGTCCGCCGTCCAGGTCCCGTCGACGGTGATCGCTACGAACCCGGCGGTCTGCAACTCCCCGATCACCCCCGGCTTGGTCAGGCCGTACTCGGCCACGAGCGCAACGAGTTCATCCTGGGTGAGTGTCCGAGGTCGTTCGTCGGACCATGGAGCGGTGAGGGTCGCGTCGACGCCCAACCACTCCGAGACCGTGCGAACCGGGGAGTCGGTGGCGACGAGGTCTCGGATCGTCGACAGCGTCAATCCTCGGTCACGCAGCTCACCGACCAGCGCGAGACGTTCCAGGTGTTCCTCGGCGTACACGGCGTCGCGACCGCGCTTGTCAGGTCGGGACAGGAGCCGCTCCGCTTGGTAGAAGCGGATCGTTCGTTGGGTGACACCGCTCGCCGCGGCCAGTTCGGACAACGTGTAGGGCTCGGACACCACTTCATTCAACCACGTCAGCCACCACTGTGACAGTAATCACTGTCACGATATGTTGACAGTGATCACTGTCACCGTCAGACTGATCCCCATGTCAACCGTCCTCGCCATCGCCCGCGTCACCAGCCCGAGCAGCACCACCTCCGCCAGCGCAGCACGCGCCGAGCAGCTGATCGCCGCTTCGCAACGCCAGACCCACGATCCGTTCCAGGAGATCGAATGGAACGTCCCGATCGACGACTCTGCGTATCACCTGCCGCCGGAGATGCTCGCCCTGTACGGCACGGCGGCGTGGGAGCAGATGAGCGAGACGGAGCGGATCGCGTACAGCCGTCACGAGACCGCGGCGATGTTCGCCGCCGGCATCTGGTTCGAGAACGCGCTCATGCAGATCGTGCTGCGTCACCTCACCGAGATCGACGTCACCGACCCCACCCACCGGTACCTGCTCATCGAGGTGGCAGACGAATGCCGCCACTCGGCGATGTTCGGTGAGTACATCCGCCGCGCCGGAACACCGAGCTACCGCCCGGACCGCCCCGTGATCATCGATGACACCCACAGCGGACGCTTGCTGTCGTACCTGCTCATCCTGGCCATCGAGGAACTCCTCGACTTCGCCAACCGGTCGGCGATGCGCGACGACCGGGTCCATCTCGTTGCTCGGCAGATCTCCCGGCTCCACGTGCTCGAGGAGGCCCGCCACGTCAGCTTCGCCAAGTCCTATCTCGCCGAGACGTGGCCGACCCTCGACGACGAGGAACGCCAGACCGTCCGGGGCGCGGCCGCCGTGTTGGTCGCCGACGTCGTCTCGCTCAGCCTCAACCCGGACGTGTTCACACACCTCGGGATCGACCACGGTGCCGAGATCGCACTGAACAACCCGCACTACCGCACGAATGTCGTCAATGGACTCGCGAAGCTCACTGCGTTCCTCACCGAACTCGGTGTGATCGACGACGTCGAACCCTGGATCGAGCTCGGCCTCATCCGCCCGCTCGCTTGCGAGGATCGGCAGGAAACGAACGCGCCTCGACCAGTCGCGTAGAGATCTCGGCTGCCGACGCGACCACCTCGTCGAGGTCGTCACCACACGCCTGGATGAGCGCCTGCTGGCCGACATCGGTCGACGCTTCGATCGCCGCTCGTGCAGCGCGGCCCGAGTCGGTGAGTTCGTCGCCCTCCATCCAACCACGCGCCTGCAGGCGGCTCACCCCATCCGCCAACGCCTCGCTCCCGAAACCACGCGTCACGCTGTACTCGCCCACGGCGAAACCGAGCCACCGTTCGGTGAGCACGTTGGCCTCGACGGCGTCGAGCCCGGCCGCCACCAGCGCCCCGAGGTGACCGTCACCTCGGTGCTCGCGGACGAGTTCAGCCGCCCGCCACAGTCGACCCCCCGGAGAAGGGGGCACGGGCAGGCAACGCAGTGCGCTGAACAGCGGCCGACCGAGACCGTCGAGAACGTCCAGCGCTCGCAGCAACGGATCGGCGATGGCCGCACACTCGTTCGCCTCTGCGATCGCGTCGAGGCTCGCCGCGCCACCGGCGGCGCGGGCGGCCAGGATGTCGTCACGCGATGCACTGGCGACGCCGGCTTCGTAGGCGGCGGCGATCAGGCCGGGCTCGAAGACCCCGAACGTCGCGGCGACCACCGACGCCGCCGGTGCGCCGAGCGCTGCCGCCCGGCCCCACACGTACCCGGGAAAGAAGTCCACCCCGAGCGCGGTCAGACCCTCACCTGCCGGCCGGGACCACCAGCCCTGCGTGGCAATCGGCTCCAACGCATCACGAAGGCGGCGCGCCGGAGTCGGCAGCACGTCCGGTTCGGCGATCGGCTCAGCGAGCGGCACGAGGAAGATGGCGGCGATGTCGTCGTAGGTCACGCCCGGAGTCTTCCACCGGGTCAGGGATCCAGTAACTCGAGTCGCTGCACCGCGGAGACGGCGAGACGGCTGTGTGGTTCAGGCGCCGAGGATGGTGACCGTGCCTGCGTCGCCGTCGACACGCACCGTGACGCCGTTGGCGATGCGGTGGGTGGCATCGACCGTGCCGACGACCGCCGGGAAGCCCATCTCGCGACCCATGATCGCGGCGTGCGACGCGAAGCTCCCGTGGTCGGTCACCGCGGCACCGAGCAACGACAGGAACGCGTTGAACGACTCGCCGGTGGCGGTCGTGACGAGCACGTCGCCTTGCTCGATGGTGAGCAGATCGTCGAAGTTCCGCACCAGGCGCGCCCGGCCCTCGTACACCCCGCCGCTGCCGCCGATCCCGACGACGACGTTGGCGTCACCGACCGGAGTGTGGAGTTCGCCCAGCACGCCGTCGATGTAGAAGCCGAGCGCCGACATCACCCTCGCCAACGGTGGCGGGAGCTGATCGACCGGCGGCGGTTCGGGCGGCGGCGGCCCGAGCAGCGGCGGCGCGCCCTCTGCGCTGATCGCCTTGCGGTGAGCGACTCGCGCCGACAACTCGTCAGCGGTGGGCGAGTCCGACCCGTCGAGGACCTCGTCGATCTCGTCGGCGCTGAGATCGAGGGCGTCGTACATGAAGTTGATGCGACCACGTTCGAACAGCCGCCGGCCGAGCTCGATCAGGGCCAGTCGCAACAGTCCGGCGGCAGCGGTGTCGCTGTACAGGCCACGCTCGTCACGCAGCCGGTACACGAGACGCGACTCCGCCAGCAGATCGTCGAACTCGTCACGATGCTCCTCGGGGACAGCCGCGCGCAGCTCGGCCCCGACCTTCTCCGACCGCAGGATCGCCGCGTCGCGATCGTGACCGAGGCCGGCACGAATCCGATCGAGGAGGATGCCGGGCCGCTCACCGATCGTCGGGTTCGTCAGGTCGAATCCGGCGGCCAACCTGAAGCCGCACGCCGCCAGGTACTCCTCGAGCGCCGGGACACGACGGCAGAGTTCCGCCAGCCGTTCCTCGGGCGGCCCGTCACCCTCCAGCAGGGCTCGGGCCTCTGGGTCGGTGCCCACCGCATCGACCACCGGCACCAGCTCCGGCGGCACGACGCCCGAAACCGGCGACCAACCGTCGTACACGGCGAACATCGGGACCGGCGGACGCCCCGTCCAGGCGACCGCGTGCAGGATGAAGTCGCCGACAGGCAGCATCGCCATCGAGTTGAAGCGATGATGCTGGTACGCCATGTCGGTCAGCCACACGACGCGCTGGTGGAGCTGATCACGCAGCGCGTCGTCGTCGAGCGCGCTCAGGTCGATGTCGGCCAACTCGCGATGCCTTGCGATCGCGGTCGGCTTGCACTCGTCGTCCCACCGCCGCAGCGCGTCGCGCCAGATCCGTTCCTCGAACGACGCTGCGGCGATCCCCGTGCGGCGTCCGATCTCGGCTCCGAGCTGCTCCGGTGACTTCTCCCCGTCAGGACCCGGCGCGTCGAATGGCACGGGCTGCATGTAGGCGAAGCCGTTCACGTAGTGCACGCGCATCTCGTCGAGCAGCACGCCCCACGGCTCCAACGTCTCGGCGAATCCGCGCATCATTCCCGGCGGGTACGCGGACTGCATCAGCGGCGTGACTGCCGCCGGAAGATGCGCGCGGTCCTGCATCCACGGACCGGGTCCGGGCGGCGTCCAGTCAAGATTCTTATCGGTCATGTCGACCCCCCTCTGTTCGCCGGCACCCCATCGATCGGCACTACGCCTCGCAGCCAGCGCAGCGAAGGTACCACACCCGGCCGCGCCTGCTTCCAGGTCGTCGAGCCTCTGTTCGCTCCCGACGCCGAGGGACCTCGTAGGCAGCGAGCGGCGCGTGCCGACTAGCCTCGACGGACGTGGATGGCATTCACGACATGGGGGGCATGACCGGATTCGGACCCATCGACGTCGACGCCGTCGAGTCCGGACACGAAGGGTGGGAAGCACGCAACCAGGTCGTGGCGCTGCTGTCAGGCGGCATGAGCCGGGCCGGGATCGAGGAGATCCCTCCGGCCGAGTACCTCAACGCGGCCTATGCGGAACGCTGGCTGATATGTGCCGAACGGCGGTTGGTCGACAACGGTGTCCTCGCCGCCGACGATCTCGCCACGTGGGTGGAGCGGTTCGAAACCGCGCCGGACACCGAGATGCCCCGCAGGGAGAGCCCCGAAGCCTTGGCCGACCTCGAGCGAATGGTGATGACCACGACTCCGATGCCGGAGCCGCCGAGCCCCCGCTTCGCACTCGGCGATCGGGTCCGGGTCAAGCGCATGCACCCCGAGGAACACAACCGGTGCCCGCGGTACGTGCGCGGTGTGATCGGCGACGTCCAGCGGATCCCGGGTGCCGACCACCGGCCCGGGGCGCCGAGGACGCCCGAGATGTTCGAGCCCGTGTACACCGTGAAGTTCGACAGCATCGATCTCTGGGGACAGCAGGACGAGCCGGCCTTCGACCTGTTCATCGACCTCTGGCAGAGCTATCTGGAGGCGCCATGAGCTCCCCCCACGACCATGACGATCACGATCACGATCATCGGCACTATGACTCGCCGGGCTCTCGACGGGCTCGCTCGCGGCTCGAGGTTCGAGCCATGGCGCTCGAGGCGGCGCTCGTCGACAAGGGTGTCATCACGACCGACGCGATCGACCTGTTCACCGATGCGATGGAGCACCGCTTCGGACCGCACCACGGCGCCCGCGTCGTGGCCAAGGCGTGGATCGACGCTGAGTTCAAACAGCGGTTGCTCGACGATGGCAACGCGGCGGTGGCCGAACTCGGCATCGGTGGGCTCGAAGGGAACATCCGCGTCGTCGAGAACACCGGCGACACCCACAACATGGTCGTCTGCACGTTGTGCTCGTGCTACCCATGGCCGCTGCTCGGCCTCCCGCCGATCTGGTACAAGAGCTTCGCCTACCGCTCCCGCGCCGTCGCCGAACCGCGCGCGGTGCTCGGCGAGTTCGGCGTGGATCTGGACGACGACGTACGGGTTCGGGTGTGGGACTCGAGTTCGGAGGTGCGGTACTTCGTACTCCCCGAGCGCCCGCCAGGCACCGAAGGGATGACCGAGGACGAGTTGGCGGCGCTGATCGACCGGAACGCGATGATCGGCACCGGCCTGGTCGCAGCGCCCTGACGCTCAGGGGTGAGCGAAGTCGCGACCGCTGCGATCAACCGGGTCGGGTGGGAGGCCGAGGAACCGATTCCGGAGCAGATCCCACAATTCGAGCCGCGACCAGTCGGGCTCGTCGAGGAGGGTGTCGTCGTCACCGAGGAATGGATTCGGGAGCAGGACGGTCAGCATCTGTTCCCCGCTGCCGTTGAACATCCGGAACATCCACGTGGTGGGGGCACCGTCGATCGACTGCCGTTGGAGTTCTGCGTGGGCGCAGCGCTGGGCTCGGGAGAGCTGCGGGGGGACGGGCCGATTGGGATGCCCGCGGTGTTCGCCGATGCAGAGGTGGAGATGTGATTCGCCGAGATCGATCGTGAGGTACCCGTCCCGCATGGTGAGCGTCGGTTGTCTTGTCGCCGCCAGCTCGAACACCGCACCCTGGATGAGCAGACCGAACCGGATCGATCGCCAGTGGTCGACGAACACGTCGGTCAGCACGGCGAGCAAGACTGGCTCGTCGACAGCGACGGGAAACACCTCGAGGTCATCGGTCGCGTCTTCGGTCGTGCGGTACGAGGCTGCCACCATCCGGTGTGCGTCGATGTCGTCGGCCGACGCGAGCTGGTGGTCGGAGATCAGGCCCTCCAGCGCGATGAGCCACGACTCGTAGTAGTGGCGGTGGGGATCGTCACCGATGGCGGCGATCAGCCGCCGCCGGAACTCCTCCCACGACAGGTCGAGTCCGGCAACGGTCTCGACGGCGACGGCGACCGCTCTCCCCTGCCATGGTTCGTCGAACACCGGCTCGCCGTCGTGTCGCCGCGGCAACGCCTCGACGCCCGCCATGGACTCCGCCTGGAGCCGCAGATCGGCGAGCATCAAGTCGTCGGTCGATGGCATGTTCCCCACGTTAGACAACGCCGGATGTCGGATGATCCGGTGAGCGCGCCGTGCGGCGACCCGCGCTCTGGCGTCAGACGTCGGTGATGCGTGGAACGAGTTGGGCGACCATCAACTCGCAGCAACGATTGCCGAGTCAGCCATCGGGCTCGATCCGCTGCGCGAGGTCGGATACTGCCGCCTGATCTGCCGAGGTCGCCCGAGGTGACCGCGGTGCCGCGCGACCGCGGTGCCGCGCTGCGGGCATTTGCCCGATGCCAACGGATCCTCCGCGACGAACTCGGTGTCGAGCCCTCCGCCGAGACCAAGCGGGTCCTCGACCAGCTCCGATGACGCGTGCCAGCTGAGGTGGAGCGAGGCCGCTTGACTGGACCTCTCGCGAGGAGGAGGGTGCTCGCATGCAGGTGGGCCACACATGATCGCTGATCGAGCCGTGCAGTCCGACAGCAAGATCTGGGTCGCCGACATGGAGCCGAGCGTGCGGTATCCGCTCTACACCCGCGGGAACACCGGTGAGGTGTTCCCGAACGTGCTATCGGCGCTCGGCGGGACGCTGATGGGAGACGACGTCGGTCGAGCCCAGATGGAGGTCTTCCTGGAGATCGGGTTCGTGCGGCGCCGGGATCTCGAGGGCATCCGTCTGGGGACCGGCGTGTTCGGCGGCTACCTCTACTCGAGCGGGTCACTGGCTCGGATCATGGGTGTACGCACCCCCGGCATGAACGCCAACACCAGCGACGAGATGGTCTTCGGCACCGTCGACGGGCTCCCTGCGTACCGGCGGGCGAAAGGTGACCGCGATCTGCTCGCCACGCTGAAGATCACCCGCTTCCTGCTGCGTGTGCTGAGAGATCCGGATCTCGCTCCACTCGATGTCGCCCGCGCCGACGCCGTCGCATGGGTGACATCGATCCCCGATCTCGCGACAGCGTCCGACGACGAGCTGCTCAGCGTCGCGCACGCCTATCCCGCGCGGCTGGCAGCCAGCATGAAGCGGTTGCTCCACTTCAGCATGATCGCCGGGGGGCCGAGAGCGCTCCTCGACAAGATGGTCGACCGCCCGAGCATGTCGTCAGGCCTCGGCAATCGGCTGGTGAGCGGGATCGACGACGTGGATTCCGCCCGTCTGGCCGAAGAACAATGGGAGCTCGGACGGATCGTCGCCGATGACGCCGAACTCACGGCGAGCTTCGATGCCGGTCTCGACGGCCTCCGCGAGCGGCTGGACGGCACGCCGTTCGCCGAGTCCCTCGAGCGGTTCCTCGACGAGTTCGGTCATCGCGGCAACGACGAGTACGAGCTCGCCACCCCGTGCTGGGCCATGGATCCAGCTCCGGTGCTCGCAGCCGTCGACCGGCTTCGTCACGTGCCCGGCGAGCGCTCACCGAGGGCTGCGATGGTCCGGTTGACCGCCGAGCGGGCAGCGGCCGAGAACGAGGTGCGACGGGTGCTGCGTTGGCCACTGCGCTCGCTGGCCCTGCGGGCCGCGGCGGTCTGCCGCGCCGGTTCCGTTGGCCGCGAACGTGCCAAGGACGTGCTCGTGCACGAGAACCTCGGTGCGCGACTCGCGCTTCACGAACTGATGCGTCGGGCTGCGGCACGTGGAGGCCCATCCGATCCTCGACTGGGTTTCTGCGTCACCATCGACGAGCTGCCTGCCTTCCTCGCCGATCCGCACGCGTTCGCCGAGACGATTGCTGAACGATCCGCGCTGGCCGCCCACCTGAACGAGCGCGAGCCGCCCATGTGGTTCGAGGGTCGGATCCCGGATCCGGCGACCTGGCCACTCCGGAGCCGTCCGGACACGGGACCCGGGGCGGTCTCGCCGGGGACGGAACTTCGCGGCATCGCCGTCAGCGGTGGGACGGCCGCCGGATCTGCGCGTGTGATCACCGATCCCGGCGATCCGCGAGGGCTCGAGCCGGGCGCGATTCTCGTCTGCGCGATCACCGATCCGAGCTGGACGCCACTGTTCCTCGTCGCGGGCGCCGTGGTGTGCGACACCGGAGCCGCCCTGAGCCATGCCGCGATCGTGGCCCGGGAACTCGGCATCCCTGCGGTGATGAGCGTGCCTGCCATCACCTCCGTCGCGGACGGATCATGGCTGGAGGTGGACGGCGACACCGGCATCGTTCGGGTCTGCTGACCCGGCAACGACAACCATGGTTCGTTTGGCGCCGTCGGTTCCCGGAGACGGTGACGTCATGTTCCGTGTACTGCGTGGTCTGGCCAATCCCTTCACCCGGACGGCGATGATCGCCTTCGCGTGGTCACACCGGCGCACGATCCGGCGCTGGGGCCGATCGTTCTGGAACGAGCTGCGTTCACCGCAGCGCATCGACCCGTCCCGCCTGATGCTGATGGGCAAAGTGCTGTGGGCGGTCACCAGCGACGACCGGCTGGCGCAGTCGCGTCAGCTCAGGCACGTGCGCCTCGACGACACGACCCTGATCGTCGACGCCTCGCATGGCTGGAAGGGGTCGGCGCGTCTCGTCGACGTGCTCGGCGGCATCGAGGGGATCACGGCGATCACCGACACCCGCGGCCGACCGCTCGAAGGTTCGATCGAGACCACCAGCGCGGCCTGAGCCCGGCCGGCCCGGTTCTGTGGCGTGGCCGCACGGCGGGCTCGACCGGTTGGCTAGGTTGTCGAGCATGTCGGGGGACGTTGCAGACCGGATCACCGCTGCGGTTCGCGCCGCCGCAGCAACCGGCGACCAGCTCGCCGTCGCCGCCGCGCTGCACTCGGTGCGGCCGGCGGATCTTGCGCAGTTCTTCCACGCCCGCCTGCACTCGGCACGTGCCGATCCCCTGGCCGTGGGCCTGCCCGCGTCGCCCGGTGCGGCGAGCGGCCGGATCGTGCTGTCGGCCGCAGCGGCACTCGCCGCCGCCGAGCAGGGTGAGGCGGTCGTCCTCGTGCGCCGCGAGACCACACCCGACGACGTGTTCGGCATGCAGGTCTCGGCCGGCTTGCTCACCTGCCGCGGGGGCCTGGTCTCGCATGCTGCGGTCGTAGCTCGGGGCTGGGGCATCCCGGCCGTGGTGGGAGCCGCCGACGTCCACATCGATGGGAACACGATCACCGTCGGCGATGCCGTGCTGCACGAGGGCGACACCGTGACCATCGACGGCAGCACCGGGAACGTCTACGCCGGCCGACTCGAAACACGTGCCGAAGATGCGCCGCCCGAACTCGCGCAGTTGCTCTCGTGGGCCGATGCCGTCGCTGCCGGCCATGTCGAGGTACGAGTGAACGCCGACACCAGCGGCGACGCGGGGGTCGGTCGTCGACGGGGCGCACACGGGATCGGCCTGTGCCGCACCGAGCACATGTTCTTGTCGGCCGACCGGCTGCAGATCATGCGCCGGTTCATCCTGAGTGACGACGTCGAGACGGACGCCGCCGCCCTCGCATCGCTCGAAGCCGCGCAGACAGCGGACTTCGAAGCCTTGCTGTTGGAGATGGACGGCCTGCCGGTGACGGTGCGCCTGCTCGACCCGCCGCTGCACGAATTCCTCCCCGACCTGCTCGACCTCACCGCGCGCGAAGCGCGTGCCGACCTCGACGACGCGAGCCGGGCCGAGCTCGCGGCGGTGCGGCGCCTGCACGAGGTGAACCCGATGCTGGGCACACGCGGCGTCCGGCTCGGCTTCATGCGTTCGGGCATCTACGAGATGCAGGTCCGCGCACTGTGCCGCGCCGCAGCGACGCTGTTCGAACGCGGTCACACGCCGCGCGTCGAGCTGATGATCCCGCTGGTCATCGATGCCGAAGAACTGCGCATCGCGCGCAGTTGGGTGACCGGCGTCCTCGACGAGATCGGCCACCCCGAGCTCGCGTCCGATGCGGTGAAGGTCGGTGCGATGATCGAGACGCCGAGGGCCGCACTCACCGCGGGTGCACTCGCCGAACACGCCGACTTCTTCTCCTTCGGCACGAACGACCTGACACAGCTGACGTACGCGTTCAGCCGCGACGACGTCGAGTCCCGGCTCCTGCCTGCATACCAGTCACTCGGGATCTTGCCGGCCAATCCGTTCGCTGTACTCGACCAACACGGTGTCGGCGAGCTGGTCAGGATCGCGTGCGATGCCGCCCGGGCGGTGAAGCCGGGTATCAAGCTCGGTGTCTGTGGTGAGCACGCCGGCGACCCCGCCTCCGCCGACTTCCTCGTCAGGCTCGGCATCGACTCGGTCAGTTGTTCACCGTTCCGCATACCCCTCGCCCGGCTCGGGATCGCCCAGGCACTGCTGAGCTCAGGACGCGTCGACATCGCCGACGTCGACTTCGACTTCGACCACGACGACGGCACCACACCGAGCGACGACCTCGGGTCGGTCGCGACAGCTCGCGCCGATGGTCACGCCGAAGGCGATGGCGATGAGCTGGCCGACGGGCCGGGAGCAGAGCCGCCCGACGAGCCACTCGACCTCGACGAAGCCCTCGTGCTGCACGTGCTCAGGGTGCGCGGCTTCCTCACCGCCGACGGTTTCGTCGAGAGCATCGGCACGCACCCGGCTGCGCTGCTGGATGCGCTCGTCGACGCCGGGGTGGTCCGACACGTCGAGGCACGTGGCTTGTATGCGCTGCTGCCTCCCGGCCGTTCACGTCTGGAACAGCACCCCGCTGCGCCGGTCGGCTTCGATCCCGCTCGGCTCGCCGACCCGTATGCGGCGTTCCTCGAGCTCAACGCCGCCGTCAAGACGCTGTGCACACACTGGCAGTTGCGCGACGGGGAACCCAACGACCACAGCGACGGCGAGTACGACCGGCAGTGCATCGACGAGTTGCGCCATCTCGTCGACCGCGCCGATGGTGTGGTGCGGTCGCTCGCCGAGGTCGTGCCACGCCTCGACCGTTACCGATCACGTCTCCGGCGCCCCGTACGCCGCGTCGCGGCCGGAGAGATCAAGCAGTTCACCGGCGTGGCCTGCGAGTCGTTCCACGACGTATGGATGGAGCTGCACGAAGATCTCCTCGTGCTCCAGCGCATCGACCGCATTCACGAGGGCAGCTTCTGACCGGTCGCCCAGACGTCACTCGGGGCCGAACCGTCCCGCCATCTCAGCAGGCGTCGTCGCCGGCGTCGACGGCAACCGGGTCGCCACCAGCGCTGCGACCACCGTTGCCGCAAACGACAGTGCGAGCACCACACGTGTACCGCCCGCATCGCTGGTCACCACTGCCGAGATGGCAACGCTGGTCGTGATGCTCCCGACGTAGCGACTCATCGAGAGCACACCGGCGGCGCTGCCCGTACGGGTCATCGGCACCGAAGCCAGTGCCGCCGACATCAGGTTCGGCGTGGCGAGACCGAGCCCCACCCCGAACGCCGCGAGGACGACGACGAGCACAACCGGTGCCACCGACGGGCCCGCCACCAGGACGACGGCGACAGCGGCGGCGGCGAGGGCCAGCCCGACGGTCGACGGCGCGCGGCTTCCTCGGGTGTCGCCTGCTCGGCCACCCGGCGGTCCCATCACGATCATGCCGACGGTGAGCGCCGACAAGGCGAGCCCGATCGATCCCGACTGCCAACCCCGTGCATCGAGGATGATCGGTGTCAACAGCAGCAGTGCGTACTGGGCGGTCGTGGAGAGCGCCTGGGCTGAGAAGCACACGACGAACACCGGGTTCAGGATCCGCTCACCTGTCGCCTCACCTGTCACCTTCACGTCGCCATCGTCGTCCCCGCCGACCGGGCGAGGCCCGGTGCGGACCGCCGCAAACAGAGCACCGCCGGCGATCGGTACGTTCACGAGGAAGATTGCCTGCCAACCGAACGCCTGCGTCAGGACTCCACCGATCACGGGCCCGAGTGCGGCACCGACGCCCAGCACCGATCCCATCATGCCGAACGTGCGACCCTGCTCGTCGGGTGCCGTGAGTGCACGCAGCAGCGATTGGACGCTCGGTCCGAGCGCCGATGCGCACGACGCCTGGGCCAATCGGGCGACGACCAGCCACAGGAAGCTCGGAGCGAAGGCGGCCGCGAACGAGGTGGCGATCAGCCCGACCAGGGCCCACGTGACCGAGCGCCGGTTCCCGACGACGTCGGCGACCCGACCGGCCACCGGCTGACCGACGAGCATGGCGACGAGGTAGACGGTCACCAGCACGCTGGCACTGCCGGTGGAGATGTCGAAGTCGTCGGCGATCGCCGGCAACGCGACAGCGATCATCGTGGAGTTGAGCGGGACCAGACCCGCAGCGGCGGCGATCCCCAGCACCGTGGAGATTCGTAGCTTCGCCAGTGGTTCGTCCCGCTGGTCGTGGTGAGGTGTCAAAGGATCGTGACTTCGCCCGTCGATCCGACGAGGCGGATGCGATCACCGGCACGAGCGAGGGCGGCGGGCATTGCGTCGTTCATCTACGAGTCCCCTCTCGTTCAAATCAGTGCGAGCCGAACGTAGTGCATGCCGGCGCGACGAGGTGACAGACCGCTCGCACGCCGGGGGAGACTCCCAGAGCGGCTGCTCGACGACCGCAACGGGTCGGAGATCTGACCGACCCGATCAGCCGCCCCGCTTGCCGTTACCGTTGCCGTTGGACTTGCCGTTGGCCGATTTCTCGGCACCCCTGTCGCTCTTGCCGGGCCGTTCGACCTTCGCCTCGGACTCCTCGGACTCGTCGGACTCGGCCTCGGACTCCTCGTCCTCGGGCTCGTCCTCGATCTCGGGCTCGCCGGTCTTGCCGCAGGACGAATGAGCTGCGTCGGTGACCGAGACGCCCTCAGGGAATTCCCCGCGGGCAACAGCGCTGACCGTCTTGCCGTGGCTGCCCGGAAGGCACGTGGTCTCGTCGAAGGCTGTGCCCAGATCGTCCACCAGATCCGGATCCCCGGCCGGCAGTTCGACGGCTCGCTCTTCGATGACCGATTCCTCGACGACCGGCTCCGGCACGACCGGCTCTGGCACGACCGGCTCTGGCACGACCGGCGTCTCGACCTCCTCGGCGACGGTCAATTCCTCGGTCGACTCGACGGTGGAGTCCTGTAGCACCGGTTGCTCTCCGCGGAGGGTCGGCGATGCGGCGGCCATGCCTCCGAACCCGAGTACCCCGGTGGCGACGAGCGTGGCGATCCTGGCGCGACGTGATGTGAACATGTGCTTCCCCTCTGAGGTGCGATGAGCCTTCACCATGCGATCGACCGTGGCGCTCTCCTGCGACAGTTCAGCCGATCGCGCAGCGCTGCGCAACGGGCCGAACACATCTTCGAGGTCGGTGAGATCGTCGAATTCGTTCATGGCACCCTCCTCATCGTTGCGACCGGCGCATCCGTTACAGACAATTTTCTCCGCAGTCGGGTGAGCCCGCGATGCACGAGCACGCGCACGTTGCCGACGGAGATTCCCATCACCGAGGCGACGTCAGCGGTTGGCAGATCGTTGACCACGCGCAACATGACGGCTTCGGCCTGGTCATCGGGCAGCGTGGCCAGCAGTGCGATCGCCCGTTCGAGAGCATCGTGGTGTTCGTGTTCGACGTCGGCGCCGGCTGCGTGGTCCGCAGCGCGCACGGCGAACGCCGAACGCGGTGCCGACGTGCGCACCGCCTTGCGAATCTGGTCGACGCTGCGCCGGTGAGCGATCGTGAACAGCCAGCGACGGAAGTCGTCGTCGTCACCCTCGAACCTGTGGATCGATGTCGCGACGTCGATCCACACCTGCGATGCGACGTCGTCGGGCGAGGGCGTCCGGCGGGATCGCAGGTAGCGAAGCAACGGCGCCTGGTGGGTGCGCCAGAGTTCGGCCAGCGCCTCGCGATCGCCGCCACGAGCAGCGTTCAGCATGCTCGATCGGCGGCGAACCATGCGCGTCCATCGGCAGGAACAGGCCGGAACTGGAGCGATTCCTCAGACCGGCATCGGGGCGTAGCTGTCGACGTAGTCCTCGGCGCAGAGCCTCGCGATCTCGGCCATGAACCGGTCGGTGACCTCCCGCCGCGCCCGATTCGTGCTCTTCGTGTAGCCGAGTTCCTTCGCGTCGATCGGCTTCCCAACTGTGATCGTCGCGTGTCGGAACGGTCGCACGATCCGAGATCCGGTCGGCAGCACGCGGTCGGTGCCGACGATGCCGACCGGCACGATCGGTGCGCCGGTCGTGAGCGCAAGGTGTGCGGCGCCGACATGACCACGGTGCAGCATGCCGTCGCGCGAGCGGGTGCCTTCGGGGAACACGCCGATGACCTCCCCACGTTGCAGCACCTCGGCGACCTCCTCGAACACGTGCGGCAGGTCACCGGGGTCCTCACGGCGCACCGGGATCATCCCGGCACCGCAGAAGAGCCAGTTGGTGATCCGATTGTCGGTGTACTCGGCCTTGCCGATGAACGCCACCGGTCGCGGGAGGCTGAACATCAGCAACACCGAGTCGAAGAACGACAGATGGTTCGCCACGAGGATCACGGGGCCGTCAGCCGGGAGGTGCTCGGCACCGTCGACGCGCAAGTGGATCAGGCCTCGCCTGGCCGGTGCCGTGA
>JBBQEU010000060.1:0-20629 GCA_038321235.1 Acidimicrobiales bacterium | reverse complement strand
GTACCCGGTTGCGGTGAGAGGTGAGCGGGGGGATTGCACACAACTCTCACCGGTGCGCAGCGGTACCCGATTGCGGTGAGAGGTGAGCGGGGGGGATGCACACAACTCGCACCGGTGCGTAGCGGTACCCGGTTGCGGTGAGAGGTGAGCGGGGGGATTGCACACAACTCTCACCGCAGGAGGATGGTCGGCGTCACGTGACCCGGTCGCACTAGCGTTCGCTCGGATGAGTGGACTGCTGCGGAGCAACGTCGTCGTTGCCAGCGGCACGGCCATCTCCCGGGTCACGGGGCTGCTGCGGATCGTGGTGCTCGGCTACGTGCTGGGCCAGACCGCGTTGTCCGATGCTTACCTGATCGCCAACGAGACCCCGAACATCGTGTACGACTTGCTTCTCGGCGGCCTGCTGTCGGCCACACTGGTCCCGTTGTTCTCGACCTTCGTCGAGCAGGACGACGACGCGGCGACCAACGTGGTCCTCACCGTGTCGGTCGTGCTGATGGGAGCGCTGACCGCCGTCGCAGTGCTCGCAGCACCCCTGATCTTCGGGCTGTACTCGATCAATGTCGGCGGCGACGTCGATCCCGACGTCTACCGCTCGGTCGGCACCACCCTCGCCCGCATCTTCCTGATCCAGATCTTCTTCTACGGCCTCACCGGTCTCGCGAACGCGTTCCTCAACAGCCGCCGACGGTTCTTCGCCGCCGCGTGGAGCCCGATCCTGCCGAACCTGGTGATCATCGCGTTCCTGCTCTCGCTGCCGAACGCCGGCTCGGCCGACTGGCAGCTCGAGCAGGTGCTCAGCGATGACCGACTGCGCTGGACCCTCGGTCTGGGCGCGACCGCCGGCATCGCCTCGATGGCGATCGTGTTGCTTCCCGCGATGGCGCACAGCGGCTTTGCGTTCCGACCCGACTTCGACTTCAAACACCCAGCGGTCCGCAAGCTGCTGTCACTGTCGTTCTGGACGATCGGCTTCGTCGTCGCCAACCAGGTGGCACTGCTCGTCGTGCGCAATTTGGCCGAGCCCGGATCGAGCGACGCCTCGGCGTACATCAATGCCTTCACGTTCTTCGTACTCCCCCACGGCTTGCTGGCGGTGTCGATCGCCACCACGTTCCAACCAGAGATGTCACGGTCGGTCGCCCGACGTGATCGAGCGGGCTTCGTCGACCAGGCCTCGCTCGGACTTCGAATGACTGCGCTCTTCACGATTCCCGCCGGGGTCGGCATCTTCGTGTTGCGTCAACCGATCATCGGCGCGCTGCTGCAACGAGGCGAGTTCTCCGCCGACGACGCCGATGCCGCCCAACGTGCACTCGCCGGGCTGGCGCTCGGACTCGGCGCCTTCTCGATCTACATGTTCGTGCTGCGCGGGTTCTACGCCCACAAGGACACCAAGACGCCGTTCAAGATCAACGTGGTCGAGAACGCGATCAACATCGTGTTGGCCTTCGTGCTCGTGGACCGCTACGGCGTGCTCGGCCTCGGCCTCGCGTTCGCTTTCGCGTACATGATCTCGTCGCTGTGGGCAATGCAGATCCTCAGCTACAAGGTGCCCGGCTTCGAGGTGCGGCCGCTGCTGTCGAGCCTCGCCCGGATGTTCCTCGCTGCGGTGTTGATGGCCGAAGCGGTGTGGCTGGTGACACAACAGGTTGGCGGCAACGCCGGCATCGATGCCGTCGTCAGGATCGTCGTCGGGACGGCAATCGGCGCCGCGGTGTACCTCGGCGTGCTGATGCTGCTACGAGCGCCCGAGCTCGACGCAGTCCGCCGCCGCCTGCCCCTCCCCCGCTGACGCCCGAAAGCCACGTTTGTGTTGCATTCCCGGTGAACCGCACAACCCGAAATACGACACGAACGTGAATTGGGCTGGGCTCATGTGGGGAGCACGACGAGGTCGTCGCGGTGGACGACCTCGTGATTCACGCCGGCGGGGAGATCGCCCGTGCGAAGGCCGACGACCCGGCGAGCAACGTCGGCATCGACCGCGGCCAACCCGCGAGCGAACGCCCGACCGTCGGGTCCGACGATGTCAACCGTGTCACCCACGACGAACGACCCGGCCACTGCGACCACGCCGGCGGGCAGCAGACTGTTCGGGCGATCGGTCAGCGCCCGTTCGGCGCCCGCGTCGACCTCGACGGAACCCATCACCTCGGCAGCGAACGCGATCCAGAGTTTGCGCGCCGACAGCGACCGATCGTGAGCCTCGAACGTGGTGCCGACGAGCTCCGCGGACACCGCTCCAGCGAGCACGTCGGGACGCGATGCGCGAGCGATCACGCTGCGCAAGCCCGACCACGACGCCATGCGCGCAGCGGTGAGTTTCGATGCCATCCCGCCGCTCCCCCGGCCGCTCCCGCCCGCTTCGGCGCGAACCGCGAGCAGCGGATCGCCGACACGCACCAACGGGATCAGGGTCGCAGCGGGGTCGCGCCGCGGGTCTGCGGTGTACACCCCGTCCATGTCGGTGAGCAGCACCAGCACGTCGGCGTTGATGCTGTTCGCCAGCAGCGCCGCCAACCGGTCGTTGTCGCCGTAGCGCAACTCGTCGTTGGCGATCGCATCGTTCTCGTTGACCACCGGAATGCAGCCGAGCTCGAGCAGCCGTTCGATCGTGCTGCGCGCGTGGAGGTACTGGGTGCGGTCGACGAAGTCGTGCGGGTCGAGCAACACCTGCGCGCCGACCAGACCATGGCGAGCCAGTTCGCGGTTGTACGCCTCGACGAGCCGGCTCTGACCTGCAGCGGAGATCGCTTGCAGGGTCTGCATGTCGGTCGGTCGAGCCGCCAGCCCGAGCGCCGCAACCCCGGCGGCCACCGCGCCGGACGACACCACCACCACCTCGTGGCCGTCGGTGCGCAGCGCCGCCACCTCATCGGAGAGCTTGGCGACCGCGGCGGTGTCGATGGCACCACGGTCGTCGGTGATCGACGCCGTCCCGATCTTCGCCACGACACGCATGTCAGCTCAGAGGTCCGGTGAGTACTCGAAGCTGAACTCGCCGATCCAGATG
This sequence comes from Acidimicrobiales bacterium, assembly GCA_038321235.1. Taxonomy (GTDB): domain Bacteria; phylum Actinomycetota; class Acidimicrobiia; order Acidimicrobiales; family Ilumatobacteraceae; genus Sva-07. The sequence goes on along the minus strand of JBBQEU010000060.1, from coordinate 17,610 downwards.
ACGTCTCCCTCGCGGGCGCCGGCCCTCGAGAGCATCTTGGGCACGCCGAGGCGTTCGAGCCGATAGTCGATGTACGACAGCGCCTCTGGCGTGGTCACGTCGTTGAGCGCCACAACCCGTTCGACGTCACGTCCGAGCAGGCGGAACTCGCCGTCGGCGACCCGTTCGACCGCGGCGCCGCTCGCCTCGGGCCGCAACACGACGACACCTTCTTGCCATTCGATTGCCTGGCGGACGTCGTGAACCTCGCGGGCGAGATGGCCGACCACATCGGACACGCCCTGGCCGGTCACCGCCGACATGATCGGGCCGTCCCAACCCATCGCCGCAAGTTCGTCCGGCTGTACGACGTCGGCCTTCGTGCCAACCACCACCCGGGGGCGTTCGAGCAGGTCGGGCCGGTACGCGCCCAGTTCGTGCAGCAGGATCCGTTCCTGTTCCTGCGGGCTGACGCCATCCATCGACGCCAGGTCGAGCAGCAGACACAGCACACGCGCCCGCTCGATGTGGCGGAGGAACTGATGTCCGAGGCCCTTTCCCTCGCTGGCGCCTTCGATGAGGCCCGGGATGTCGGCGACGACGAATTCGGTCTCGTCGTCGAGGCGCACCACGCCGAGGTTCGGTTCGAGCGTGGTGAACGGATAGTCGGCAATCTTCGGCTTGGCAGCCGAAATGACGCTGATGAACGTCGACTTGCCGGCATTCGGGAAACCGACCAACGCCACGTCGGCCATCAGGCGAAGTTCGAGACGCAGCCACCGTTGCTCGCCGTGCTCGCCCTGTTCGGCGAAACTCGGCGCCCGCCGCTTGTTCGACAGGAACTTGGCGTTGCCACGGCCGCCTCGTCCGCCAGCAGCGGAGAGCCAGCGGTCGCCGTGGTTGACCAGTTCGGCGAGCATGTCGCCGGAGTACATGTCGAACACGACCGTGCCCATCGGCACGGTGATCTCGAGCGACTCGCCTCGACGGCCGTGCATGTCCTTGCCCTTCCCGTGGACGCCGTTGTCGGCGCGACGGTGTGGGTGATCGCGGAATGCGAGCAGCGACGACACGTTGTGGTCGGCGACCAGCCAGACGTCGCCGCCGTTGCCGCCGTCACCACCGTTCGGGCCGCCCATCGACTCTGGACCCTCCCGGCGGAAGCTGATGCAGCCCGCGCCGCCATCGCCTCCGCGTACGTTCAGTTGGCACTCGTCGACGAACTGCGACATTTATCGAAGGCTAACGCCGCCGACGCAAGGCCATCTCGTATCGTTTTCGCATGGCCGATCTCCCCTACCCGGATTCGGCCGAGGAACGCGCCGAACGGTGGGCCGCCACGATGACCGGGCACGGTAGCGATGACGTCGTGGTTGCCCACGCCGATTCGACCGCCACGGTGGGCGACGCCGTCGTGCGAACCCGTGAAGTCCGCGAGGACAACGAGGCCGCAACACTGGCCACCAACGCCACCCGATCGCACGGAGCCGGTCATCGGGTGATCGACGAGGCACCGGATCCGTTCCGCACCTGTTTCGAACGCGACCGCGACCGCATCCTGCACGATTCGTCGTTCCGCCGTCTCGCCGGCAAGACCCAGGTATTCGTGTTCCCCGACGACCACCAACGAACCCGGATGACCCACGCCCTCGAAGTCGCCCAGGTCGCCCGCTCGATTGCCGAGGCGTTGAGTCTGAACGTGCCGCTCGTCGAGGCGATGGCGATCGGTCACGATTGCGGCCACGGTCCAGGCGGTCATGCCAGCGAAGATGCACTGTCGCCGTATCTCGACGGCGGCTTCGACCATGCGCCCTGGGGTGCAGATGTCACACTCGCCCCGCTCAATCTCTGCGCCGAGACCCTCGACGGCATCCGCAACCACTCGTGGAGTCTCCCTGCCCCGCGCACGCCCGAAGGCGAGGTGGTCTCGTGGGCCGACAGGATCGCCTATGTCTGCCACGACTTCGAAGACGCCGTCGCCGCCGGCATCGCCACCGCCGACATGCTGCCAGCGATCGTCGCCGAACGCTGCGGACGCGATCGATCGCGGCAACTCGGCACGTTCGTGCGAGCGATGGTGTCGGCCACGGTTGCCACCGGTCGCATCGGTATGGATCCCGATATCGCCGACGCACTGGCCGAGTTCCGCCGCTTCAACTACGAATTCGTCTATCTGCGCCCGGCCAGTCAGCAGCAGGCAACCGCCGTGGTGTCGCTGCTGCGCGCTCTCGTCGAGCACTACGCCGACCGCCCCCATGCAATCCCCCACCAGACGACCACGGCGGCGCTCGGCGAGCGAGCGGACCACGTCGAGGCGGGTGGTCCCGATGCTCTACGTGCCGCCGTGGCCTACGTCGCCGGCATGACAGATCGGTTCGCCTGCCAGCAGGGCCTCGCCCAATTGTCGTGGGACCCGGCCAAGCTGCCCCAGGGAATCGGCGTGTCCGGTATCGGGTCCTGACCGCCCCCATGACCTCCGACGCCGACGATCAGGGCGCGAACGGCGAGTGTGTCCCGAGGTACATCGCCCGCAGGCCCAGGCCCATGATGAACAGGCTGCCGAACCCGTACAGCAGGTACACCTTGTCCTTCACGAACGGACTCCCCCGATAGCTGTAGAGGATGCCGACAGCGATGATGCAGCTGAAGCCGTAGAGCGCGTGGAACTGGTCGAGTTCGAGGCCATATCGATCGAGCATGACCACGCCGACGATGGCGATCGCGAACGCCGACAGCTGCGCAACGATCACGGCCCACCACAGCGGACGCACCCGCAGGCTCGGCACGGCGTGAGCGACCAACGCCCACCCTCCGACCGCAGCGTTCGAGATCACGAGGAACCACGCCAGGTAACGGTGAAAATCGTACAGCGCCACGGTCAGTCTGGGGCGTTGCGAGTCGTCAGATGCCGCAGTCGCCGCCGCCGAGGATGGCGGTGACGGTCGCATCGTCGGACACGCCGGTGAGGAAACCGCGAAGGCTGTCGTTGACGAAGAAGAACGGCGGCGTGAAGTCGTCTTCGGGGTTGATGGACACGGCCGGGTACGCAGCGCGGACGTCGACCACCCGTGAGCCGATCGTGACGCCTCGGGTGGTCTGCAACCCGAGCGGTGTGCTGCCGATCTCTCCCTGTTCGCCGTACCCGTAGCCGAAGAAGTGGCGTCGACCCTGGACGACCTCGGAGACGTCGCCGAACAGCAACGTCAGCACGCCCCACGACACCTGTCGCAGTTCATCCCCCGAGCAGAGCCCGATGGTGAGCGGATCGATCCAGCCGGTGTCGTTGCTCGGCGGGCCGAGATATGAGTTCATGTACTCGATGACGCCGTCGGGATCAGCGCCGAAACCGGCGGTGCCGATGCCGTCACCGCTGAGGAGCAGCTCCTGAACGGCCGGGTCGGCCACGGTGGTGCTCGGTGCCACCGTGGTGGTCGGAACCACCGTGGTGGTCGGAGTCGTCGTGCTGGTCGTCGTGGTGCTCGTGGTGGAGGTGGTCGACGTCGACGAAGTCGGGGGCAGCAGCGTGAACTCGGTGGTCGACGAGGTGTCGCCGTCCGAGCCGCCGCAGGATGCGACGACAAGCCCGCTGACGATGAGCAAGGTTCCGATACGCCGAATCATGACCGACATCATGTCGGAGTCTGGCCGATGATCGGCGGATCTCACCGTCAGTCGGGAAAGAGCCATCCGGCGCGTACAGGCGGCTGCGCGTCGTGTTCGATGAACCACTCGGTGCCGAAGGACGCAGCGAAGGCTTCGCCGGGCATCTGCAGGAAGAACGACGTGTCTTCGATCTGGCTGCGATGACAGCGCATCGCGTCTCGTTTGGCGTCGAGATGGGCCGAGACATCGACCGACAAGGTCAACTCCGCCTCGGGTGTGCCCATCGGGTTGCCGTCGTCGGCTGGCCCGGTGGGATCGAACTCGTCCTGATCGCCGTCGGGGCTCCCCAACTGGGCGCCCGCCTCGCGGGCTGCTTCGATCATCCGCACGAACGCATCGCGGTTCATCGTCGCTTCGAGCACTCGAACGTCGGGCACGAGCCGCGAGGCCGCAAGTCCGACTCGGTGGACCGCGATGTGGTCGGGGTGGCCGTAGTTGCCGTGCCAGTCGTAGATCGTGAGCACGTCGGCCGATTCCGATCGAAGAACTTCAGCGAGCCGCTCGCCCGCCTCCTCGACGTCGGCGAGATGGAAGCTGTTGGGGTCGCTGTTCTGCTCCCAACCCGTCATGCCCGAGTCGGTGTATCCCAACCACACGACATGATCGATGCCGAGCACCCGAGCCGACGCTTCGGTCTCAGCTTGCCGCCGGTCGACCAGGGACTCGTCTGGGCCGAGATCGTCGGGCACCTCACCGTGGTCGCCGTTGGTGGCGACCACAAGCACCACGCGATGCCCCTCGGCAGCTGCCCGGGCGATCGTGCCCCCCGTGCTGATGACCTCGTCATCGGGATGGGCGTGGAAACAGACGAGTGTGGCCATGGGCCGCATCCAATCAGCCGGCTTGGCGGATCGCTCCGGCCTCGGCCCAGCCATCGATCGTGGCAGCCTCGATCCCCCATGCCTCGAACACCTCGCGGGTGTGAGCCCCTGCGTGGGCTGGCGCGCTGGCCACCTCGGCGTGCGTGCGGCTGAAGCGCGGCGCAGGCGCGGGTTGCATGACGCCACCGACCTCGATGAAGGTCTGGCGTTCGACGTTGTGCGGATGCTCGGCCGCCTCGCTCATGGTGAGCACCGGAGCGAAGCACACATCGGTCATCTCCATCACCTCGCACCATTCGGCGCGGGTCTTCTGGGCGAACAGCTCGGTCAGCCGGCTCTTCAACGCCGGCCACTCTGCCTTGTCCATCTGCTTGGCGAACTGCTCGTCGCCCTCCAAGCCCGTGAGGCGGAGCAGTTCGGCGTAGAACTGCGGCTCGATCGAGCCGATCGAGATGTACTCGCCGTCGCTGCAGCGGTAGACGTCGTAGAAGTGGGCTCCCGTGTCGAGCATGTTCGTACCGCGAGCGTTCTCGTCGTGAATTCCGATCGATTTGAACGCCCAGAACATCGACATCAGGACCGCCGCGCCGTCGACCATTGCGGTGTCGACCACCTGGCCCTCGCCACTTCGTTGCGCTTCGAGGAGCGCACAGACCACGCCATATGCGAGGAACATGCCGCCACCACCGAAGTCACCGACCATGTTGAGCGGCGGGACGGGCGCCCCGCCGGCTCGACCGAAGTGCGCGAGAGAGCCGGCGAGCGCGATGTAGTTGATGTCGTGACCGGCTGCGTGGGAGTACGGGCCCTCTTGGCCCCATCCGGTCATTCGTCCGAACACCAGCTTCGGGTTACGCGCGCGGCACGCGTCAGGGCCGAGGCCGAGGCGTTCCATCACGCCAGGGCGGAACCCTTCGATCAGCGCGTCAGCCGACTCGACCAGCGTCAAGAGCGCCTCGACACCGTCGGGATGCTTGAGGTCGATCGCCACGTTCTTGCGACCTCGCAGCAACACGTCGAAGTGCGGACCCTCGGGCAGAGGGCCCCGCACGGCGGCGGCCCGGTCGACGCGAATCACCTCCGCACCCATGTCAGCGAGCAACATGGCGGCGAACGGGCCGGGCCCGATGCCCGCGATCTCGATGATCTTGTAGCCCTCGAGTGGTCCAGTCATGGGTGTCAGCTCCGGTTCGTGAGTGGTTGGTCGATCATGCTGGTGCGGACGTGTCCGCCGATTGCTTCGGCGAGCACCGGCCACAGCGGCGCTGGATGGTCGTGGCCCATGTCGGACAGCAACAGGTAGCGCGAGCCGCTGACGAGTTCCGCCGTGCGTTCGCCGCCCCCGGGCGTGATCAGCGTGTCGTCGCGGCCGTGGATCACCAGCATCGGCACCTCGAGCGCGGAGAGGCCCTCGCTGCGGTCTCCCGACGCATAGATCGCTGCGAGTTGGCGGGTGGCCCCCTCGGGGTAGAAGCAACGGTCGTACTGGGCGGCGGCCGACTCCTGCAGCCAGTCGAGGTCGCAGTACTTCGTCGACGCCCAGATCCGCGAGTTCAACGACGCGGCGATGTAGTCGTCGCGATCGGGCGGTGACGGCGCAAGGAGCGCCTCGCGCGCTTCGGATGTCGGCTTGCCGACCCGGGGGTCGCCGTTGCTGCTCATCACCGACGTGACGCTGGCGATCCGTTCAGGATGTTCGATCGCCATGGTCTGCACGATCATGCCGCCCATCGAGTTGCCGACGATATGGGCCCGGTCGATGCCGAGATGGTCGAGCAGTCCGATGCCGTCTGCGGCCATGTCCGACAGTGTGTAGGGAACCGGCGGGATCGGCTCGCCCTTCAGGATGGCCGTCAGAACGGCGCCCGGCGAGACATGCCGTCCGTCGAGTTTGGTCGAGAGCCCGACGTCACGGTTGTCGAATTGGATGACGAACACGCCTTGTGCAACAAGCTGTTCGATGTACCCCCGTTGCCACGAGATGAGCTGACTCGTGTAGCCGTTGACGATCAAGAGCGGTGGTTTCGATGAGTCACCCGTCGTGGTGTACTCGAGTTCGATCCCCGACGAGAGCGCTGCACGTGGCATGCGGCCGAGTGTTGCAGAGCGATTCGGCCCAACGACAAACGGAGCGGCTGACTACGGTGGTCCTCGTGGCGTCGACGCAACGGGTACATGCGCCCGGCCGGGTGAATCTGATCGGTGATCACACCGACTACACCGGCGGCCTGGTGTTCCCGATGGCGATCGATCGGGGCACCACCATCGAGTTCGAGCCAGGCGGCACCACGATCGAACTGACCTCCGACGCCGAACAGGGCGCGATCGATGTTGCCCTCCCGGTGAACGACGATCCCGGCGCGGTCACGCCGACGTGGGCTCGCTACGTCGCCGCGATGGCTCGCGAGATCGGCTCGGTGAGCGGTCTCACTGGATCGATCCGTTCCGACATCCCTGCCGGCGCCGGGTTGTCGTCGAGCGCAGCGCTCGAATGCGCCGTCGGACTGGCCCTCGGATTCGACGGGACACCTACCGATCTCGCGCTCGCTGCCCAACGCGCCGAGCACGCCGCCACCGGCGTGCCGACCGGCATCATGGACCAACTCTGCATCGCTGCGGCGACCGAGGGCCACGCGACGATGATCGACTGCCACACCCTGGAGATCACCCAGGTTCCCATTCCCACGGACGTCGACGTCGTCGTCGAGTTCATCGCTCACCGGACACTCGTGGGTTCGGCATACGCCGACCGAGTTGCGGAGTGCGGCCGCGCCGAGACGATCATCGGCCCACTCCGTGACGCCACGCTCGACGACATCGAGCGGGCCCGTCACCACCTCGACGACATCGCGTGGCGGCGCGCCCGCCACGTCGTCACCGAGAACGAACGTGTGCGTGCGTTCGCCTCGGCGCTCGGGGACGGCGACTATGCCCGAGCGGGGCGGCTGATGAAGGGAGGGCACGAGAGCCTGGGAGGCGACTTCGAGACGTCGACTCCGGCGATGGACGCCGCAGTGGGCCGGTTGGCGGCGACACCTGGCGTTTTCGGAGCCCGAATGACCGGCGGTGGCTTCGGTGGCTGCGTGGTCGCCCTCTGCGAGCCGGGCTCGATCACCTCCGGTTGGGTCGTGCACGCCGCACGCGGCGCCCACCACGTGTGAGTCAGCGTGGCGATGCGAGGAGCCGGACCCCGGCGTCAGGGACCTCGCTCATGACCTATCTGGCCAACTCGACGTCGTCCAGGAACTCGGTCAGGCGGGAGACAGCCCCAGGCGTTCGTACACCCCACCAGAACAGATCCTGTCCATCGATCCTGTGGATCTGGGTAGATGGGAGAGCCCGTGCGAGTTCGTCGAGGTGCGTCGCCGTGAAGTCGTAGGGCTCGCTCGGCACGAGGACGAGATCGGGAGCGCTGGCGACGACGTCGTCGAGGTCGATCGCCGGGTATGCGACGTCGGCACCGCCGGTCACCAACTCGATACCGAGTCGCCGCAGGAGCGAGCCGCCGTAGGTCGCTGCGTTGATCGACATCCATGGTCGCCGCCAGATCGGAACGAACACGCGCGAACGGATCGGTGGATCGATCAACGGAATCTGGTCGATGGCAGGCGTCGAGACATCGACTGCTTCAGCCAGCTCACGGACGACCTCGACTCCGGCGTCGACCGAGCGGACGTCGCTCACGAACACGCGCAGGCCCGCAGCGACGAGGGTGTCATGGTCTTCGATCCGGTTCTCCTCGCGGTCGAGGACAACGACATCCGGGGCCAACTGGACGATCGCGTCGATGTCAGGGTTCTTGGTGCCACCCACCGTCACCCGGCCGGGCTGCTCGCAGAACTTCGTGCACGCCACGACGTCGACACCGAGCGCCAGCAGCGTCTCGGTGCTCGACGGCACGAGGCTGACGACTCGCGCGTTCACGACCCGAGTAGCCGACGCTTCTGGCGCTCGAACTCGACGGGGGTGAGTGTGCCTCTAACGAACATCGCCTCCAGCTTCTCGAGCTGATCAGCGACGTCGACCACACCGTCGCGACCACGAGCGTCGCGCGCTTCCATCTCGGCGTGGATCACCCGCTGCACCCGGTCGGGTTGACGGATGTCGGTGAAACGTTGTTGACCCGACTCACCACCGGACTCGATGAGCAGGTCGCCCGCACCCACGAGCCGTTCCAGGATGCTCTGGTGGAAGTGCACCGTGTTCACCCGGTCGAGTGGGATCTCGATCCCCCGCTTGGTGAGCAGGCCAGTGCGGAAGATGACTCGACGATTGGTGATCACGAAATGGGTGGTGGTCCAGCGCCCATACCGTTGGACCAGCCAGAGCGAGCTGAGCGCGATCGCCGCGATCGTCGCCCACCCGGCCGCGATCCGCACCGTGTCGTCGGGATTCGTCGCGAGCAACGTCACGATCCCAGCGACGATCGCAGCGAGGATCGCCAGCGTCGGCCCCACGAGGAACCACCAGTGAGGGTGCAGGTCGACGCTGACCGTCTCGTTGTCGTTCAGCAGCCGACTCGGGTACGCCATGCGATCAATCGCCCTGTTGGTCTGCCGCGATCTCGACGGCGTTCAAGACGACGTCACCCAGGCGGACGTGCAGGGTCTCGATGGCGTAGCCGTCCATCGCCACCACCTCGAACTCGCCCAGTTCGGTGCGCACGCACTCGCCCTGCGCCGGGATCTCGTCGAGTTCGTCGATGACATACCCCGCCACCGTCTGCCAGTCGCCCTCGGGCAGCGCCACGCCTGTGCACTCCTCGAACAGGTCGACGCGCATCGTGCCAGGAATCCGCCAACCACCATCGTCGAGCAGTTCGGCATCGCCGAGGCGGCGATCGGACTCGTCGTCGAAGTCGCCGATCAACTCCTCGATCACGTCTTCGAGGGTGACGAGCCCGAGCACCATCCCGTGTTCGTCGACCACGAGCGAGATGTGCTGACGTCGAGTCCTCATCTCGAGCAGCAGATCCTCCAGACCGTGGTGTTCGGGCGTCACCATGATCGGGCGGGAAAGCGAACCGGCCTGTGTGGACGTCCACGTGCCGTTCGCGAGGCGCAGTACATCCTTGGCATGTACGAAACCACGGACATGATCGAGATCACCTTCGTGCACGACCACGCGAGTTCGACCCGTCCGGTGCGCCTCGGCGGCGATGACGTCGGCGGTCACCTCCGCACCGACGGCGACGATGTCGCGCCGCGCTGTCATGGCATCGGCGGCGGTGAGGCCGGACAGCTCGAGCGACCGAGCGAGCAGCTCGTGCTCCTCGGCGGCGATGCCGCCGTGACCCGCTGACTCCTCGATCAACAACAGCAGGTCGCTCGGTGAATGCGCCAGCGCTCGTTCGTCCTGCGGTTCGACACCGACGGCCTTGACGGTGACGTTGGCGATTCCGTTGAGTAGGCGAATGAGCGGACGAAGCAGGCTGACGAAGAACCGGAACGGTCGGGCGAGCAGCAGCGCCGACTTCTCCGGATGTGCGATCGCCCATGACTTCGGTGCCATCTCGGCCACCACCATGTGCAGGAACACCACGATCGACAATGCGATCGAGAACGCAATGACGTGACGCGTGGTATCCGACAGGGTGAAGGCCTCACCGAGCACACCTTCGATGATTCCAGCAACGGCCGGCTCCGCAACAGCACCGAGCCCGAGCGAACACATCGTGATGCCCAGTTGGGCCCCGGCGAGCATCAGCGTGAGCTCGCGGAGGCCGGCCAACGCGTGTCGGGCCCGACGATCGCCGTCAGCGGCGAGCTGCTCGATACGTGATCGCCGAGACGCCAGTAGTGCGAACTCGGCCGCGACGAAGAATCCATTGAGTGCCAGCAGCACGAACGCCACACCAATGCCGGCCCAGTTCACCTGGATCCCCTGCGTGGCGGCCTCAGCAGCGAACATCAGCCTTCGCCCTTGCGTCGCGGCTCGTCCGCGTCGTCAGCGTTGTCGTCGCCGAGCCCAGCGAGTGCCACTGGATCCACACGAAGCTCGACGCGCTCGATCGCAAATCCATCGACGTCGAGCACCTCGACGCGAATGCCATCGACCGTGAACGAGTCACCCGCCTCGGGAATCCGTTCGAGGCGGTCGAGTACCAGACCGGCCACCGTGTCGTACTCGCCGTCGGGGAGGTCGAGGCCGGTGATGCGTTCGATCTCATCGGGACGCGACGACGCTGCAACCGACCACACGCCGGGTTCGGTCTCGACGTGATCGCCGGGTGCACTCGGGTCGTACTCGTCCTCGATGTCACCGACCAATTCTTCGACGATGTCCTCGAGGGTCACGACGCCGGCGGGCCCGCCGTACTCGTCGATCACGATCGCCATCTCGGTCGCACGCGAGCGCAATTCGGCCAACACGACGTTCAGGCCTGCGGCCTCGGGGACCGCGAGGATCTCGTGCGAGAACTGAGACACCACGGTCGTGTCGTAATCGGCCCGACCGACGCCGAGCAGGTCCTTTGCGTGGACGATGCCCTGCACCTGCCCGTCGACGTCGACCACCGGGAACCGTGAGTGTGTCGACGCCATGAGATCACGCAGGTCGGCGGCCGTGGCATCGACGTCGATCGTGACCACACGATTCCACGGGACCATGGCGTCCGACGCCTCGAGTTCTCCGAAGTTGATCGCCCGCTCCAACAACGCCGCCTGGCTCTCGGTGAGGTGGCCGCTCTCGGCAGAGGAGTCGACGATCAGGTCGAGCTCTTGGGTCGACACTGCGCCACGGAGTTCCTCGACCGGTTCGACGCCGACCAACCGCAACAGCCGATTCGCGGCCCCGTCGAAGAGCCGAATGATCGGACCGGCGAGCCGCAGGAAGAGCCACATCGACGACGCCAGCGATCGCGCCACCGCTTCCGGCTTCGCAATCGCGAGGTTCTTCGGTGCGAGCTCACCGAAGACCATTTGCGCCATCGTGGCCAAGACCAGAGCGAGTGTCAGCGCGATTCCGAACGTCGCGGACTCGGGAATGCCGACCGCGACGAGCACGGGTTCGATCACCGAGGCGATCGCCGGTTCGGCGATGAAACCCACCAGCAGGGTGGTGACGGTGATGCCCAGTTGGGCACCCGACAGCATGAAACTCAGTCGCTTGTGGACGTCGACCGCTCGTTTCGAACGCCGATCACCTTGGTCTGCCTGCTCGAGCAATCGACTGCGCCGGGCAGCGACGAACGCGAACTCGACGGCAACGAAATACCCATTTGCCGCGATCAGCGCAACGACACCGAACAACCCGAGAGCAGTCAGCACGGCGTCAACTTCGTTTTCGGTCGGCGGACATGGGTGCAGGGATCCTATCCGCAGGCTCCCACCCCGCGGTGGAGCGTCGGTCACTGCGGTTGGGACGGTTCACGATCTCACGGCGAGGGGGTTCAGGACGCCCAGGGTCAGGGGCGATGTTGACCAACGAGACGACGCGGCGTCCATCCGTCGAGACGGGTGCGCTTCCGGGCGGCCGGACCCTCCACGCCATCGTCTGCGCGCAGTCGGCCGTCGAGTTCGCCGTGTGGGTCACCGTGCTCGTCGTTGCGTACGAGCGGGGCGGTGCGTCGGCGACCGGGCTGGCCGTTGAGGCCCAACTCGTTCCGGCCGCACTGTGCGCTCCGATCGTCACCGCGGCAGGTGATCGGTTCCCTCGCCGCCGTGTACACCGCCGCCGCAGGCTTCAGCGTCGCGCTGTCGTCGACCCCCGGCAAGGCCTGCGCTACGTCGCGACCACACCGGCCACAGCAGCGATCCTCGGATACATGGGCATGGCCGGTTTGAGGCCAGTCCTCGAAGATCGCCCTGATCATGGGACTGATCGCCATGCTCGGTGCGGGAGATGCATTGGTGGAGATCGGTACCCGCACCCTGCTCCAGCGAGGCAGTGCCGAGACCTTCACGAGCCGGGCGTTCGGCGTGCTCGACTCGGCGGTCCTCGCCACCTCGTCGGTGGGAGCCGACGTCTCCCTTCTGGCTCCACTGCCCTTGCCGACCCTCGAACGACTTGCTCAGGGGCTGGGGCAACGCACGGTGCCGGGCGACACCGTGATCATCCAGCGGATGTCGGCACGGAGTTCTTCCTCCTGCTCGCCGGCACCGCGGCCGTCATCGTCGTGTCCAGCCATCGTTCGGCGCTGGCGGTGGCAGCCGTGCACCGCCGTAGAACTTCCGACGATGATTCGTCATGACGGTCCATCCGTAGCACTGAATGACCCGTGGCGGCTAGGGTGCCGCCGATGTCAAACTTCCACGAGTTCGAGATGTCCTCGATCACCGGCGACGACGTGTCGTTCGATCAGTTCGAGGGCCAGATCTGTCTGATCGTCAACGTCGCGAGCGCTTGAGGCCTCACGCCTCAGTACGCAGGTCTGCGTGCGCTCCACGAAGACAACGACGACGTCACGGTGCTCGGATTCCCGTGCAACCAGTTCGGCGCCCAGGAACCGGGTTCCGATGACGTGATCCTCGAGTTCGTGACGTCCAAGTTCGACGTCACGTTCCCGATGTTCCACAAGATCGAGGTCAATGGTGACGGGGCGGCGCCGCTCTACCAGTGGCTCAAGGCCGAACAGCCCGGGGACGGTGACAGCAGCGAGATCACCTGGAACTTCGAGAAGTTCCTCGTCGACAGACAGGGCAACGTGGTCGAACGGTTCGCTCCGCCGACCACGCCCGAGCAGATCGCGGAAGCCATCGAGAAGTACCGCTGACCGGGCGGGAAGACGACGCTGGCGTGGTGACATGACCATCGACTTCACGCCGAATGCCCGACCGACCATCGGCGTCGAGATGGAACTCCACCTCGTCGACGCTGTGACCGGCGAACTGGTCTCGGCCTCCAACGAGATCCTCGCCGAGATGGGCGCCGACCATCCCGGCGGCGAGCATCCGAAGGCCAAACACGAGCTGTTCCAGAGCACGGTCGAGATCATCACCGGCGTGTGTGAGACCCCCGCCGAGGCGGGAGATGACTTGCGAGCGACGATCGCGGAGCTGCGCGCCAGTGCCGAATGCCGCGGACTCACACTCGTCAGCGCGGGCACTCATCCGTTCGGGTTGGCCCGTGAACAACTCGTCAGCCCGCAGCAGCGATACCTCGATCTGATCGAAGACCTCCAATGGCCGGCGCGCCGATTGCTGATCTGCGGCATGCACGTGCACGTCGGCGTTCCCGACGGCGGCAGGGCAATCCGGATCATCGGCGAACTGATGCGTCATCATCCGTTGTTCCTGGCTTTGTCGTCGTCGAGCCCGTATTTCGAGAGCGAGGACTCGGGGCTCGCATCGGCGCGCACCAAGGTATTCGAGGGGCTTCCCACCGCCGGGCTTCCACCGCCGCTGGCGAACTGGGCCGACTTCGAGGCATTCATGTCGACGTTGATCGAGTCCGGGTGCATCTCTTCGATCCGAGAGGTGTGGTGGGACATCCGACCCCATCCCGACTTCGGCACCGTCGAACTCCGGATGTGCGACGCCACCCCGACCGTGCGCGAGACCATCGCGCTCGCGGCGCTCGCCCAGACCCTCGTCGAGTGGACGAAACGGCGCATCGACGACCACTCCCTACCGCCACCGCCTCGCGAATGGACGACTCGCGAGAACCGCTGGCTCGCCGCCCGGTACGGCATCGACGCCAACCTGATCGTCGAGCATCCCGACACCGGCCACCCTGACCGCCGACCCGTTCGCGAACTGGTGACCGAATTGCTCGGCGACGTGCGACCAGTGGCCGAAGATCTCGGCACTCTCGGTCATCTGGCGGACCTCGAGGTGCTCTTCGAGGCCGGAACGGGCACCCAGCGCCAGCGGCGGGTCGTCGAGGCCGGCGGTACGCTCGCCGACGTGGTCCACCACCTCGCCGCCGAACTCGCTGCCGACACGATCACCGGCACCCCGACCACGCGATGACCGACCTGGCGGCCACGCGCGGGACGCTCGGCCCTGACGCAATCGACCGGTGGCTCGAAGAGCACGGTGAAGGTCTGGTCGCGCTGCGACGCAATCTGCACGCCCACCCGGAGCTGAGCGGAGACGAGCAGGCGAGTACGGACCTGGTCTTCGAGCGCCTCGCGCTTGCCGGGCTCGAACCACGCCGTCTCGCCGCCGGAACCGGCCTGGTATGCGACGCCGACCCGGACGGGGACTCCTCCGATGACCGCAACGCAGCCTGCGGTCGCCTTGCCCTGCGCGCCGATCTCGACGCCTTGGCGATGGCCGACGAGAAGGACGTTGCATATCGAAGCCAGGTACCCGGCGTGTCGCATGCCTGCGGCCACGACGTACACACCGCCATCGTGCTCGGCACGGCGCTGTACTTCGCCCACCACCGCGACCAACTCCCGGGACCGGTCCGGTTCATCTTTCAGCCGGCAGAGGAACGCGTCCCCGGCGGCGCGCTCGACGTCATCGCCGACGACGGCCTTGCCGACGTGGACGCAATCGTTGGTCTGCACTGCGAGCCGAAGCTCGACGTCGGCGTGATCGGGCTGAAGGCCGGTGCCATCTCGTCAGCAGCCGATATGGCCGTTGTCACGCTGTCAGGTCCAGGCGGCCACACGGCTCGACCGGAGTTGACCGTCGACCTCGTGACGCTCGCTGCTCGCATCGTCGCCGACCTGCCCGGCCGAGTTGCCGCTCGCGTCGCTCACCTCGATCATGACCATGCCGGGAACCACGCCGGGAATCATGCCGGGTTGGTCAAGTTGGTGTTCGGGGCGATCCACGCCGGAGATGCCGCCAACGTGATCCCCACCCACTGCGTACTCAAGGCGTCGATCCGCACGCCGTCGATCCCCGTGTGGGACCAGCTCCCCGGCGTGGTCGAGCACGAACTCCGTGCGCTCATCGAGGGATCTGGAGCCGAGTTGACGGTCGACTACACCCATGGTGTCCCGCCGGTGGTGAACGATGCCGACGTCACCGGCCTCGTCAACGATGCGGCCGTCGCTGCATTCGGAGCCGACGCGGTCGAGGCCGTGCAACAGAGCTGGGGCGGAGACGACTTCGCATGGTTCACACGCGAGGTGCCCGGCACCTACGTCCGCCTGGGCGTACGCGTACCAGACGGTCCGACGCTGGATCTGCATGCCGGCCATTTCGACGTCGACGAACGCGCAATCGCAATCGGTGTACGCCTGCTCACCGCGACCGTCGAGCGGTATTTCGCCGAGCGGGCATCAACTCCTGCCAGCTCGTGAACGGCGACATCTGGGTCTTCGGTTACGGCTCGCTCGTCTCGCCGGTGTCGATGGCGACCACCATCGGACGCCCCGTCGCTGCCGGCGACGTCGCCGTCGCCCATCTCGATGGCTACGGGCGACGGTGGAACTACGGCTCGTTGCACCTGCGCGGCGACTGGCACCACGAGGGTGTGGCCGTGACGCAGGGACTGGTCGTGTCGCTCGGCCTGGTGGTCGCCGACACCGAGATCTGCAACGGCGTGATCGTGCGGGTCACCGCCAACGAACTTGCTCAGCTCGATTGGCGCGAGCGCGACTACGAACGCACCGACGTGACCGACCGGATCCGAGTCGACGATCGCCTTCATGGCGTTCGAGCCGGGCGGGTTCTGACGTACGTCCCACGACCGAGCGCCATCGAACGTTACGAGGAGGCCCGCGATCGCAGACATGCGGGCATCCGGCAATCGTATTGGGAACTCGTCAACCTGGCCTTCGGCGACCTCGGCGACGATCACCTCGCGCACTACGAGTCGACACCTTCACCCGACGTACCGGTCGTCGACATGGCACTCTCGATGCTGCCCTGACGACAGGTTCCCCGACCCCCGACCCAGAGTTGGTTTCCTACTGGACGGTGTCGGTGTTCGGTGGGAGCGCCAGCAGTTGTTCCCAGAGTTGATCGACCTGGGCGGTCAACGAGTCGCGATCGCCCCCGTTGTCGATCACATGGGTCGCTGTCGCCAGGCGTTCTTCCCGGCTCAACTGGCTGTTGATCCTCGCCCGAGCGTCGACTTCGTCCATGCTGCGTTGTCCGACGAGCCGTTGCACGGCAACGTCGACGGGGATGTCCACAACGATCGTGGCGGCCAGACCTTTGCGCGGGTTCTCGCCGAGCAACGGGAAGTCCAGAACGACCACCCGACCGGACCCTCGCTGCTCGTCGATCTGGCGTTGGATCTCCGACTGCATCGCAGGGTGGACGATGCCATTGAGATCCGCCAGTGCGGCCTCGTCGTTGAACACGATCTTGGCGACCGCAGCGCGGTCGAGCACGCCGTCGTCGCCGATGATGTGTCGACCGAAACGTTCGGCCATGGCGTCGAGCACCGGGCTACCCGGCGCCTGGAGTTGACGAGCAATCTGATCCGCGTCGACGATCGCTGCGCCTCGCTCGGCGAGCATCGCCGACACGGTCGATTTGCCCGCGCCGATTCCTCCGGTCAGACCGACCAGGATCACCCGGCCGGATCTTCCTCCGCAGCGGGAGTCTCGTCGGCAGCAGCGTCGGCGGGTGCTTCGTCGGAGGATGGTTCGTCGGCGGGTGCTTCGTCGGAGGATGGTTCGTCGGCGGGCGCTTCGTCGGAGGATGGTTCGTCGGCGGGTGCTTCGTCGGCGGGTGCTTCGTCGGCGGGTGGTTCGTCGGCGGGTGGTTCGTCGGCGGATGCTTCGTCGGCCACCTGGACAGCGGGCGCTTCGTCGGCGGCAGACTCATCGGCCACCTCGACAGCGGGTGCTGCGTCGGCGTCGCCGCCAGCCTCGCCAGCTCCTTCGCCACCTTCGCCGTAGTACTCGGACCATGCGGCTTCGGCTTCGGCAGAGGTTTCGCCCTGCACCCAGTTACCAGCAGAGTCGACCTCGAAGTGCTCGCGGTACTCGGCGGCAAGTTCGCCACCTTCGGCGGCCTGCTTGATCGACAGTGAGATGCGACGGCGGGCGAGGTCGAGATCGATGATCTTCACCCACAGCTCTTCGCCGGGGGTGACGACCTGCTCGGGGCTGTCGACGTGGTGTGCCGACATCTCCGAGATGTGGACCAGACCTTCGATGCCTTCGCCGACCTGGACGAACGCACCGAACTGGACGAGCTTGGTGACCCGGCCGTAGACGAGCTGCTCGACCTGGTGGCCTTCGGCGAACTCCTGCCACGGATCCTGCTGGGTGGCCTTCAGCGAGAGGCTGATG
>JBBQEU010000059.1:0-20658 GCA_038321235.1 Acidimicrobiales bacterium | reverse complement strand
ACCCGCCGCACGCATGTCGTCGGTGCGATCAGCGATCACGTCGAGCGCGCCGGCCCAGGCCTCGAGGGCGAGTGGGAGGACCAGGCCGGCGTCGCCGGCAACCTCGGCGAGCGCCGGTTGGTCGGAACAGACCACCGGCGTTCCGAGCGACATCGCTTCCACCACGGGCGCCCCGAACCCTTCGTACTCACTCGGGAAGACGAGCGCGTCTGCCGTCGCGACGAGCCCGTCGCGATGCGCATCGGGAACGCGACCAGGGCGAACCACCCGATGCCCGAGTCCGAGCCGGGCGATGTCGGCGGCCACCTCGGCCTCGGCCGAACCCTGCCCGCCCAGCAACACGAGTCGCAGATCCGGGTCGGTCCAGTGCCGGGCCATCAGCTCCAGCAGGAACCGATGGTTCTTGTGGGGATGGGTGATCGCTGGATACACGATCATCCTGCCGGAACCGATGCCGTACCGGCGGCGCAGTTCGAGCGCCGATGGTGCTTCGCTCCCGAGCGACGCCTCGACGCCATGGGGAACGACCAGTACGCGATCCGGGTCGGTGCCGTACGCCTCGACCACGGTGCTTCGGACGTACTCGGTCGGGACCGCAACAACGGCGGCCCGCCCGACCGAACTCGGAATCGCGCGTTCGAGGTAGCGCCGCTTGGTCGGGGTGAGGTACTCGGGATGGGTGAGGTACTGCAGATCGTGAATGGTGAGCACGATCGGGCGGCGGCCGACGGACGGGGTCGTACCGCCGCCATGGTGGACGACGTCAGCGTGGAGCGTCCGTCGGCGCAGCCAGGTGTGTTCGGCGAGGACGCGGCGTGGTCGGCTGGCACCACTGACGGACGCAGCGACCATCGGATGGAACGACGCCAGCTCGGCATGTGCCTCCACGAACGAGGGCAGGCAGTACAGCGTCGCCACGACGGGCGTCGGCTGGGATGCGAGGCCGAGGAGTTGGCGCACGAGGTATTGCTCGGAACCGCCGACCTCCCCCGGCACGCACCACAGCAGGTTGACGGCCACCTCGATCGGAGACCGTTGCCTCGGCGCCGCCCCGGTGCTACTCGGCTGGGTCGGGTCATCGATCATGCGGCGAGTTCACGGTAGACGGCGAGCGTGCGTCGGGCCGACCGCTCCCAGGTCAGTTCGTCGGCCCGCTGTCGTGCGGCCAGGGCGAGTTCGCTACGCCGGTCGGCTGCCTCGATGACGCCGCGAGCGATGTCGTCGACGTCGAACGGGTCGACGAGGACCGCCGCTCCGCCCGCCACCTCCTCGGTCGAGGTGCCCGAGCTCGTGACCACCGCCGCGCCCTGGGCCATCGCCTCCGCCACCGGCAACCCGAATCCCTCTCGTTCACTCGGGTAGGCGAACACGGTCGCGGCCGCATACAGGGGCGCCAGGTCGGCATCGGGGATGAACCCGAGGAACACCGTGTCGCCGTGATCGACCACACCGACATCACCCCAGCCGTCGGCCCCGGCGACCACCAGCGGCCCCGGCATGCCTGGGTGACGCATGGCGTCGGCGAGACGGGCGAGGTTCTTGCGCGGCTCGAACGTTCCGACGAACAGCACGAACTCTGACGGCAGCAGGTATCGGCGTCGAACTCGTTCGATGTCGTCGTCGGAGACGGCGACGATGTCGACACCCAGCGGAACGAGCCGGAGTCGTT
The DNA here is from genome assembly GCA_038321235.1 of Acidimicrobiales bacterium. Classification (GTDB taxonomy): domain Bacteria; phylum Actinomycetota; class Acidimicrobiia; order Acidimicrobiales; family Ilumatobacteraceae; genus Sva-07. The sequence goes on along the minus strand of JBBQEU010000059.1, from coordinate 18,989 downwards.
CGGCGGCAATGCCCGCAGCCACGCAGTCGCGTCGTGTTGCCTCACTGGAGCAGATCACGCGATCGGCCCGACGGACGATCGCCGCGAGGCTCCGGTTCATCGTGCGCACACCCTGTTTCGAGAACTTCGCCGGGTCGTGCAGGAATGCGAGGTCGTGGACGGTCACCACCAGCGGCGCAGCGGTGCCACATGGGACGAGTCCGGTCGCATGTGCGACGTCGATCTCGCCGGTGACCGATTCGACCTTGGGCCAGTTGAGCCGCGTCCAGGCTTCGTACAGGACGGGGCGCGCGAGCGGGAGCATCGCCACCTGTCCGCTCGGCCGGAACTCGGCGACCGGCGCGACCGGGTGCTTGCCCGCGACGAGATGGAGTTCGACGTCGGCGGGCAGGCGTTCGAGCTCGCGGGCGATCCGGAGGGCAGCGATCGCAGTGCCGCCGGGGCTCGGATGCCAGCACTGCTCGACGGAGTACGCAACTCGGATCGGCCGCGTCGGGCTGTCGTCGGATCGCGCCGGGGAGTCCACCGGATCCATCATGGCGGCTGTAGGCGCCGGCGCAATGGCTTCGCCACGACCACCCGCCGTCGACGATGGACTTCGAGCACCGGCTGCGAGCCACGATCGACCGATGCCTCGCCCATGCCGATACCCCGCTGACCCACCCCCGCCAAGCGATGAGTCTTCGCGCGGACAGGTCGCGCGGAAACTCATCGCTCGGAACCGGTTCGCCAAGCGATGAGTCTTCGCGCGGACAGGTCGCGCGGAAACTCATCGCTCGGGGAGGATGCCAGCCGCGCGGGCGGCCTCGGCGTACGACTCGGCGAGGCTGGAGGTGGTGTCGTGGGCGTTGAGGCCGCTGGGGTTCGGCACCACGAAGAGCCGCGACCCCTCGAACCGTTCGGGCTGCTCCCCCGTCGTCGCGCTGGACAGTCCGAACGCAATGCGGTACGCAGTGATCCCCGCGACGGCAACGACGGCGGGCGCATGAGCGCGGACGAAGACTCGGAGCTGGTGACCACCGGAGCGAAGCTCGTCCCCGCTCAGCTCTGACGCCTTGGCGGTCGCCCGATGGACCACGTTGGTGATCCCGATGCCACGGCCGATCAGCGAGCGCCGATCGAGGTCGGTCATGCCGACGCCCCGATCGATCGGCCGCACGATGATCCCGGCTTCCAACAGAGCTGGGTAGAAGCGGTTACCCGGGTGGGCAAAGTGGGTCTGCGTGGCGGCGGTCCAGAGCCCGGGGTTGATGCCGACAAACAGCAGCCGCAACCCCGGCCCGACGAGGTCGGGAACCGCCGCGTCGATGAACGACTCGAGTTCAGCTCGCGAAAACCCCACGTCAGCGATGGTAGAGGTCTGTGACACTGACCCGATGCCGAACGATCACTGGCCACTGTTCGATCTCGAAGTCACGACGCCGCGTCTCACGCTGCGGTACCTCGACGATGCGCTCGCCGCTGAACTGGTCGCCGTGGCCAAGCGTGGGATCCACGACCCGGCGGTGATGCCGTTCATGGTTCCGTGGACCGACTTGCCGTCGCCACAGATGGAGCAGCAAGCGATGCGGTTCTACGCGCGGACGCGCTCCGACATCGAGCCGACCACATGGAACCTCCAGTTCGCGGTGATCGTCGAGGGAGCCGTGATCGGCAGCTGCGACCTGGGTGCCAAGCACTTCGCGACCCTGCGCCAATTCCAGACTGGTTCATGGCTCGGACGCGAGTTCCAGGGCCATGGCCTCGGCAAGGAGATGCGGATGGCATGCCTCGCGTTGGGCTTCGATGGCCTCGACGCCGAGTTCGCTCAGACCGGGTTGTGGCATGACAACACCGCATCGCTCGGGGTGACCCGGTCGCTCGGCTATGTCGAAGAGGGTCGGCGACGCGAGCTCCGACGTGACGAGCCCGACGAACTGATCGGCTACCGGATGCCACGGACGCACTGGGAGACGATCCGACGCGACGACATCGAGATTCACGGGATGCCTTCGGCTCGAGGGTTCCTCGGGCTCTGACACCGAGCCAGGGGTCAGATCGAGGTCTGACCCCGGCGCGGGGCAAGCTTCGCGATCAGCTCGGCGAGGGGCTCGCGGAAGTCACGGAGCGGTTCGTAGCCAGCGGCGCTCCAGGCGGCGTTGTCGAGCACGCTGTTGGCCGGGCGCGGCGCCGGGCGGGGGGGATCGAGGTCGGCGCTGGGAATCGGGCGCACCCGATCCGGGTCGTCGCCGGCTGCGGCCAGGATCTCGCGGACGAACTCGTACCAGCTCACCGCACCCTGGTTGGTCACGTGGTGGACGCCTGATCGGCGGTCGACTGCGAGCTGGCGCAATGCGGGAGCCAGGTCGGCGGTGAAGGTGGGGTGGCCTCGCTGGTCCTCGACGAAGGCGAGCGACTGCTCGGGGTTCGCAGCGAGCCGAAGCACCAGCTTGACCATGTTGTTCCCGTGCTCGCCGCATACCCACGACGTGCGGGCGATCGTTGTGTTCGGTCCGGCAGCGATCTCGCCGGCGAGCTTCGACTGTCCGTACACCGACTGCGGATTGGTGGGGTCGTCTTCCCGATACGGGCGGTCGAGGGTGCCGTCGAACACATAGTCGGTGCTGACGTGCACGAGGTGCGCGCCGACGTCGTCGCTTGCGGCAGCCAGGAACCCGACCGCGTCGGCGTTGACGGCATAGGCGGCTGCCTCGTTGGTCTCACACGCATCGACCGCCGTGTACGCGGCCGCGTTGACGACCGCATCGGGACGAACCGACGACAGCAGCTCCCGAACCGCAGCAGCGTCGGTGATGTCGAGCGATGATCGATCGACTGCGACGACGTCGTCGCCCATCGCTGTGCAGTGTTCCACCAGATCCACGCCGAGCTGGCCGGCGGCGCCGGTGATGACGACCTTCATCGGTTCGAGCGGCTCAGAGCCCGGCCTTGGCCTTCAGCGGTTCCCACCAGTCGCGATTGTCGCGGTACCACTCGACCGTCGCGGCGAGGGAGTCGTCGAACGTGCGCGACAGCGACCAGCCGAGTGCGCTGACCTTGTCGATGTTGACCGAGTAGCGGCGGTCGTGACCGAGACGGTCCTCGACAGGCCGAATGAACGACTCGTCGCGACCGCACAACTCGAGCAGGAGATGCGTGAGGTCGACGTTGGTGACCTCGTTGCCCGCGCCGATGTTGTAGATCTCACCAGGCGTGCCGGATTCCAGCACGAGGTGGGCGGCAATGTTGTGGTCTTCCACGTGGATCCAGTCGCGCACGTTCAGCCCGTCGCCGTACAGCGGCACCTGCTTGCCGTCGAGCAGGTTGGTGGTGAACAGCGGGATCACCTTCTCGGGGAACTGGTACGGCCCGTAGTTGTTCGAACAGCGCGTGACCACGACTGGCAGGCCGTAGGTGGAGAAGTACGACAGCGCGATCAGGTCGGAGCCGGCCTTGGCCGCCGAGTACGGCGAGCGGGGGGCGAGGATGTCGGTCTCGATCGACGACCCTTCCTCGACCGACCCGTACACCTCGTCGGTGGAGATGTGGAGGAACGTTCCGATCCCAACCATGTTGGCGACATCGCACAGCACGTTGGTGCCCATGCAGTTGGTGCGCACGAACGTCGAGCCGTCCGCGATCGAACGGTCGACGTGGCTCTCGGCGGCGAAGTGCACCACGGCGTCGTGGCCGTCCATCGCGCGGGCGACATCGTCGGCGTCGCAGATGTCGGCGTGCACGAACTCGGCGCGGGAATCGTCGAGCACGTCGCGGATGCTCTCGAGGTTGCCGGCGTAGGTGAGCGAGTCGTAGATCGTGACCGAGTGGTCGGTGGTGGCGAGCACGTGGCGCACGTAGTTCGATCCGATGAACCCGGCGGCGCCGGTGACGAACAGCTTCATAGGGGTGGCTCTCTCCAGAATGGTCTTCAGGTGCGCATCGGCCAGTACGGCCGACGGTTGGCGGGGATGTCGGCGCGCAGCGGATTCTGCTGGTCGCGCTCGGACAGGATCGGGTCGCTGACGCCCCAGTCGGCGTCGAGCACCGGGTCGTTCCACGCCACACCGAGTTCGTCGGCGGCGTTGTAGTAGCCGTCGACCAGGTATGTGATCACCATGTCGGTGAGTGCGGCAAAGCCGTGGGCGACCCCAGGCGGGATGTACACGCCCATGTGGTTCTCGCCCGACAGGTCGAGGCAGTGCGTGGCTCCGTCGGTCGGGCCGCCCTCGCGCAGGTCGTGGAGCACGACGCGCGCAGTACCGAACGGGATGTACCAGTAATCGCTCTGGTGCAGGTGGTAATGGAGGCCGACGAGCGCTCCCTGCTGGCGGTTGGCCCGGTTGCTCTGGATCATCTCGCGGGCACCAGGGATCCACTCGCGGCGGTAGGTCTCGATGAACAGGCCACGCTGGTCGCCGTGGATGGTCGGCTCGACGACGTACACGCCGGCGATGTGTTCGGACTCGGTGATGTCGGGCATCGGTGATCTCTCCTACTCGCGGACTATTCGACGTCGATCTGACAGTGGTCGCCGACCATCAAGCGGATCGCGCGGGGCTTGCGTTTGGTGCGCGACACGACGGCGTCGCTACCGATCAGGCTGTCTTCGAGCCGGGGGATGTCGATCACCTGGCTGCGTTCCATCACGACCGAGTGCTCGATCTCGGACTGGCGCACGACACAGTCGGCACCGATCGCACTGAACGGCCCGATGAAGCTGTCGATGATCTTCGTGCCCGGCCCGATCGCCACCGGGCCGCGAATGGTCGAGTTGATGATCTCGGCGCCCGCCTCGACGACGACCCGCCCGTCGATGAACGACTCGCTGTCGACCGTGCCGTCGATACGCGTGGCGATCGTCTCGAGGATCAGGCGGTTCGCTTCCAGCAGCGGTGTCAGCTTGCCCGTGTCGATCCACCAGCCGGTGAGGATCTCGGTGCGGACACGACGGCCATGGTCGATCAGCCACTGGATGGCATCGGTGATCTCCAACTCGCCGCGCTCTGACGGCTCGATCGCCGCCACGGCTTCGTGGATCTCGGGATCGAAGAGGTACACACCGACCAGCGCCAGGTTCGACGGCGGGTCGGCGGGCTTCTCCACGAGATGCTCGACATGACCGTCGGCATCGAGCGAGGCGATCCCGAAGCGGTGGGGGTCGGTGACCTCCTTCAGCAAGATCTGCGCCGACGGCGGATGCTCGCCCTCGCGTGCCTGCATGAACGCTGCGACGAACGCTTGGAGATCCTGTTCGAGCAGGTTGTCGCCCAGGTACATGACGAAGTCGTCGTCGCCGAGGAACTCGCGGGCGATCAACACGCAATGGGCGAGCCCGAGCGGCTCGTCCTGGGGGATGAACGTGATCGACGCGCCGAACTTCGATCCGTCGCCGAGGTCGGCCATCACCTCGTCGCTGGTGTCGCCGACGATGACACCGAGTTCGGTGATGCCGGCAGCGACCATCGAACGGATGCCGTAGTGCAGGATCGGGGTGTTGGCCACAGGGACCAACTGCTTGGCCCGGGTGTGGGTGATCGGCCGCAGCCGCGTACCGGCACCGCCGGCGAGAATGAGTGCCTTCATGACGGCCCGGAGTGTAGAGCCTCGCTGGCGGTCCCGCCGCCTATGAGGGGATCGGTGGTGGTGGGCCGACCCCGCGGAAGTAGTCGAGGATCGGTTCGGCGCCGGGATCGAGTACCAGGACGGCGTTGCCCTCCTTGGTGACACCCGAGACCGGGAGCTGATACTTGTTCAGCCCGGTGCTGAACGCCTTGCGTAACGTGCCGGCAGCCGCAACGGGATCGAGCCCGGGATCCATGCGCACCGCTGCGGTCCCCGCGGTGATCAGCTCGGACGCGAGGAACGGGTCGGACTGAAGTTTGTCGATCGTGGCGTCGGCGGCCTGTTGCAGGAAGCTCTGCTGACGTTCGATACGACCGAGGTCGGATCGCGGGTCGGTGCGCCACTCGCCGTCACGGAACTCCTCGTAGTAGCGGCTGCGGGCGTACTGCAACGACTGCAACCCGTCGAGCACATGGCAGCCGGGTTGCTGGTCGAGCCCGGTGTTCTCGTCGCGCGTCGGATACAGGAAACACACCTGTGTGCCACCCGTCGCGTCGACGAGGTCCTTGAAGCCGTTGAAGTCGATGTCGACGACGTGGTTGATCGGGATGCCGAGTTCCTGGGTGATCGTGGAGGCCAGCACGTCGGTGCCGTCGCTGTACGCCGAGTTGATCCGGTTCGGGCTGCCACGACCCGCGATGTTCACCCACAGGTCGCGTGGCAGGCTGACGATCGAGGCGCCGTTGCCGTCGGCTTCCTGCCGCAGGATCATGATCGTGTCGGATCGCCGACCCGACACGGCGTTGGTGTCGCCGATGCTCCCGAAATCGGGGTCGTTCGGGTCGGCGTTCTCGCGGGTGTCCGAGCCGATCAACAGATAGTTCTGGGCCGGGCCGTCCTGCGGGGTGAGGGCCAGTTCGAGGCCCTCGATGCGTTCGATGTTGCCGGTCCGAGCGTTGGCGGCCCGGATCACCCCGAACGCTCCAACCGCGCCGACGACGATCGCGAGCACCAGCGCCACGGGCGCCGAGCTTCGCCGACGGGGGCGGCCGGGGGCGGACATGGCACTCGACGCTAGTGGTGCATCAGCGGGCCGCTACGGCACCTCGGCGTGATCTCGGTCTCACACCGGACTCTCACCCGACGCCGCCCGGACGTGCACGACGTCGCCGACGTCGAGCGCGTGCCGCTCCCCATCCGCATCGATCACGACGAGCCGCCCTCCGTCGTCGACATCGACGGCGCGACCATGGAGTGCAGCAGAGTCGCCGGGCAGTTCCACTCGAACCGCCTGGCCGATCGTGATCAATGCATCGCGGTAGTGCGACGAGATGTCGGTGGACAGCCCATCGAGTTCCTCCAGCAGCGCCCGAAGCAGTCGAGCGGGCGTGACGGTGGGGTCGTGTGCGTGCGGTGCGAGCGCGGCTGCATCGGCGGGCGACCAGCCGACGTTGAGGCCCATCCCGACGACGACGGCATCGTGGCCGGGCACGCGCTGAGCCAGGATCCCGGCGAGTTTGCGACCTTCGAGCAGCACGTCGTTCGGCCACTTCAGGCCAACTGCCGGGGCGACGTCGCCCGCAACGAATCGCCTGACCGCAGCCACGGCCGCGAGGCCGACCCGGTGGGTCACCTCGGCGGGAACGTCGGGAATCGGAGCGACGACGATCGACACCAGCAGGTTGGCGCCTGGCGGGGCATCCCATCGTCGATCGAGCCGTCCCCTGCCGGCCGTCTGATGGTCGGTTGCGAGCACGGTACGGCTGGTCGCTGTGCCCGCCTCGACTGCAGCGACGAGATCGGCGTTCGTGCTCCCGGTCTCGACGACATGGCGCACGTCCCAGCCCGCCGGCCACACCATCGAACCCCAGATGTCTCCGTCGGTGACCACGGCCCCTACATTGGCATCCGTGCTCAAGAAGATCCTGATCGCCAACCGTGGCGAAATTGCCGTCCGAGTCATCCGCGCCGCCCGCGAGATGGGCATCCCCACCGTGGCGGTGTACTCCGAACTCGACCGCGACTCGTTGCACGTGCGTCTCGCCGACGAGGCCTATGCCCTCGGTGGGCAGACTGCGGCCGAGAGCTACATCAACACCGACGTGATGCTCGACGTGATCAAGCAGAGCGGCGCCGACTCGGTACATCCCGGCTACGGGTTCTTCTCCGAGAACGCCGACTTCGCCCGGGCAATCGCCGAGATGGGCGTCGAGTTCATCGGCCCACCGGCGACTGCCATGGACGAGATGTCCGACAAGGTCTCCAGCCGTCTCGCCGCCATCCGCGGCGGCGCCCCCGTGGTGCCCGGCACGACCGAGTTCGCGAAGGGCCCCGACGACATCAAGGCATTCGGCAACGAGTTCGGCTGGCCGGTGTGCATCAAGGCGGCCTTCGGCGGTGGCGGCCGCGGTATGAAGGTGGTTCAGGCCGAAGCCGACGTCGACGACGCCATGGCCAGCGCGCAGCGCGAGGCGAAGGCCTTTTTCGGGCGCGACGAGGTGTACGTCGAGCGCTATCTCACCTGGCCGCGCCACGTCGAGATCCAGTTGGTCGGCGACAAGCACGGCAACTGCGTGTGGATCTCGTCGCGAGACTGCTCTGCCCAGCGCCGACACCAGAAGCTTGTCGAGGAGGCACCGGCACCGAACCTGCCCGCTGGTGTCGAACAGGCAATGGGTGAGGCCGCGGTGAAGGCTGCGACGGCCGTTGGCTACTACGGCGCCGGCACGGTCGAGTTCATCTTCCAGGACGGCGACTTCTTCTTCCTCGAGATGAACACCCGGCTCCAGGTCGAGCATCCGGTCAGCGAGATGATCACCGACATCGATCTCGTAGAGTGGCAGATCCGTGTCGCCGCCGGCGAGGAACTGCCGATGACGCAGGCTGAGGTCGACGCTGCCCGCCGCGGCCACTCGATCGAAATCCGCATCAACGCCGAGGACGTCGCCGAGGGCAAGTTCCTACCGTCGCCGGGTCCGATCACCAAGCTGGTGGCGCCGGACGGCTTCGGTGTGCGCTTCGATTCGGGCTACATGTCCGGCGACGAGATCAGCCAGTACTACGACAACCTCGTCGGCAAGCTCGTGGTGTGGGGCCGCAATCGCGAGGTCGCCATCGCCCGCACCATCCGGGCGCTCGACGAACTGGTGGTCGAAGGGGTCGCCACCACCATTCCCGCCGACCTTGCCATCCTCAAGCATCCCGACTTCGCTGCGGTCACGCACTCGACGAAGTGGGTCGAAGAAGTGCTCGACCTCACCGGTATCGGCGGCAAGGCCGAGAGCACCGCACCCGACACCGACGACCCTGATGCCGAGCCGCGCGTGTTGCGGTCGACGACCGTCGAGGTCAACGGCAAGCGCTTCGATGTCAAGATGTGGGTGCCGGAAACGACGACTGTGGCCGTTGCCGGCGCACCAGCGGCCAAGAAGAAGAAGCACAGTTCCGGCTCGGGAGGCGGCAGTGCGGTCGCCTCGGGCTCGGTCGAGGCACCGATGCAGGGCACCATCGTGAAGGTGCTCGTCGAGGTCGGTCAGGCCGTCGAGATCGGCGCCGGCATCGTGGTGCTCGAAGCCATGAAGATGGAGAACCAGATCAACGCCGAGAAGGCGGGCACGGTCAAGGAGATCAAGGTCGCTGCCGGCGACACGGTCGGTGGCGGCGACATCCTCGCCGTCATCGAATAGCTGTTACTCATGGTGTCAGACACCATGAGTAACACTCACTCGGCGGCTTCGGAGAGGGCTTCGCTCAGGGCGGGGTGCACGAGGATGCTTTCGGCCAGATCGGTCACCGTCAGCCCGGCGGTGACCGCGACGGCGATCACCGAGATCAGCTCGGCCGCTTGACGTCCGACGATCGAGCCACCGAGCACTTCACCGGTGGCCGGGTCGGAGATGATCTTCACGAACCCCTTGGTGTCGTTGTTGATCATCGCCTTCGCGGTCGATGAGAACGGCACCTTCGTCACGCGGATCTTGCGACCGGAACTGAACGCCTCGGCCTCGGCAAGACCGACATCGGCGATCTCGGGCTCGGTGAAGATCGCCGACGCGGCCTTGTCGTAGTCGAGGTGGCGATGGTTGCGGGTATGACCGCCCATGATGTGTTCGGCGACCTTGCGTCCCTGCATCGATGCCACCGACGACAGCGGCAGCTTGCCGCTGATGTCACCGGCTGCGAAGATGTGGGCCACGTTGCTGACGCAGTGCTGGTTGATGTCGACGTAGCCCCAGTCGTTCACGGTGACCCCCGCAGCCTCGAGCCCGATGTCCTCGGTGTTCGGGATCGAGCCGATCGCCAATACCGCGTGGGTCGAGGTGACCGAACGGCCGTCGTCGCAGCGAACGGTGACCGAGTCGTCGGTGCGCTCGATCGATTCGGCGCGTGCACCCATCAGCAGCTTGACGCCGCGACGCATGAACTCTTCTTCGAGCACGGCAGCCACTTCGGGGTCCTTGCCGGGGAGCACCTGCTGGCGGCTCACGACGAGGGTGACCTTCGAACCGAACGACGAGAACATGTGCACGAACTCCACACCGGTGACACCGGAGCCGACGACGGTGATGCTCTCGGGGAAGATCTTCGGCGGGTAGCAGTCGCGTGTGGTGAGGATCCGTTCACCGTCGGGATGACACCACTCGGGGATTCGCGGCCGCGACCCGGTGGAGACCAGTGCGGCGTCGAACTCGATCGTCTCGCTGCCGTTCAGGCCCACGACCTCGGCGGTGTGCGGACCGGTGAACCGTCCGGTGCCGCGCAGGATGCGGACTCCCTGGCTCTCCAGGAGCTGCGTCGTGTTGTCGCGCATCGTGTTCTTCACCCATTCGATGCGGTCGGTCAGCGTGTCGACGTCGACCGTGGTGTCGACATTGGCGAGCCCCATCCCGCCGATCGCCCTGGTGCGACTGATTGCCCGGCCGGTGGCGATCATCGACTTCGACGGAATGCAGTCCCACAGGTGAGCGGCGCCGCCGACGACGTCACGCTCGACCATCACCACCTCGGCGCCGAGGCGGGCAGCGGTGGTGGCAGCGACGTTGCCGGCGGGGCCCCCGCCGATGATCAAGAATCTCGTGGACATCAGTGCTCGCCCACGTACAGACCGTCGTCTTGGTAGAGACGCGACTGGCCGACCTCGGTGTTGTCCAGGGACAAGGCGGCAGTGGCGACGTTGGGGCAGAACCGAGACGGATACGCGAGCTGGTCGCGGCGTTCGCCGACCCACTCGAAGTGCATGCCGTCTGGAGTGAGGAAGTTCCCACCCCAGGAAAACCCGTGCTTACGGAAGATCTGCACGGCCCGACAGCCGCCTGGAATCGTCGCGAAGTCGGGCGGCGCGCACCCCTGGCACGATCCGAGCGTGTTGGTGTCGATTGCCATGCCCCACGAGTGACGCGACAGGAAACCGAGCGAGCTGTCGGGCGTGAGGCGGTTGAACCGGGCGAGGTGGCAGCCGCCAGCGGTGTTGGCGTCGTTGACATTGATGGTTCCGCCGAGCCCGGCGGCAGCGATCTCGGCGAGGGCCGCTTGGATCGCCGGCTTCACGGCGTTGTGACAGCGGGCGCGGATCGGGATCGACCCGTTCAGCAACTCACGTCCCGCCGGCAGGTACGTGTTCACCCAATCGTCGTCCTGGCTGACGGACCCGTCCGCGTTGACGCGGTAGGCGAACTCGCCGAGGGTCGCCTTGGTCTGTGCCATGCCGATCGTGTCATCGGGGTCGGCTGGGTCCCAGCTCCGACGGATCCGAATCGAGGTCGACACCAGACCGTTGGCCGACAGTGCGGCGTCGATCGCGGCACGCGACGGGAAACCCCAGATGACGGCTCGGCTCAGCCGATCGATTCCGAGCCGCTCACCCGCCTCGGTGGACATCAGGAATTCGGCTCCGCCCACCCGGTCGGCGGGGAGCACCGCAGCGATCCGGAACGATACCGTCGCGCCCGATCCCGAGGTGAGCAGGGCGGTGTCACCCGCCTGCGCGCCCCTGAGGCCTGCCGACACCTCGCCCATGACCAGCGCGTCCGGCGCCAAGTACTGAGCGGCGTCGGGTCCCATGGTTCGTGCCACGACGTCCCGAGGTAGCACCGTCGTCCCCATAGGGAGGGCGAATCCTTGTGGTGGGAGCTGCACCGCGTTCGCTCCCCGGTACAGCCCGGTCATCGCCACGCTGGCCGACCGCCCGAACGCGAGGGATGCGCCGACGGACCGGGCCGCCTCCACCGCTTGGTCGGAAACGCCACGACGGAGTTCGCCCGAGTTGTACACCGTGACCACGTCGGTGGCGGGCGGCGAAACCCGGACGGCTTGGCTGACCGCAGTTGCGGGTCCATTGATCGATTCTGTGGTTCCGAGCGCCGCAACGGGGATGGCAACTCCCAGGACGAGCAACCCGACGACAGCAAACTTGGTCGATGCGCGCACGGTCCAAGAGTACGGTCTGCAGCCGCCGATCCGACGCCGCGCCCGGAACCGAACGCGTGCTCGACGCATCGTTTGGATACCGTCGTGGAATCGTGAGCACCGACGATCCGACCTCCGACCAGCCCGACGAGCCGATCGGGAGCGGATTGGCTGCCGAGAAGGCGCGCCGGCTGGCACAGCTCGACGACATGCGCTCAGCGGGTGTCTCCCCGTACCCCTATCGCTTCGATCGAACGCACACCGTCTCCGACGTTCGCAACACCTGGGGTGAACTCGAGCCCGGGACCGAGACCGAGGATCCGGTTGCGATAGCGGGCCGCATCATGTTGATGCGCGACTCGGGCAAGCTCGTGTTCGCTTCGATCCGCGACCGTTCCGGCGACCTCCAGCTGTTCATCTCCAAGGAGGTGGTGGGCGACGATGCGTTCGCGGCGATCAAACGGCTCGATCTCGGCGACTGGGTCGGCGTGCACGGCACGGTGATGACCACCCGTAAGGGAGAACTGTCGGTGAAGCCGGAATCGGTCGAGTTGTTGGCCAAGGCCGTGCGACCGCTGCCCGACAAGTGGCACGGTCTCAGCGACGTCGACACCCGGTTCCGTCAGCGCTACGCGGATTTGATCGTCAACCCCGAAGCGCAGCGGGCATTCGAGATCCGTCACGAGATCATCGCCAGCTTTCGGCGCACGCTGCACGATCGCGGCTTCATCGAGGTGGAGACGCCGGTGCTACATGCCGACGCCGGCGGCGCCCACGCTCGCCCGTTCACGACGCACCACAACGCCCTCGACATGCCGCTGTACCTTCGGATCGCGCTGGAGCTCCACCTCAAGCGGCTGATCGTCGGCGGGATGGAGCGGGTGTACGAGATCGGGCGGATCTTCCGTAACGAGGGCATCTCCACCCGCCACAACCCCGAGTTCACGATGATCGAGCTCTACCAGGCGTTCGGCGACTGGAACGACGTGATGGACATCAGCGAGGTGTTGGTCACCCAGGCGGCACGAGATGCGATCGGCACCGCCGTGTTGGAGATCCGTGGCGAGACGTTCGATCTCGCGGAGCCCTGGCCGCGCGTTCGGATGGTCGATGCAGTGTCGGAGAAGATCGGACGCTCGGTGCACCCGAGCCAGCCGGTCGACGAACTGCGCTCGTTGGCGGAGGAGCACGGCGTGCGCTGGGAGGCTCGATGGGGCGGCGGCAAGCTCGTGGAGGAACTGTTCGAGGCGTTGTGCGAGGCCGACATCGTGCGCCCGACCTTCGTGACGGGTCATCCCACCGAGATCTCGCCGTTGGCTCGTGTCGATCGTGACGATCCGTGGCTCACCGAACGGTTCGAGATCTTCGTCGACTCGCGAGAGTTGGGCAACGGCTACTCCGAGCTCAACGATCCGGTCGAGCAACGGGCTCGGTTCGAAGACGAACAGGCCGCCAAGGATGCCGGTGACCACGAGGCGACCGGCGTCGACGAGGATTACATCCGTGCCCTCGAGTACGGCATGCCACCAACCGGAGGGTTGGGCATCGGCATGGATCGGGTGGCCATGCTGTTGGCAGGGGTCGACTCGATCAAAGAAGTGATCCTGTTCCCGACACTGCGACCGGAGGTTTGGTCATGACACGGATGGCATGGGGCGCAGGCCTCGCAACGATCGCTGCAGACGGCTCGGTGCTCGACACGTGGTATCGGTGGCTGGGTTGGGGTGAGTTCGGTGACGACGACTGCCCGACCGACGAGATCGAGTCGCAGCTCGCGATGCGCGACACCACCGACGACGTCCGAAAGGTGACGATCCGCCCGGTGCGGATCACGATCGACGTCGACGAGCCGCCAGCCTCCGCATCGGACGCCTATCTTCGGCTGCACCTGCTGTCGCACCGGCTGGCGGCACCGCGCACCCTCAACTTGGACGGCCTGTTCGGCGCGTTGAACAACGTCGCGTGGACCAGCATCGGCCCGGTGGCAGTGTCGGAGATCGACGACGTTCGGATGCGGCTGCGCAGAGAGGGCCGCGTGATCTCGGTGCACGGCCTCGACAAGTTCCCGCGGATGACCGACTACGTGATCCCATCGGGTGTGCGGATCGCCGACGCCGACCGGGTGCGTCTCGGCGCCCACCTGGCCGAGGGCACGACCGTGATGCACGAGGGGTTCTGTAACTTCAACGCCGGCACGCTCGGTGTGTCGATGGTCGAGGGGCGGATCTCCGCCGGTGTAGTGGTGGGAGACGGCAGCGACATCGGTGGCGGCTCGTCGATCCAGGGCACGCTGTCGGGCGGCGGCAAGGAACAAGTGACGATCGGCGAGCGGTGCCTGCTCGGCGCGAACGCCGGTATCGGCATCAGCCTGGGCGACGATTGCGTGGTCGAAGCCGGGTTGTACGTCACGGCCAGCACCCCCGTGTTGACCCCGCAAGGCGTCGTGAAAGCCCGCGAGCTGTCGGGCCAGGATCGGATGATGTTCCTCCGCGACGGCCAGAGCGGCAAGGTCGTCGCCCGCGCCCGCCTCGGCAGCTGGGGCGCCCTCAACGACGAACTCCACGCCAGCCAGTGACGATTACATCAGGGGTCAGACCCGCGATGTAATCGACCATCAGGAGGCCAACGGGTTACATCGCGGGTCTGACCCGTGATGTAATCGGTAGCGTTCGGGTGATGGGCAAGGCCGACGAGTTCGGGGAGTCGGTGGACGTCGACGCCGGGGGCCGCACCGTTGCCATCACCAATCCCGACAAGCCGATGTTCCCGTCGGTCGGGCCGGCGAAAGAAGCTCGCTCGAAGCTCGATGTCGCTCGCTATTACGTTGCGGTTGGAGATGCGCTGATGCCAACGGTTCGTGACCGGCCGGTGCTGCTCGAGCGATATCCGAACGGGGTGCGCGAGAAGTCGTTCTTCCAGAAGCGCATCCCCGACTCGGCGCCTGATTGGTTGGAAACCACGACCGTCGAAACGATCAACGGCACGCCATCGCGGGCGCTGGTGATCGCCGACCTTGCCCACGTGCTGTGGGCGGTGAACATGGGCGTCCTCGGGTTGCACGTGTGGCCATTCCGGGCGTCCACCCCTGAGGACCACGACGAGATGCGCATCGACCTCGATCCCTCCCCCGGCGTCACCTTCGACATGGTCCGCGAGTCGGCCGGCCACGTACGCGACCTGCTGGCGGAGTGCGGGATGATCGGGTTCCCGAAGACCACCGGCAGTAAAGGCATCCACGTGTACGTGCGCGTCGAGCCCGGCTGGGACTCGTTCGGCGTCCGCGGCGCCGTCGTGGCGCTCGGTCGGGAGCTGGCGCGTCGCCACCCGGACCTGCTCACCGACAAGTGGTGGAAGGAAGAGCGCGGCACACGCGTATTCGTCGACTACAACCAGAACGCACCACACAAGAACATGTTCGGTGCGTGGGGAGTGCGGCCGCGGGTGGGCGCGCAGGTGTCGACCCCGTTCGGATGGGATGAACTCGACACGATCGATCCCGAGGCGATGACGATCGACACCGTCCCCGACCGACTCGCCGAGCGGGGCGATCCGTGGGAGCTGATGGACGACACGGCGGTGTCGATCGCTCCGTTGGTCGAGCAGTTCGCCGCCGACCTCGCCGACGGCGTCCCCGACGCGCCATGGCCACCGGTGTACCCGAAGATGCCGAACGAGGCACCGAGGGTGCAGCCCAGCCGGGCCCGTCAGACCCCGGACTGATCAAGCGCGTCGTTCGGGCGCGTCGGGAACCGGTTCGAACGAAACGTGCGCCGTGCGACCGACGATCAGCAGGCCGGCGAGTAGCCCGGTGATGCCGATCCAAGCAACGGGCACGATCGACTCGTCGAGCACCAGCACAGCGAGGAACGTGGCCGTGAGCGGCTCGGCCAACACCAGCGTGACGGTGGTTGCCGACGTCAACCGCTGCAGCCCGTAGCCGAAGAGGATGTAGGCGAGCCCGGTGGCAAGGAGGCTGAGCTGCAGCGCCATCAGGAGTCCGGCCCCCGAGGTGATCCATCCGAACGGTTCGCGCGTCGCGATCGCGGCGACCACAATCGAGCCGACGAGGAAGCTCGAGGCCAACGTCAGCACGGGGTCGACACCGCGTTCGATGACCACCTTGGACGTCACCGAGTACAAGGCGTACCCGAAACCCGCAGCGAGAGCGAACGCGATGCCAACTGCGTCGACCGGATCGTTCGCGGAGGCGCTCGCGTTCTGCGCCAGCACGAGGACGGCACCACCCGCGACGGTGACGACCGTGCCGAGCGCCCACCACCGGCTCGGGCGGACACCGCGCCACACCCACTCGAGCGCGCCGGCGAAGAACGGGCCACTTCCCACGCCGACGATCGTGCCGACGGCCACGCCGGTCCGTTCGACCGCCTCGAAGAAGATCGGCGTGTAGATCGCGACGCCCAGCCCGCCGAGCAGGATCACCCATCGATTCGACCGCACCGGCGCGACGACCTCGCGAATCGATCCCGCCCGGCGACCCCACCACACCGCCAGCCAGAGGACCGCCGTGCCGATCACGATGCGGGTGGCGCCGACCCCGAGTGCCGTGGTGCCATCAGGTCCGAGCTCCCGAGCGGTGCCCGCTGTGCCGAACAGCGCTGCCGCAGCGACGACTGCGAATATCGGTCGAGCGGACGATGGCACCGGGCAGTTCTATCGGGGCGTCCACATCTGTCGACGAGACGGAATATCATTGCGCTCACAAGTGTTTTAACGGACATGACAACGTCTCCAACCATCGACGTCCGGCGAGCGAGCGAGCGACCACACACGAAGATCGGCTGGCTCGACTCGAAGCACTCGTTCAGCTTCGGGCGCCACTACGACCCCACCAATACCGGCCACGGCCTCCTGCTCGTCAACAACGACGACGTCGTCAGTGGAGGTTCGGGCTTCGACACACACCCGCACCGCGACATGGAGATCGTCACCTGGGTGCTGTCGGGCGAGTTGGAACACAAGGACTCCGAACGCAACCGCGGCACCCTCTATCCCGGCCTCGCCCAGCGCATGTCGGCAGGGACGGGCATCTGGCACAGCGAGATGAACAACTCCGGCAGCGACGATGTTCACTTCGTGCAGATGTGGTTACCGCCGGACACCGAATCGGTCAACCCCGGTTACGAGCAGCTCGACATCAACGCCGAACTCGACAAGGGCGGGCTCGTTCCGATCGCGTCGGGCAAGGGTCACGATGCGGCCATCACCATCCGCCAGCGAGGCGCAGTGCTCTGGGGTGGCCGACTGGCGAGCGGCGAAACGGTGGCGGTGCCCGACGATCGCCACGTGCACGTGTTCGTGCCGAGAGGATCGGCGCTCCTGGACGGCGCTGGGGAGCTGTCGACCGGCGACGCCGTGCGACTCGCCGGCGCCGGATCGCCGACGCTCACCGCCGGACCGGACGGCGCCGAGGTGCTGATCTGGGCAACGGCGTGACATCCTGACGTGATGGCAGCCATCGACGACGACCGCACTCGGTTCGAGGAGTTCTCGACGCTGGCGCGTACGCGACGCACGTCCATGATCGTCGATCAGGAGCGTGAGGTACCGCTGGACGTGATCGCCGAGCTGTGTGGACTGGTCACCTGGGCACCCAACCACAAGAAGACCTGGCCATGGCGATTCGCCGTGTTCACCGGCCACGGCCGAGCGCGGCTCGGTGACGTCATGGCCGACGAGATGGAGCGGGTCGACTTCGGCGACGAGACCAAGCGCGCCAAGACCCGCACGAAGTACCTGCGCACGCCGGCAAACCTGGTCGTCGGGTGCTCGCCGCACGAGGACCCGATGCTGCACGCCGAGAACCGAGACGCCGTCGCCGCCGGCATCCAGAACCTGCTGCTCGGCGCGACCACACTCGGACTCGCCACCTTCTGGTCGACTCCGGCGATCACGCAACCCCCGGCCGTCCTCGATCTGTGCGGATTCGAGCCCGACGACCGCCTGGTCGGCGTGATCTACCTCGGTTGGGCGGCGCAGGAGTGCCCCGCCCCACAACGCCCGCAGCTCCCGATCACCCACATCACCAGCTGACGCTCCCGAACCCCGCTGCTGGGCTGCATTTCAGGTGGTCGGTTCACCGAGAACTTCACACGAACGGGCGTTGTTCGCCACAATGACCGGGTGAGCAACGCCGAGCAGCAGACGATCGTGACGCTCGACGTGGAGGGCGTGCTCGTGCCCGAGATCTGGATCGCCGTCGCCGAACGGACCAACATCGACGGACTTCGTCGCACGACCCGCGACGAGCCCGACTACGACGTGCTCATGCGCTACCGGCTCGACCTGCTCGACGAGCACGGGCTCACGATGTCGCTGATCGAGGACGTGATCGCCGGCCTCGAACCGCTCGACGGCGCCCGGGAGTTCCTCGATGAACTCCGCGCCGAGACCCAAGTCATTCTGCTGTCGGACACGTTCGAGCAGTTCGCCCGTCCATTGATGCGCCACCTCGGTTGGCCGACGGTGCTGTGCCACCGACTCGTCGTTGCCGGCGACCGCATCGTCGACTACGAGCTCCGTCAGCCGAACCAGAAGCAACACGCCGTCGAAGCACTGCGAGCGTTGAACTACCGAGTGGTCGCCGCCGGCGACAGCTACAACGACACCACCATGCTCGGCGCCGCCGATGCCGGGTATCTGTTCCATGCTCCAGCGAACGTGATCGCCGAGTTCCCCCAGTTCCCAGCGCTCGACACCTACGACGACCTGCTCGCCGCCATTCGCACGCATCTCTGACGGGCGCCGAATGGGCGTCAGGTCGTCGTCGGATCGTCACAGCTGACGACGGCGAAGCGACGGCCGTCGAGTTGATCGTCGACAAAGATCGTCATGTCGACGCTGTCACAACGCACGCCGGTCACGTCAGTGGCGACCTCGACCAGGTCGAGCGTCTCGTGGTAGTCGGCCCGAACACCAAGCCCGCTCGCTGGAGGTTCCGGCGGCGGGCACAGCGGCGCGAACTCGCCCGAAGCCGACAGCAGCAGGCAATACGGGATGGTGGCACTCTCGGTCGGGCCGAAGTA
>JBBQEU010000058.1:0-20690 GCA_038321235.1 Acidimicrobiales bacterium | reverse complement strand
GGGGACTTCTTGGGGGGCGCCGCTGGCGTGGTGCCGGTGGCGGAGGTACTGGCGGCCATCGACGTCAGAGCTTATCGCCGAACATGTGTTCCACAGAGTGGAGCGGGCTTGTCATCGACCTCGCCGGTCGGCCCGTCGCAGCGAGGGGCGGCGGCGGGCGTGGGGGAACTCCTCGGAGAACTTTGCCTCGGCGACGTCGGTGCCCACGAGCACCAGTTCCCCCGTCGATGGCAGCGGGACGTGTGGATCGGGGTTGCCTTCGAGTACGCCGTTGCGTTCGACTGCCACGACGTTGCACGACGTACGGCGGTGCACGTGCGCCGCGGCGAGCGTCGTGCCGGCGAGTTCCTTCGGGATCGGCGTGCGGAAGACGTTGAGGCCCTGCGCGACCAACACCGTCTCGTCACCACGCAGATGGTTCCAGATCGCAGCGGACCCGGTACCGGCATACGACAGCACGGCGTCGGCACCTGCCCGATACAGCGTCGACACGTTCCGATCGAGCTTCGAGCGCGAAACGATCCGGGCGTCGGGCCGCAAGCCACGGCAGTACCGCGTGAGGTACACGTTGACGTTGTCGTCGTGGGTGGTGATCAGGATCGCGCCGGCCTCGTCGATGCCGGCGGCTCCCAGCACGGCGCGGTCGGCGGCGTCGCCGATCACGTAGTTCGCACCGTCACGCTGGCGTTCGGGCATCTGCTCGACGATCACGAACTCGATGCCCTCCGAGGCGAACGCGGCGCCAACCGCCCGGCCAACCCGTCCGCCGCCGATGATCACCGCACGATTGAGAGCCGTGGAGTTCGTGGAGTAGCACGCGTCGTAGGCGGCGAGTTGTTCGGCCGTGCCAGCCAGGATGAGCATCGACGAATCGGTGAGCACGGTGTCGGCGGTGGCAACCGAGAAGGTCCCGCGCCGCCACACCCCGATGATGCTCACTCCGAGACGCTTGCGGAGTTGCACCTCGCCCAGGGTTCTGCCGAGGAGCTCGGTTCCCATCGGACTCGCCTCGGCGATCTGCAATCCTGCGAACTCACCGATCACGTGACTGTCGCCGGCGAGACCGAACGTGCGCGCCGCCATCGCCGAGCCCAAGATCTCGCCGAGCTGCACGATGTGGTCGGCGCCGGCGATCTCGAGGATGTCGACCGAGGCGGTCGAGTTGGCGCTGGCGACGATCTCGACATCGGGTGCGATCTCGCGAACGGTGAAGGCGATGTTGGTGTTGATCTGATCCGACTGCGTGGCGACCACGAGCGCTGCCTGTTCGACACGGGCGTTGCGGTAGGTGTCGGGGTCGTCGAGCGCCCCGACCATCACGTGGCGGCCCTCGTCGTGGAGTAACCCTGCCTCGGTGACATCGTCGACGATCAACACATAGGGCACCTCGGCCTGAACCGCCCGCTCGATGATCGCCGCCTCGACCGGGCCGAGCTCGGTGAGGAGGAGATGTCCCGACATCGACTCCGGCAGCACCCGCGGCGCTCGTCGTCGGTCACGCTCGGCCATCCACGGCATGAACACGAACTGGATGAACACGAACGGCAGCATCACGAGCAGGAACGTCGAACCGGCGAGAAGGACGACCACCGAGAAGATCCGTCCCGCATCGGACTCGAACGTGATGTCGCCGAAACCGAGGGTGGTCATGGTGGTCAGGGTCCAGTACACGCTCGTCGCCCAGGAGTAGCGGCGACCCTCGTACTCCATCAGTGCGTGGAAGGACGCACTGAACACCGCTGTCATCCCGACGAACACGACCGCCAACACCACGAACGTCTTCTGCCGACGGCGCCGCTCGGCGCGAACCGCAGCGTGCTGCGCACGTTCGTAGTGCTGCATCGACCGTGCACGGTCCGTCGGCTCGCCCACGCTGACGCGCTGAGCGATCTGGGCAATGGTCGCCCCCAACGATTTCAACACGCGCAACTCACCGGACCCGATGATGACACAGCGCCCATGGTGCAGCCTGACGGGCGCTGCACCGTCCCCCATCCGACTCGATGGCTCTGGCACAGTCGTGCCGTGCCAGAGCACGACAGGAGGATTCTTCCGACCGCGGTCACGGTCGCTCGTGCGCTGGTGGTAGCTCGCTGGCTCACGTTGCTGTGGATGGTGGGCGTGGTGGTCGTGTCGTCCGAACGCGACGCAATCGACCATCCCCTTGCGGCGTGGTTGTGTGTCGTGGCGGTCGCCGCCGTCGCCGCCTGGGCGACCTGGGCGGTTCGCACCGACCCGAACCGGCTGTTCGACACCCGATTCCTGGCGGTCGAAGCGTCGCTGGCAGTCGGCCTCAGCGTCGTCGACGGCTGGGTGTTCGAGCCCGGTCACGTCTTCGAGGTCTCACAGAGCCTCGCCACCCAGTATCCGCTGATCGCCGTGGTTTCGATCGGTCTCGCCTGCGGCCCGATCGTCGCCGGCGTGGTCGGCCTGTTGCTCGGACCGGCGGAGTGGGCTGGCGCACTGCTGAACGAGTTCGATGACTGGAGCACGCGCCACGTGATCTCGCTGGTCGCGACGTCGCTGTTCTTCGCCGCGGCCGGTGTCGTGTTCGGCTGGCAGGCACAACTCCTGCGGAAGGCCGAAGCAGACATCGCCGATCGGAGGGCCCGCGACGACGTCGCACGCGTGCTCCACGACACCGTGCTGCAGACGCTGGCACTCGTCGATCGTCGAACGGCCGACAGCGACCCCGACCTCGCCAGGACGGCACGAGAGGCCGACCGCGAGCTCCGTCGTTTCCTGTTCGGGAGCACCAGCCGGGCCGATGACACCCTCGAGCAGCGAGTGCGCTCGGCTGTCGAACGAGCGGCCCGACACCACGATGCGGCCGCCCACGTGCCGATCAGCGTGAGCGTGATCGACACCGCCCCACCGCCGCCGATCGAGGTGGCCGACGCCATCGCCGCCGCGATCGGCGAGGCTGTCGCGAATGCACTCGAACATGCCGGGGCAAGTCGGATCGTCGTGTTCGTCGAGACCGACGACGACGGCGATGTGTTCGCTTCCGTGCGCGACGACGGGTGCGGCTTCGACGTCGAGCAGGACCGGGCGGGTCATGGTGTGGACGAGTCGATCGTGGCGCGCATCCGTGACATCGGAGGTCGCGCCGAAGTGGTCAGTGCACTCGGGGCCGGCACCGAGGTGCGAGTGTGGTCCACGTGAACGACCAGTCGCCGAGCGAGGAACCGATCCCTGCAATACGAGTCGTGCTCGCCGACGACCACGAACTGATGCGGTCGGGTCTGCGCGGCGAACTCGGCGACCGGTTCGACGTGGTCGGGGAAGCCGACGACGCCGAAGGCGCGATCGATGTGATCACGGCGCGCCAACCCGACCTGGTGGTGTCCGACCTCCACATGCCCCGCGGCGGCGGGTTGGCCGTCGTGGAGGCGTGTGCGACCGTGTGCCCGATCGTGATCCTCACGGTCAGCGAGGCCGAAGGCGACCTGCTCGACGCGGTGGCTGCCGGAGCTGCCGGCTACCTCGTCAAGAGTGCACCGATCCACGAGATCCGATCCGCGCTGCTAGCGGCTGCCGCGGGTGAACCGGTGTTCTCACCGTCGCTCGCGGCACTGGTGCTCGGAGAGTTCCGTCGACTCGCGAAAGCGGCCGACACGAACCCACTGACGGAGCGTGAACGCCAGGTGTTGCAGCTCGTAGCCCGGGGTCACACCTACAAAGAGATCGGCGTCGAACTCGACATCTCACCGAAGACCGCCGAGAATCACGTACGAAACATCCTCGGAAAGCTCCATCTGTCGCGCCGCAGCGACCTCGTTCGCTACGCCGTCGAGCACGGGCTCGACTGAGCCTGCCGCGTCACCACCCGCCAGCGACGAGTTGCCCTCCGCTGCCAGATCGCCAGCGGTATCGACGCCAACACCACCACCCAAGCAATGAACCCAGCGAAGCCCGTCGACACCGGCACGAGGGCGACGACGAGAAGCAGCAGTTCCGCCCCGACGACGTAGACACCAGCGGTGGCTCGGCGTTTGGCGATCGGCCAGCCTCGTCGTTCGAGGACCGTCGAGACGGTGGCCGATAGCGCCACTGACACGACGACGATGATGAAGACGACGGCAGCAATTGCGCCGAACATCAGCAGGACGAGTGAGTCACAGGTGTTCCCTTCGCACGTCATGGCTGGTACGGCTTCGCTGTGGTGTGGTTCATGACGTCATCGTCGTGATTCCGCGGATCGGTGTCGATCCGGTGAATCCCCCACGCGTCCCTGGGGCCCCACCGATCCCCCAGACCTCGCTGGGGGTTTCACCCGATGGCGCCGATCGATCACGCCGTCGAAGATCGGAGGCGTGAACAGCACGACGCCCACTCCCAGCCCGTTCCCTCCTCCCACGCCCGGTTCGCTCGCGCCGCCGAACTCGTCCGACGATCGAGCCGCCCCGAGCGATCGGTCGCTCCCCCGGTTGTCGGCCGCCGGTTGGCTGGCCGCAACCGGAGCGTCGCTGCTGCTCGTGGCGTCGATCATCGTGGTCGCCGGCAACTGGAAGTTGATTGACCCGATCGTGCGGTTCTCCGGACTGGTTGCCTCGCTGCTCGCGGTGTACTTCGCCGCTGAGGCGGGGCGTCGACGTTTCCCCACCACCGCCACCTCGCTGGCCACGCTCGCTGCCTGCCTCACCGCGCCGGTCGGCATTGCCGCAGCCGCGACGCTCAGCCATCCATGGACGGTGTGCACACTCGTCGGCGGGCTTGCTGCGCTCGTGGCCACCGAGGTGCAGTCGCGACGCTGGGACATCG
Organism: Acidimicrobiales bacterium; assembly: GCA_038321235.1. GTDB lineage: Bacteria > Actinomycetota > Acidimicrobiia > Acidimicrobiales > Ilumatobacteraceae > Sva-07. The sequence continues at coordinate 15,926 of JBBQEU010000058.1, read as the reverse complement.
CTCCGTTGAAGGCGGCCACGGTCGTCGCGTTCGGCTTGGCCGCAATCGGCGCCGCTGCGATGACCTCGATCCCTGCACCACTGATCGGTGCCGTCGGCGCCGCCGTTGCGCTGCTGCTCGGGTCGGAGCGCCGTACGTTGACACTCGCCGTCTCGGTCGGCGCTTCACCCTTGCTGGTGGTGCTCGCCGAGGCCGGCATCGGAACGGGAACACTGGCCCGCACCGGTGCGACGGGCGACGTGCTCGTGTGGTCGGCGCCGCTGTCGTGTGCGATCGCCGCACTCGTCATCGGCGTGATCGCCCATCGCTCGCAGAACGCACCGCTCGCCATAGCGAGTCTGGCCGTCATCGGCTCGGGCGTGGTGACGTCGTTGGTGAGCGGCGAGTTCGGTGCGGTCGTCTGGTTCTGTGTGCCGGCGATCACCCTGCTCGCTGCGGAGTCGGTGGCGGCGACACGTACCGGGTCGGTCTGGCGTGAGCTCGCCCGTACCGTCACCGTTCCCCTCGGCACCGTCCTCGGCGCAGCGGCACTGGTGTCACCGTTCGTCGCTGTGATTGCACGTTGGGACGCGGCGGCCGACGAGGTCGCTTCCTCCCGTTGGTACATAGCACTCGTGCTGTGGTCCATGGCGTTGATCGCCGCAACCGCCGGCAGCGCCCGACGCTCGGATGGCTCATGGCGCTCCGTCGCTCCGCTCGCTGCGAGCGGTGCATCGTTGGCGGCGTTGGCACTGGCCGGTGCTCCCATGTGGTCGGTGGCGATCGTTGCGCTGGCCGGCTGGGTTGCGATCAGCGTGGTCACGCCCTGGTCGTCGTGGGACGCCACGACAGCGAGCCTGGCCAGCTGGGTGGCGCTCGCTGCGTTCATCGACGAGGACTCCGCTGCGTTCTGGCCCGTCGCCGTGACCGTCGCCGGTGCCGCCACCGTCGTGAGCTGTTCTGTGGTCGGTCGCAAGGATGCGGGATTCCGCATGATCGTGGCCGCAGCAGTCGCGTCTCTGAGCGTCCGTGTGGTCGCCGAGGGTGTGGCCGATCAGGCTGCGTGGTCACCCCCACAACTGGGCACGCTGCTGTTCATCGCCCTGGTCGCTGTCGGCGCCGGCATCCGCCCGGAGCGGTCGGTGTGGCCGCTCGGCATCGCCGGGTACGTCGCACTCCGGACGATCACCGACAATCCCGTCGACACCATCGACTGGTTCCAGGTGTCCGTAGTGGCGCTCCTCGCCGGCGCCGTAGCGGGTACATCGCGATCGATCACGAGCACGAGGGCCCACATCGCCGCTGCCGTCGCCACGGTCGCTGGAGGACTGGCACTCCTCGCGGCCGGAGTGGATGCCGGTACCGGCACGATTGCCGCGAGCCTCATCGGGATGGGACTCGCCGGGCTGGCTGCGCTCGACCGTCGCATGGTCGTCGGTCAGACAGCGGGCGTCGTCGCCTCGGCGATCGCCGTGGTTGCGAGCGGCGGAGCCAGCCCGATCTTCACGTCGATCGCGCTGGCGGTGTTCGGCGCTCAGATCGCTGCGGTCGGCGTGTCCACCGGTCGCCGCTGGGCCATGCCGACCGGCGCCGCATTGTCGATCGGAGCCACGATCAGCCTGTGGTGGACGACCGGAACCAACCAGTGGGTGATCGACGCCGTTGCCCCATACAGCGCCGACGGCAGCGACGTGGTCCTCGCCGCAGTGACCGCAGCGCTGCTCGTCGGTGGCCGGCTCCTGCGCCGGACGACCCCGGTGTCGTCGTGGCTCGCCTACTCCCCCGGGCTCGGCATGGCCGGCACCTGGCTGATCGCCACGCAACTCGAGGCCGGCACCGACTGGGCGACGTTCGGCGCCCTGATCGTCGGGGTGCTCGCGCTCGCGATCGGCGGTGTGCGGCGCCTCGGCGCACCGCTCGTGCTCGGTACCCTCATGGTGGTCGCCACGATCGTCGTCTCCGCCGGCACTCGCCTCGCTGCGACACCCACATGGGTCTGGATCGCCGTCGGCGGCGTCGGCCTCCTCGTGATCGCCGCACTGATCGAACGCTCGGAACGGCCGCTCCTGCCCGTCGGTCGTCGCGGCGGCGAACAGCAGTCGCTGCTCGAGCAGTTCTGCGACGAGTTCCAGTGAGCAGGCGACGAGCGAACCCACCGGATACCGGGGTGTCGCTCATTGCCGCGGGCGCAAAGACCGCAGCGGTCTACTGGGCGTCGCGGAGTTCGCGCCGTAAATCGTTGATCTCGTCGCGCAGCTTCGCGGCGTACTCGAACTTGAGCTCGGCTGACGCCTCCTGCATCTCGGCATCCAGCGTCTGGATCAGGCGAGCCAGTTCCTGCTGAGGAAGCGACTTGAGGTCGCGTTGCACCTTGTCGCGCTCGCGTTGGCGGCGCCGGTCCTTGCCCGGAATCGGTGAGCTGTCGTCGGGACGCAGCAGCGAGAGGATGTCGCCGACGGCCTTGCGGATCGTCTGCGGGTTGATGCCGTGCTCGAGGTTGTAGGCGATCTGTACTTTGCGACGCCGCTGGGTCTCGTCGATCGCCGCCTGCATCGACCGGGTCACCTTGTCGGCATACATCACCACTTGACCGTCGACGTTGCGGGCGGCGCGACCCATGGTTTGGATCAGCGACGTCTCCGAACGCAGGAACCCTTCCTTGTCGGCGTCGAGGATGCACACGAGCGACACCTCGGGCAGGTCGAGGCCTTCGCGCAGCAGGTTGATGCCGACCAGCACGTCGAAGTCACCGAGACGCAGCCCGCGCAGGATCTCGATGCGTTGGATCGTGTCGATGTTCGAGTGCAGGTACCGCACGCGCAGCCCCTGTTCGAGCAGGTAGTCGGTGAGATCTTCGGCCATCTTCTTGGTGAGCGTGGTGACCAGCACACGGTCGCCCTTGGCGACGCGTCCGTTGACCATCTCCATCAGGTCGTCGATCTGGCCCTTGGTGGGCCTGATGATCGCCTCGGGGTCGACCAGGCCGGTCGGGCGCACGATCTGCTCGACGATGTTGGTCGACACCCGTAACTCATAGGGGCTCGGCGTTGCCGACAGGAACACGCACTGGTTGACCCGCCCCAACACCTCTTCGAAGGTGAGCGGCCGGTTGTCGCGCGCCGACGGCAGGCGGAACCCGTGCTCGACGAGCATGTCCTTGCGGCTGCGGTCGCCGGCGAACTGCCCGTGCAGCTGCGGCACGGCGACGTGGCTCTCGTCGATCACGAGCAGATAGTCGTCGGGGAAGTAGTCGAGCAGGGTGAACGGTGGCTCGCCGGGCACACGCCCGTCCATGTGCATCGAGTAGTTCTCGATGCCGTTGCAGTAGCCGACCTCGCTCATCATCTCGAGGTCGTACTGGGTGCGCATCCGCAGGCGCTGCGCTTCGAGCAGCTTGTCGTTCTCGTCGAACCATTTCAGCCGTTCCTGGAGTTCGACTTCGATGCCGGCCATCGCCGTGCGGAGTCGTTCTGGGCCGGTGACGTAGTGGGTGGCGGGGAAGACGTGGGCTCGTTGCAGCTCGCTGAGTTGCTCACCCGTCAGCGGATCGATCGTGGTGATGCGGTCGACGGTGTCGCCGAACATCTCGATGCGCAGCACGCTCTCCTCGTAGGCGGGGTGCACCTCGATGGTGTCACCACGGACCCGGAAGTTGCCGCGCCCGAGCGTCATGTCATTGCGGCCGTACTGCATGTCGACGAGGCGGCGCAGGATGTTGCGCATGTCGTAATCGACACCCACCGACAGGTCGAGCAGGTTGCCCCGATACTCCTCGGGATTGCCCATGCCGTAGATGCACGACACCGACGCCACCACGATCACGTCGCGACGGGTGAGCAACGCAGCGGTGGCCGAGTGGCGGAGCCGGTCGATCTCGTCGTTGATCGAGCTGTCCTTCTCGATGTACGTGTCGCTGCTGGGGATGTACGCCTCGGGCTGGTAGTAGTCGTAGTAGCTGACGAAGTACTCGACCCGATTGTCGGGGAAGAACTCGCGCATCTCCTGCGCCAGCTGCGCTGCGAGCGACTTGTTGGGAGCGAGGATCAGCGTCGGCCGCTGCGTCTGCTCGATGGTCCAGGCGATCGTGGCCGACTTGCCGGAGCCCGTGATACCCAGCAGCGTCTGGAACCGTTCGCCCTCGTCGATGCCCTTGGTGAGCGCGGTGATCGCCTGCGGCTGGTCGCCTGCGGGCTGGAAATCGGAGACGACCCGGAACTTCGCATCGTCGAGAGCCGCGTAATTGCTGGCGGGAGCTTCGTGCAGCAGCGCCTGGTCCGGCGCGACGGCGAGGGTTGCACCGGTATCGGTCGTCGTGGTTCCAGGCGTCAGGGTGTCAGCCATCGGAGCATCTTACCCCCGGAACACATGTTCGCTCGATCTCCGGTGAGGGGTGAGCGGCCCCCTTGCCCGACATTCTCACCGCACGTGGATGGTCGGTACCCTCCGGTGAGATCTGTGTGCGACCCTCCCTCTCACCTCTCATCGCAAGGCGGTTGGCGGCGGAGTGTTGCCTGGTCTCGTACAGTGCTTCGGTGGACGCGGATGCGCTGATCGCCGATCTGGATGCGGACCAGCGCGCCGCCGTCACCACCGAGTCGCAACTCGTGGCGGTGATCGCGGGCGCCGGATCAGGCAAGACCCGGGTGCTGACCCGGCGAATCGCCCACCGGATCGCCATCGAAACCGCCGACCCCCGCCACACGCTCGCGCTCACATTCACACGCGAAGCGGCCGGCGAGATGCGCAAGCGACTCCACCGGCTCGGCATCCGTGAGCACGTCGAGGCAGGCACGTTCCACTCGGTGATGCTCGGCGTACTCAAGCAACGATGGACCGACACCGAACGGCGCCCGCTCAACGTCGTCAACGACCGCCGCCGACTGGTCGGCGACACCATCGATGCCGGCGACCGACGCAGCCTGGCCGCGTACCTCGCCGAGATCGACTGGGCGTCGGCTCGAGGCATCGATGCCGACCACTACGCAGCAGCAGCGCGCCGCGATCAACGCCATCCTGCCCCGGGCATCGACCGCTGCGCCGCGGCGTACGCCGACTACCAGACCGTCAAGAAGCGGCGCGGCGTGATCGACTTCGACGACGTCCTCGCCCACACGATCCGCGACCTGCGCCGCGACGACGACTTCGCCGACACGGTGCGTTGGCGCTTCCGCCATCTACTGGTCGACGAAGCGCAGGACCTCAACCCGCTCCAGCACGCAGTGGTCGATCTGCTCCGCCAGGGGCGAAACGACCTGTTCCTGGTGGGCGACCCGTCGCAGGCCGTCTACGGCTTCAATGGCGCCGACCCCAGCCTGCTCGTCGATGTCGAGACCCGTTTCCCGGGCATCGAAGTCATCCGGCTCCCGGTCAATCACCGGTGCACCCCCCAGATCGTCGCCGCCGGGGTTCACGTCCTCACCGCCACCGATCAAGCGAGTCCGCTCGTGTCGAATCGAGGCGACGGCCCGACGGTGGAACGTGTCGTGGCCGACGACGAGGCCGACGAAGCTCGCCGCATCACGCAGCTCCTCCTGCGGTGCGACCCGAACCTCACCCGCACCGGCGAAGTCGCCGTGCTCGCCCGTACCAACGCGCAGCTGGGGCCGATCGCAGATGCGCTCGACACAGCCGGACTTCCCGTGCGCCGCCATGCCACGGCGAGCGGCAGCCCGCTGCAAGCCGCCGTCCGTCACGCCGCTGCGCTCGGCTCGGCCTCGCGCCTGCGTGGATGGGCGCACGACACCCTCGACGAACCACCCGTTCCGCAGTCGCTGCGCCACCGGGCGCCCGAACCCCGTCGCGGAGTCGATGCTCGAACGAGCAACGGCGGTGGCGACGGCGATCCCGAGCGTCGGGTGGCCGCCGCGGTCCTCGATTTCCTCCGCGAGCAGACATTCGGCGACGGCGCCACGTTCCGGGCATGGGTCGCAACCACCAATCCGTTCGACGACGCGACGACCGAGGGGGTCGACCTCCTGACGTTCCACGCCGCCAAAGGGCGCGAGTGGCACACAGTGGTGGTCACGGGAGTGGAGAGCAGCCTCGTGCCACACAAGTCGGCGAGCACCGCCGCCGCGAAGGCCGAGGAAGGCAGACTCCTCTACGTTGCGTTCACCCGGGCGACCGACCGTCTGCTGATCACCTGCGCCGCCCGACGCGGCGGCTACGCCCGGACGGTGAGCCCCTTCCTCGCCGACCTCGACCTGACCGAGCCTGCTCCCGCTCCCCCGCCACGCCGGGTGAGGGCGTACGTCGATCCGTTGATCGCGGCTCTCCGCGAGTGGCGCGCCGAGTCGGCACGGCGCGCCGACATCCTCCCCCCTCAGCTGTGCAGCGACCGTGACCTCGCCGCGATCGCTCGGGAACGCCCGACCACCGCCGAGCAATTGGCTGCCGTCACGTCGTTCGGACAGATCACCGCCGAACGACTGGCGCCGCAGATCCTCGACGTCGTTCGTTCGACGATGGGCGACGACCCGGGTGTCGCGGCCGGTCAGTCGGCCAGGTCGACGATGACGGGTGCGTGATCGCTCGGCTGTTTGCCCTTGCGGGCGTTGCGGTCGACGACGCACCACTCGGCGCGCTTCGCAACCGGCGCCGAACACATCAGGAGATCGATGCGCATGCCACGGCCCTGGTGGAAGTCACCGGCGCGGTAGTCCCACCACGAGTACACGCGATCATCTGCGTGCTGTTGACGCAAGACGTCGACCAGCCCCCATGTCTCCAACGCTGCCAGCCGGTCGCGCTCGGGCTGGCTGACGTGCGTGGCGCCGACGAGCTTCGCGGGGTTGTGCACGTCGCGATCGTCGGGAGCGATGTTGTAGTCGCCTCCGACGATCACGTCGTGTGACGGGTCGGTGTCGGCGTCGAGGTGGGCGACGAGCCGATCGAGCCACGACAGTTTGTACGTGTAGTGGTCGTCATCGAGCGAGCGGCCGTTGGGAACGTACACGCTGCTGACGCGCACGCCGCCGCACGTGGCGGTGATGATGCGGGCATCGGGATCTGGCTCGACGTCGCCGGCGAAGTTGGTGACGACGTCGTCGAGACCGACCTTCGAGAGGATGGCGACACCGTTCCACTGACCCTGCCCGTAGTGCGCGCTGTCGTAGCCGAGCGCGCTGAACGCAAGCGCCGGGAACGCGTCGTCGGCAAGCTTGGTCTCCTGCAGGAGCAGCACGTCGGGCTGCACTTCACCGAGCCACTCCTCGACGCGTTCCTGGCGGGCGCGCAGCGAGTTGATGTTCCAGGTGACGACCCTCACATCATGCGCCCTGGTCCGACGGCGGCGAGGTCTTCGCAGCCCGCTTCCTCCCGGACGCCTTCTTGGCGGGCGTTTTGTCGGCTGGCGCAGTGTTCGCCGCAGGCTTCTTTGCCGCAGCTTTCTTCGCAGGAGCCTTCTTCGCTGACGCCTTCTCGGGTGGAGCCGTCTCGGCGGAATCCGTGTTGGCCGCAGCCTTCTTCGCAGGAGCCCTCGTCGCCGACGCGCTCTTGGCTAGCGCCTTCTTGGCGGGCAGCTTCTCTGCAGGAGCCTTCTTCGGCGGAGCCTTCTTCGCAGGAGCCTTCTTCGCAGGAGCCTTCTTCACAGGAGCCTTCTTCACAGGAGCCTTCTTCGCAGGAGCCTCCTTCGTCGCAGCCTTCTTCGTCGCAGCCTTCTTGGCCGGAGCCTTCTTCGTCGCACCAGCCTTGTTGGCCGGGGTCTTCCTCGCTGGCGTCTTCTTCGCAGCGGCCTTCGATGGCGGCGCCTGTTTGGTGTCAGCGGTCTCCATATCGAGCTCGGCGGTGGCCTCTGCTGCCTGCTCGGCCCTGGCGTCGGCAATCGCCGTGTCGGCCATGTCTGGCATCGCGCAGTCGATACTGCGTCTCAACGGGGCGAAGCTGACGACCACCAGGGTCACCGACTCGCCCATCTGCATCACCTTGCGCGCACTGGTGGGTGCCGGGTTCGCCATCAGCCGCAGCGGCACGTAGCCCCGCACCCCGTTCTCGCCGATCGAGATGTACGCACCGTGCGACGAGTACGACTCGACGGTGCCGTTCACGCTCGTGCCGACCGGATGGTGCTCGACGAACTCGAGGAACGGCATCAGCTCATTGACGACTTCACCGGCTCTCGGTGTGCGCTCGCGGCGTCCGCCGCCCGAGTCCCGCTGCTGCTGGGGCGGCGCATCGTCCCTGACCGGCTCGTTGGCCTTGCGTCCGGGAGGTGGCGACTTCGGCACCGGCATCGGCTCCATCGCCGCGGCGCTCGCCTTGCGGCCGCTGCGACCGCTGTCGCTCTCGCGCTTGGCGCCCCGCTTCGACCCGCCTCGCGAGGAACCAGTCGCTTTGCGACTCACAGGGCCCCGCACGGGCAGGCGATCGACGAACACCCAGCCGACGTGCGGCACCGGCTTTCCACAAATCAGGCGCCCATCGTCGAAGAGCCACTCGTAGTCGCCATGGAATTCCTGGAACGAGTCGTTGGACAGGATCGACGCGTTCGCCTTCTGGGCGATGCTCAACACGAAGGCATCGCCACGACCGACGGCGCCGGCGGGTGGTGCGACGAGTTCGTTGTTGGAGATGCCCTCCTCGAACTCCTTGGCTTCCTTCTTGTCGATGCGATGGCCGAACGTGGCGTCGACCACGACGGTGATCGAGGCGTTCGGGTATTCCTCCATGAACGCCATCACCGCCTCGCTCAACTGGGCAAGACTGGGCAGCGAGCGGCCCTCGGTAGCGATGTTGGACCCGTCGACCACGACGTGGTTGGGCCCCTTTGATGATGTCATTGCTTCTCTTCCTGAGTCGTTGAGGGCACGCCGGGCGAGATGACCGCGAGCCCATCGTGAGATGAACTCGGGCCGATCACGTCCGCTGCCGCGTCGCCATCGTAGGCTCGTCGACCATGATCCGAGCGGTACTCTGGGATTTCGGTGGCGTTATCCTGTCCAGCCCCTTCGAGGCGTTCAACCGGTACGAGGCCGCCAACGGCCTCCCAGCCGACTTCATCCGCAGCGTGAACGCGACCGACCCGGACACGAACGCCTGGGCGCTGCTCGAGCGCAACGACGTCACCCCCGCCGAGTTCGATGGGCGTTTCGCCGACGAGTCCGACGCGCTCGGCCATCGAATCCCCGGTGCCGACGTGCTCGGGCTGCTGTCCGGTGAGATCCGCCCGGAGATGGTGATGGCCCTCGATCGGGTCATCCGGGCGGGATACCGAACAGCGTGCCTGACCAACAACGTCATCGGGGGCGAGCAGCGCATGGACGTCGGCGACGTGATGGTGATGTTCGACCACGTCGTCGAGTCGAGCAAGGTCGGTTGCCGTAAACCCGAGCCGCACTTCTACGAGATCGCCTGCGAGCTGGTCGGCGTCGAGCCGAGCGAGTGCGTGTTCCTCGACGACCTCGGCATCAATCTCAAGCCAGCGAAGGCGATGGGTATGACCACCATCAAGGTCGGCGCCGCCGAACCCGCCATCGCGGAACTCGAACGCGTGCTCGGAATCGCTTTGCGATGAGTTTCCGCGCGACCTGTCCGCGCTGAAACTCATCACAACATCACAGGTCGTGGAAGGTGCGCTCCATGAGGTCGGCCAGTTCCTGATCGTGGATCGCCTTCGAACCGGTGGCGGGACTTCCGGACTCGACGCGGGCGACGTGGCGCAGGTCGTAACCCTGATCCTTGATGCGCCAGGTGTTCGCCTCGACGAACCGCCAGGCACCCATGTTCTCGGGCTCTTCCTGCAACCAGCGCAACTCTCGAGCGTTCGAGTACTTCTGCAAGATCGCCAGCATCTGCTCGGTCGGCAACGGGTAGAGCTGCTCGATCCGCACGATGGCGACCGGCGCGGACAGGCGATCGCGTTCGTCGATCGCGTCCCACGCCACCTTGCCCGAACAGAACACGATGCGGGTGACGGCGTTCGGATCGAGGTCGCCCGGATCGTCGAGCACCTCTTCGAACGAGCCCGACGTGAGGGCGTCGATCGGTGACCGGGTCTGCTTCATGCGCAGGCCCTGCTTGGGGCTGAACACGATCAGCGGGGTCCGCCGCTCGCTGTGCACCTGACGACGCAGCAGGTGGAAGTAGTTCGCAGCCGTCGTCGTGTTGACGATCTGCATGTTGTCTTCGGCGGCCAGCGTCATGAAGCGCTCGATGCGCGCCGAGCTGTGCTCGGGTCCCTGGCCCTCGTAGCCGTGCGGCAGCAGCAACACCACACCGTTCTGCTGGTCCCACTTGTCCTCGGCAGCCACGATGTACTGGTCGATCACGATCTGCGCGCCGTTGATGAAGTCGCCGAACTGCGCCTCCCACATCACGAGCGCATTCGGATTGGCGTGGCTGTAGCCGTACTCGAAGCCGAGGGCGGCGTACTCCGACAGCAACGAGTCGAACACCCAGAATCGGGTTTCGGGCTCGAGTGCGTCGAGCGGCGTCCACGCCTCGCCGGTCTCGAAGTCGATCAGCGCCGCATGGCGTTGGCTGAACGTGCCGCGACGCGAGTCCTGACCCGCGAGCCGCACCGGATGGCCTTCGATCGTCAACGAACCAATCGCCAACGCCTCCGCCGTCGCCCAGTCGACCTCACCCTCGGCGTACAGCTTGGCGCGCCCTTCGAACTGGCGGCCGAGCTTCGGATGAACGGTGAATCCCTCCGGGTAGTCGGTGAGCTTGGCGAAGGTCCGGTCGAGAACCGGACGTTCGACCCCGGTCGGGATATGGGGCAGCACCCCGAGCGGGCGCGGCGGCTTGGGCACCGGGAATGACGCGGGCGCCTGCGAACGGGTCTCGTCGAGCGCTACCTGCAGCTTGTCGTGGAAGTCGCTCAGCGCCGCCTCGGCTTCGTCGACGGTGATGTCGCCTCGCCGCACGAGCGACTCGACATAGAGCTTGCGGACGCTGCGACGCTCGGAGATCGCCTTGTACATCAACGGCTGGGTGTAGCTCGGGTCGTCGCCTTCGTTGTGGCCGTGGCGGCGGTAGCACACCATGTCGATCACGACGTCCTTGTGGAACCGCTGGCGGTAGTCCCAGGCGAGTTCCGCAACGCGCACGCACGCTTCGGGATCGTCACCGTTGACGTGGAAGATGGGTGCCTGAATGGTCTTGGCGACGTCGGAGCAGTACAGCGACGAGCGGGCGTACTGCGGCGCCGTGGTGAATCCGATCTGGTTGTTGATGATCAAGTGGATGGTGCCACCGATGCGGTAGCCACCGATGTCGCTCATGGCGAGCGACTCTGCCACGATGCCCTGACCGGCGAACGCTGCGTCACCGTGGATCAGCACCGGCAGCACGCTGAACGCGCCCGGCGGATCGATCTGATCCTGCATCGCCCGGGCCATGCCCATCACGATGGGGCCGACAGTTTCGAGGTGGCTGGGGTTGGCGGCGAGTTCGATCGCGACGTCGGCGCCGGACGGGCTGACGTACTTGCCCTTCATCCCGAGGTGGTATTTGACGTCGCCGGAACCCTGCACCGACGACGGGTCGATGTGGCCCTCGAACTCGGAGAAGATCGCCTCGTAGCTCTTGCCCATGATGTTCGACAGCACGTTGAGGCGGCCGCGGTGGGCCATGCCGAGGAGCGCAGCATCGAACTCGGCGTCAGCGGCGTTGGAGAGCACGGCGTCGAGGATCGGAATCGCCGACTCGGCGCCCTCGATCCCGAACCTCTTGGTGCCGACGTACTTCGTGGCCAGGAACTTCTCGAAGCTCTCCGCAGCGTTCAGCCGTTCGAGGATCCGGTGCTTGCGCTCCTTGGTGACCTCGGGTTGGCGACCCTCGAACTGTTCCTGGATCCACTGCTGCTCGTCGGTGTTCTGGATGTGCATGTACTCCACACCGATCGTGCGGCAATAGGCGTCGCGCAACACGCCGAGCAGGTCGCCGAGGCGCATCTTGTCGACACCGCCGACATCATCGGTGAGGAACTCGCGGTCGAGGTCCCAGATCGTGAGCCCGTAGGTGGCGGGGTCGAGTTCGCCGGGGGTGAGGGGCTCCTTCCAGCGAAGCGGGTCGAGGTCGGCGATCAGGTGGCCTCGTACCCGGTGGACCCGGATCAGCTTGGCGACCGCCATCTGCTTCGCGAGCATCGCCTCCTCGCGGTCGATGGCGAAGGTGTCGGGACGCCACTTGACCGCTTCGTAGGGCATGTCGAGCGCATGGAACACCTCCTCGTAGAAGTCGTGTTCGCCGAGCAACAGTTCGTGCACGCGCTTGAGGAACAGGCCCGACTCGGCACCCTGGATGATGCGGTGGTCGTAGGTGCTGGTGATCGTGACCACCTTGCTGACACCGAGCGAGCTGAGATTGCGTCGGTCGGAACCTTCGAACTCGGCCGGGTAGTCGATACTGCCGACGCCGACGATGACGGCTTGGCCGGGCATCAAGCGTGGCACCGATTGCACGGTGCCGATGCCGCCGGGATTGGTGAGGCTGATGTTGGCGCCCTGGAAGTCGTCGACCGTGAGCTTGTTGGTGTTGACCTTGCGAATGACCTCTTCGTACGCGGCGAGGAATCCGTTGAAATCGAGTGTGTCGCAGTCGCGGATGACCGGGACGAGCAGCGTGCGGGTGCCGTCGGGCTTCACCTTGTCGACCGCAAGGCTCATGTTGACGTGCGCATTCTCGATCAGGCGGGGCTTGGCGTCCTCGCCCACGCTGTAGGTGTTCTTCATCGCCGGAACCTCGTCAGCGATCGCTCGGACGATCGCCCAGCCGATCAGGTGCGTGAAGCTGATTTTCGTCTGCCCCGAGCGGGCCCGGAACCCGTTGATGACCTTGCGGTTGACCTCGAGCAGCTTCGCCGGCACGTTGCGAAAGCTGGTGGCGGTGGGGACCGTGAGGCTGGCCTCCATGTTGCGAGCAATGGCCGCGCCAGCGCCGCGGATCGGCGTGCCGGGCTCCTCGGCAGGCTCGTCGGCGGGCTCAGCCGCCGGAGCCGGGGCTGCAGGTGCACCGGGAGCTGGGGCTGCAGTCGGAGCGGCAGCTGCTGGCGCCGGTGCGGGTGCTGCCGGTGCGGCGGGTGACGGAGCAGCGGGAGCGGGTGTCGGGACTGTCCCGTTGCCGCCACCGTCGGGCTGGGCCTCGTCGCTCGGCGGACGGTGCGCCTCGGCGACCGCCTGCACAGCTGGTGACGTCGCTGCGGCCGCTGCGACGCTCGGTGCCTGCGACTGGTAGTCGGCGAAGAACTCCTGCCACGACTCGCTCACCGACGCCGGATCGGCCACGAACTGCTCGTACATCTCCTCGACGAGCCACGAGTTCGCCCCGAACCCCGACCCCTGATCATCTGGTGCTGCCACGGGCGCCATGGTACCGGTCGGGCCCGACCCGAGACCGGCCAGCGGACCTGCCCATTCGAAATTTGCCCTGGATCGTGACGGTCAGCGTCACGATCCAGGACGATGACGAATCGACCGTTCGGTTGACGAGAACTTGACCAACCTTTGACCTCCGATCGTTGACCACGCAGGGTGTTGTCGGGCTACGTTCGGTGACTAGATGTTGCACCAGGGGTCAGACCCGGGATGTAACACACCGAGACACTGCGACCGAAGGGGATCCACATGGAGATGGCACGACTGAGCACCGGCGAGATGTTGTCGGGAAGCGACATCGACGCGAATGCGAACCGCGAGCGCACACGCCAGAAGCGGCTCAAGAAGTGGCTCGTGATCCTCGGTGTCGTGCTCGGTTACCTCGTGTGGCGTTTGGTCAACGACAACCAGATCCGCTTCGGCATTCCCGGGTGGCTGATGGGCAATCCCGAGATCATCATCGCCCTCGGCCTGATCGTGATCCTCGGCACGGTGATCTTCATCCCGTTCCTGACCGCTGGGAAGTCGCCGCACACACTGCTGCGGTCCTCGGATTCGAACATCCGCCTCGACGACGTGGTCGGCGCCGACCAGACCAAGCGCGAGGCGATCGATTCGATGAACCTCTTCCTCGCGTCAGAGACGTTCCAGCGCGAGATGGGCGGCAACGCACGGCGCGGCGTGCTCTTCGAAGGACCTCCCGGCACCGGCAAGACCTACCTCGCGAAGGCGATGGCCGCGGAGGCCGGAGTGCCGTTCCTGTTCGTGTCGGCCAGCGAGTTCCAGTCGATGTACTACGGCCAGACCAACAAGAAGATCCGGTCGTTCTTCAAGGCGCTGCGCAAGGCCGCCCGCGACGAGGGTGGCGCGATCGGCTACATCGAGGAGTTCGATGCCATCGGTGGCGCCCGCAGCGGCATGAACACCGGCTCGCAGCGTGAAGGCATCGTCGGTGTGGTCAACGAACTGCTCGTGCAGATGCAGAGCTTCGATCTCCCGACCGGCCGCCAGAAGTTCAGGGCCTGGTGGATCGACTGGTTCAACGGCTTCCTCCCCGCCGAGCGGCGCCGCCCGCGCCCCAAGCGCACCGAAGCGAACATCCTGATCGTCGCTGCGACCAACCGTGCGGCCGACCTCGACCCGGCGCTCCTGCGCCCCGGGCGCTTCGACCGGATCATCGGATTCAACCTGCCGCCCCGGTCCGACCGGCTGGCAATCGCCGAGTACTACCTGGCGAAGAAGAACCACGAAGAGCCCGTCACCGCGGCATTGATCGCCGACCTGTCCGCCGGCTACACACCGGTGAAGATCGAGAAGCTGCTCGACGAGGCGCTGATCATCGCACTGCGTCACAGCCGCACGTCGATGACCGTGTCCGACGTGCTCCAGGCGCAACTCGTCACCGAGGTCGGTGTCGCTCACGAGATGGGCTATCACCCCGACGAACGTCGCCGCATCGCCATCCACGAGGCCGGCCACGCGCTCACCGCAGTACTCACGCGCCGCGACGTGAAGATGGCGTCGATCCTGCGGCGCTCGGCTGCTCTCGGTCTGGTCGCCCACGGCGACGTCGAGGAGCGATTCTTGAAGACGCCGAGCGATGCTCGCGACCTGATCTGCGTGGCGCTGGCCGGGCGGGCTGCCGAACTGCAGGAGTACGGCGAGGCGTCGAGCGGGATCTCGTCGGACCTTGCAGTGGCCACGAACATCGCGTCGCAGCTGATCGGCCAGCTGGGCAACGGGCCAGGTCTGCTCAGTCTTGATGCAGCGGCCATTCCGATGGCGGCCAACCTCGTCGCCAAGGTGCTGTCGGACGAGTCGAGCCGCGAGGCTGCCGAGGCGCTGCTCGCCGATGGTGCCGACCGCGCGGCGCTCATGACGTCGACGTACCGCGACGCGCTGCTGCGCATCGCCGACGGACTGTGCGAGAGCGACGAACTCGAAGGCGACCAGATCAAGGCGATCGTGGCCGAGTACGCCGACGTCTCTGAGCGCCGCGGCCCCGTCCGTATCGCCCCGATTCCCGCGAGCTGAGCTCGAGCGATGAGTTTCAGCGCACCCTGTCCGCGCTGAAACTCACCGCTCGTCGCCTGTTGCGTTCACCGGTGAGTTTCCGCGCACCCTGTCCGCGCTGAAACTCACCGCTCGTCGGATCAGATGCGTTCGAGGACTTCGCCGTCGAAGAGTGGGGTGATGCCTTCGGCGGACACGTCGGCACGCATCTCGTCGTCGGTCGGCGCCGAGAGATCACCACTGGCCGCGTCGATGATCGGCGCCAGGAGTCGAGCGTCGCTGGTGGTGTTGAGGAACATCTGCGGGTTGGCGAGCACGAATCGAACGGCGCGGGCGATCGCCGCCGGATCGGTCAACGGGTCATACCAACTGAAGTGTGCGATCGACTCGTCACTCCATCGGCCGCGTGCGATCGACTTGATCGTCTGCACGGCGACCTGACGCTCGGAGCACACGGCGAGCAGTTCCTCGACGTCAGCGCGGTACGCCGGGTTGTCGAGCAGGATGAAATTCACCGGGAACAGCACCGATGCGAAATCGAAGCGCTCGAGGCTGCGCAGGTGCATGCCGGGGATTCGCAGGCCGTGACCGGTGACCCCGATGTGGGAGACCAAACCA
>JBBQEU010000057.1:0-21283 GCA_038321235.1 Acidimicrobiales bacterium | reverse complement strand
GCGCTCCCGAAGGGTCCCGACGGGCAGATCGGCTGCGGCCTGGGCCAGACCACCTCGACCGGAGAGCCGACACTGATCCCCCCGACGATCGACATCACCACCACCGGCGAGGAACTGACGATCGACGGCGTGCGCATCGTGTTCCAGGTGACGCCCGGAACCGAGGCTCCGGCCGAGATGAACTTCTACTTCCCCGACCACAAGGCACTGTGCACGGCGGAGAACACCTCGCACACGATGCACAACATCGTCACGTTGCGAGGCGCCCAGGTGCGCGACGCCCGACGGTGGGCGGCGTACCTGACCGAGACCATCGACCTGTGGGGTGACGACCTCGAGGTCGTGTTCGCGTCGCACCACTGGCCCACGTGGGGCCAGGAACGGGCGGTCGGGTTCCTGTCGATGCAGCGCGACATGTACGCGTACCTCCACGACCAGACGCTTCGGCTGATGAATCTCGGTTACGTCGGCGCCGAGATCGCCGAGATGTTGGAGATGCCACCGGCGCTGGCCGAGCAATGGCACACGCATGGCTACTACGGCTCGGTGAGCCACAACGTGAAGGCCGTCTACCAGCGCTACCTCGGCTGGTACGACGGCAACCCGGCGCACCTGTGGCCGCACCCTCCGGCGGCCGCCGCCGAGAGGTACGTGGCAGCGATGGGCGGCGCCGACGCCGCTGTAGCGCTGGCGCGAACCTCCTTCGACGAGGGCGACCTGCGGTGGGCGGTCGAGGTGTTGAACCACGTGCTCTTCTCCGACGAGCATCACGAGGCAGCGCGTGCGCTCCAGGCCGACGCCTTCGAACAGATCGCGTTCGGCGCCGAGAACGGCACGTGGCGCAACGTGTTGCTGGTCGGCGCCAAGGAGCTACGAGACGGAGAAGTGGCAACCGTGGCCGGTCGCGGCGCTCCCGACCTGCTCGGTGCGCTGTCGGTCGAACAGATCCTCTCCAGCGTCGCGATCCGCATCGACGGTCCGAAGGCGTGGGACCTCCACGTCGTGTTGTCGTTCGTGATCACCGACCTCGACGAGACCTACGTGTTCGAACTCCGCAACGGCGTCGCCAACCACCGGCGCACGGACTCACCAGCCGACGGCGGTACGACGCTGACGCTGGCCCGACGCTCGTTGATCGAACTGTTCACGGGCCGGCTCGATTTCGGCGAAGCACTCGGCGACGGTCGCATCGTGCTCGACGGCGACCCGGCGGCCCTCGGCACGTTGGTCTCGGTGATCGGCAAAACCGAGCGCAACTTCCCGATCGTCACGCCCTGACGGACCGAAGTGTCACGTCGGGCCCGGCCCGGTGTGACAGTTGCGTGTGAAAGTTCCGGTGTGACAGTTCAGTGGGTAAGGCCGGGTGCGCACAGCCCGTCGAGTTCCTTGATCCCGATGCGGTCGCGGTTGGCGTAGGTGACCTCGTTGGCGGGATCGGGCTTGAGGTTGAAGACCCGGAACTCCATGTCGTTGGTGTCGACGGTGAGGATGCGCCCGATCAGCGGTTCGCCGAGGCCGAGAATCACCTTGATGGTCTCGAGCGCCTGGATCGAGCCGATGATGCCGGGCAGCACGCCGAGCACGCCGGCTTCGGCGCAGCTCGGGGCGAGTTCGGCCGGCGGGGGCTGCGGCACCATGTCGCGATACGTCGGGCCCTGCGTGGGGTGGAACACGCTGACCATGCCCTCGAAGCGGAAGATCGAGCCGTGCACCACCGGGATGCCGAGCTTCACGCTGGCATCGTTGAGCAGGTAGCGACTCGGGAAGTTGTCGGCGCCGTCGACGATCACGTCGTAGCCGGAGATGATGTCGATGATGTTCGATGCGTCGAGACGGGTGTCGTAGGTGACCACGTCGACGTCGGGGTTGAGCATCGTGAGGGTCTTCTTCGCCGAGTCGACCTTACGGTCGCCGATGCGATCGATGTTGTGCAGGATCTGGCGCTGCAGGTTCGACGAGTCGACCTCGTCCATGTCGACGATGCCGAGCGTGCCCACACCAGCCGCTGCCAGGTACAGCGCTGCGGGCGAGCCGAGGCCACCGGCACCGAGCAGCAACACCTTCGATTCGAGCAGCTTCACCTGACCCTCGACGCCCACTTCGGGCAGCAGGAGGTGACGCTTGTAGCGGTTGTTCTGCTCGGGCGTCAGCGAAGCAGGCTGCTTCCACGGACGGCCCTCGTCCTTCCATCTCCCGAAGCCACCCTCCATCGACTCGACGTCGGTGTAGCCGAGCTCGGCGAGTGTCTTCGCAGCGAAGGCCGACCGCACACCACCGGCGCAGTACACGACGATCGGCGCCGACTTGTCGGCGATGCGGTTCTCGATCTGTGCTTCGAGGTGTCCGCGCGGAATGTGGATCGCGCCGGGGAGCGCGCCCTCTTCGTACTCGTCGGGCTCGCGTACATCGAGCACGATGGAGCCAGTGTCGATCTGGGCGGCGGCACCCTCGGGATCGATCTCACGGATCTCGGATTTCGCGGCGGCGAGCAGGTCTCGGAACGTTGCCATGACGAGAAAGCCTACCAACCTGGTCGGGATTACAACAGGGGTCAGACCCAGGATGTAATCTTTCTCGATCGAGGGCGATTACATCCTGGGTCTGACCCCTGTTGTAATCCTCCCGCTACCGTGCCCGCGTGACGCAGGACGACCAGTTCACCTCGGCCGACTGGAGCCTGTTCCTCTCGGTCGCCGTCATCTGGGGCGCGTCGTTCCTGTTCATCGACATCGGGCTCGATGCGCTCCCACCCGGCGTGATCACGCTGATGCGCGTGGGCCTCGGCGCGCTGGCCCTCGCCGTCCTCCCGCTCCCCCGTCAGCACACGAAGATCCGACCCGAGGACCGTGTTCGGCTGGTCACGCTGTCGGTGGTGTGGGTCGCCATTCCGTTCACGCTGTTCCCGATCGCCGAGCAGCACACCAGCTCCGCCGTCGCCGGCCTGCTCAACGGAGGCACCCCGATCTTCGCAGCGATCTTCGCGATGATCCTGCTACGCCAGCCGACCCGAGGTGCCCAACTCCTCGGCATCGCCGTCGGCTTCGTCGGCGTGGTGTTCGTGAGCCTGCCCTCGATCGGTGAGGGTTCGAGCGAGACGTTCGGCGTCGCTCTCGTCGTGCTCGCCACTGTCTGCTACGGCTTCGCGGTCACGCTCGCCGGGCCGATGCAGCAGCGCTACGGCTCGGTGAACCTGATGGCCAAGGTGCTCGTCCTCGCCACGATCTGGACGGCGCCGTACGGGCTGTGGCAGATCGGCGACGCCACCTGGGAACTCGGGCCTGTGGTGGCGGTCGCCGTACTGGGCGTGGTCGGCACCGGTATCGCCTTCGCTCTGATGGGCACGCTCGTCGGACGGGTCGGCTCGACCCGGGCGTCGTTCATCACCTACCTGATTCCGGTGGTTGCCCTCGTACTCGGAGTGGCGTTCCGTGACGACGAGGTGTTCCTTCTCGAACTCGTCGGCGTTGCCTTCGTGATCGGTGGCGCGTTCCTCGCCAGCCGACCAACCGCGGTCAGAGTAGGGCTGGCAGGATCTCGGCGATCTGTCCGACGAGCAGCCAGTCGGCATAGCGATCCATCGCCGTCTCGTCACCGTTGACGATGATCACCCGGGCACCGGCAGCCTTCGCCCGTGGGACGCAGTTGGCGGCCGGGAACACACTGAGGGTCGAGCCGACAGCGAGCATCACGTCGCACTCGTCGCTCACCCGCATCGCCCGATCGATCACCTCGGGCACCAACGACTGGCCGAAGCTGATCGTGTCGCTCTTCAGGATCCCGCCGCATTCGAGGCACGCCGGATCGCCGTCACCGGCACGAACCCGGGCCAGCGACTGATCCATCGGGCGGCGATCCTCGCAATCCCAACAACGGGTGAACCACACCGTGCCGTGCACCTCGATCACCTTCGACCAGTCGTTGCCGGCCTTCTGATGGAGCCCGTCGATGTTCTGGGTGACCAGTCCGTGGAGCTGACCGCGACGTTCCAACTCGACGATCGCCGCGTGACCCCGGTTGGGTTCGGCGGTCCACGCTGGCGTGGTCAACCGGTTCTGCCACGCAGCGGCGCGCACCTCGGGATCGCCGAGGTAGTGGCGGATGTCGGCTGCCTTCTCGGCGGCGGGGTTCTTGGTCCACAACCCGTTCGGTCCTCGGAAGTCGGGGATGCCCGAGTCGGTGGAGATCCCGGCACCGGTGAGCACCACGATGCGCTCGGCGTTCGCTACCGCGTCACGGGCGGCCTGGAGGAGATCCGTCGACATCGCACCACTGTGTCCGAGACCGACGCCCAACGGCAACCCGCCATCGATATGATCAGACCAACCTCACAGAAAGGGCCTATCAAAATGGGTCTGTTGGATACGATCAAGGGCTTGTTCTCCGGCGAAGGTCTCAGCGGTGTTCTCGAGTCGACCGGTCTCGGCGAACACGTCGAGGGCTTCCTCGGTGAAGGCAGCGCCATCGCCGAGAACTTCGGCGTCGACCTGGGTCAGGCGACCGAGTCGCTCGGCCTCGACGGCATCACCGAGTCGCTCCCCGGTGGCCTCGGTGACGTCGTCGGGGGCCTCACCGACGGCGTCACTGGGACCCCTGTCGGCTGAATCGGTTCCGGTGAGAGTTGTGTGCGAGCCTGCCCCTCACCTCTCACCGGACGCACGAACCAGCGCGCACCGGTGAGAGTTGTGTGCGAGCCTGCCCCTCACCTCTCACCGGACGCACGAACCAGCGCGCACCGGTGAGAGTTGTGTGCGAGCCTGCCCCTCACCTCTCACCGCAGGGTCAGACGAGCGCGACGAGCGCCTCGCCGAACACCTCGGTGTGACGATCGACGTCGGCGTCGGTGTGGGCTGGTGACAGCAGCGCCATGTTGTGGAACGGGGTCATCAGGATCCCACGGTTGAGCGTCCACAGGTGCATGAACGCATCGAGTTCATCATCGACCGCAGCAGCGGCGTCTGCTCCATTGACCGGAAGCGGGCAGAACCAGTACTCGGCCCGGCAGCCGAGCTGCTGCACCGACCACGACAGGCCATGCTGATCGATGGCACCGGACACGCCATCGGTCCACCGAGTTGCCAGCGGGATCATGCGCTCGTAGTCAGCCTCCAGCAGCGTCGTCGACAGCGTGGCCCGAATGGCCGCCGTCGCCATCGCGCTCCCGGCGAGCGTGCCGCCAACTCCGCCGACGTCGGCGTCGTGGCCGTGCAGGACCGGGTCGAGCGCTGCAGCGAGTTCGTCCGTCATGCCATAGGTGGCCACAGGGAATCCACCACCGATCGGCTTGCCGATCACCACGATGTCGGGATCGAGCCCCCACGCCTGGGTGCACCCGCCAGGCCCCGCCGAGATCGTGTGGGTCTCGTCGATGATCAACAGCACGTCATGGCGACGGGTGATCTCGCGCACGGCATCGTGGTAGCCGGGCTGCGGCAGCACGATCCCGATGTTGGTGAGCGCCGGCTCCATCAGCAGCGCCGCCACGTCGCCGTTGGCGAGCGTTGCGTCGAGCGCGACGAGATCGTTGAACGGCACCACCCGGGTGGTCACGGCAGGGTCGACCTGCGGTCCGATCGCTCCCGGTCGGCTGACGACCTCGCCGTTCGGCCCGAGGATCGCCAGCGTCTCGTCGACGGTGCCGTGGTAGCACCAGTCGATCACAGCGATCTTCGGACGGCCGGTGAGATGACGGACGAACCTCAGCACGAACCGGTTGGCGTCGGTCGCCGACGTGGTCAGCTGCCACTTCGCCATCCCGAAGCGTCGGTGCAACTCGTCGGCCACCCAGGCCGCGTCCTCGCTCGGCAGCATCGTCGTCGACCGGCCGACCGCGGCGGCCAGCCCACTGCCACCGTGGCCTGTCATCGCACCCGTGTCACCCAGGCAGAAATCGACGTACTCGATGCCGTCGACGTCGACGAACCGTGCCCCCGAGGCGTCGGCAACGTGCACCGGGAACGCCCCGGGCCACCGCGTCATCCATGGCATCGGCACCCCAGCAAGCAGGTGCCTTCGACCCGACTCGGCCAGCCCCGCCGAACGCGGGTGCAGCTCGACGAAGCGTCGTTCTTCTGAGGCCATCAGGTCCGCAAGTCGTTCTCGCTCGAACTCAGAGTATCGGTTCACGGCGCGACGGTAGCCTCGAATCCATGTCCGCCCAGGTGCTCAGCGAAGCCGCGCGTCGTCGCACGTTCGCGATCATCAGCCACCCCGACGCCGGCAAGACCACCCTCACCGAGAAGTTCCTGCTCTATGCCGGCGCCATCACCTCGGGCGGCGCTGTCAAGGCGCACGAGGGTCGACGCGCCGCCACGTCCGACTGGATGGACATGGAGCAGAAGCGCGGGATCTCGATCTCGTCGACCGCGCTGAACTTCCCGTATCGCGACCACGAACTGAACCTCCTGGACACCCCCGGCCACCGCGACTTCTCCGAGGACACCTACCGCGTGCTCGCCGCCGTCGACGCCGTGGTGATGGTGCTGGACTCGGCCAAAGGAATCGAGCCCCAGACGCTCAAGCTGTTCGAGGTGTGCCGCTCGCGCAATCTGCCGGTGATCACGTTCCTGAACAAGCTCGATCGTCCCGGCATGGAGCCGCTGGAGTTGCTCGACCAGATCGAGGAGCAGATCGGCCTGCGCCCGACGCCCGCAACGTGGCCGGTCGGGTCGTTCGGCGACCTGCGCGGGGTGATCGACCGCCGCACCGACGTCTTCACCCGCTTCACCCGCACCGCCCGCGGCTCGCAGATCGCGCCGGAGGAGGACGTGCCCGCCGAGCGCGCCGCCGAAGAGGAAGGCAAGGCCTGGGTGAAGAGCAGCGAGGAGACCGAACTGCTCAGCGCCATGGAGGCCGATGTCGACATGGCATCGTTCCTGGCGGGCCAATCGACCCCGGTGTTCGCCGGGTCCGCCCTGACGAACTTCGGGGTTCGCCACCTGCTCGACGCGATTGTCGACCTGGCCCCGGCACCGTCACCACGTCTCGACGTCGACGACAAGCCGCGGCACCTCGACGAGCCCTGCTCGGCGTTCGTGTTCAAGGTGCAGGCCAACATGGACCGCAACCACCGCGACCGCATCGCGTTCGCCCGCATCTGTTCGGGCAAGTTCGACCGTGGCATGGTGATGACCTGCGAACGCACCGCCAAGCCGTTCGCCACGAAGTACGCGTCGACGGTGTTCGGCGCCGAGCGCACCACGGTCGACGAGGCGTTCCCCGGCGATGTGGTCGGGCTGGTCAATGCCACCGGACTCAACCTCGGCGACACCTTGTACGACGACACAGGCCCAACCGTGAAGTTCCCACCGATCCCGGCGTTCGCTCCGGAGGTGTTCGCCACCGCCCGACCGCTCGACACGGGCAAGACGAAACAGTTCCGCAAGGGTCTCGACCAGCTCAACGAGGAAGGTGTCGTCCAGGTGCTGAAGGATCCCGAATGGGGCGATGCGTCACCGGTGCTCGCCGCAGTCGGTCAGCTGCAGTTCGAGGTGTTCGCCAATCGACTCGACATCGAGTTCAACTCCCCGATCGAAATCCTGTCAGCCCCGTATCAAGCGATCCGGCTGACCGACAAGGAGTCCGCCGACACCCTGCGCGAGAAGCCGGGTGTACGGATTCTCGCCCGACTCGACGGCCACCTGGTGGCGTTGTTCGAGAACAAGTACGCACTCGCTCGCATCGAACAGAACGAGCCGGAACTCACGCTCGATCACATCATCGCTGGTTGATCCGAGCCCCTGCGCGTCACCACGAACCCGAGCTGCCACCACCACCTCCGCCACCAACCCCACCTCCGCCACCAACCCCGCCGCCGGAACTCGACGGAGCGGTGCGCGACGACGAGAACGCAGAGCTGGCCGAGTACAGCAACAGCGGTCCGCTGAGTGACATCTGGGGATCGGGGATGTTCGACGACTTGACCGCCTCGGACCATGCCTCCGCAGCGCCGAGCGCCACCGCCCACGCGCTGTATTCCCGAACCAGTCCCTGCTGCCACGCCCAGTCGACGTGCTTGCCCTCGCTGGCTGCGAGGAACCGCCGGAACGACTCCGACCGCAGGGCCAAAGCCGACCCGGTGGCCGTCCGCGAAGCGAACATCGGGCGGTACGCGACCGTTGCCACCACCAGTGGAACGAGGAGTCCGACGATCACTGCGAGCCACGGCGACGCCAACACGAGCCAGAACGTTTCGGTGGTCGCCAATGCCACGAGCCCCGCAATCAGCATGGCGACGACCAGCAGGGCGATCGAGGCACCGATCAGTTTCTCCGGTGTCGTGACGCGACCGCCGGGTCCACCCCGCGACCACCATCCGGCGTTCGATGCGAACGCGCGCTGCTCGCTGGCGATCGCGTTCCAGGTGGCGGTGAACTCCTTGTCGTAGCCGCCCAGTTCGACGACCTCGCCTCCGGCGAACAATCGGTGCAGGTGGGCCAGGTCGACGGCACTGAGTCTCGACGTGTCAGGGCCGCGGGCGAGACGAACGGTGCCGTCATCGTCGTCGGCGATGATCGCCTCGTCGGCGATCATTTCCGAGAACCACGCCGCCACCGAGTCGTCGTCGACCTCCTCGCGCAGAACGACAGCCGCCTGCCATGGCTCGAGCCCTCGTGGTGGAGCAAACTCGATCGTTGCGAGTTCGGCGAGCCGGGAGTCGGGCACTCGGTAGGTCGCCACATCACGGCGACCGACGTGCTGGCCGGGCATGGGCAACTCGCCGAACGCCGCCTCGGTAGCGCCGCCAGCTCGCACCGTGTTGCTCCCGGCCGCTCGACCCACGAGATACACCAGCGCCGCCGCCGCCAGTCCGAGCGGAATCATCACGAGTCCCAGCGGGCGAAATCCGGTCGGGATCGCACCTGGCGCCGCAGGCAGCGCCGGCATCGTGGGCGTGATCAACGAAGCGATGGAACCGCTGACGGTGATGCCATCACCCGGCGCGAGCGGTTCGATCACGGCGATCAGATTGTCGGCCTCACCCCGTTCGAACTCGCATCCACCGAGCGCTTCTCGAGCACCGCTGAAACACTCGATCGAATCGAAGTCGAAGCCGGTGAGGACCACCTCGAATCGTTGCGTCCCGAACGTCTCGGCGTTGCCGATGATGTCGAGATCGAGGCGGCCGCCGCTCACGTTCGCATCGGGAAGCCGGTACTCCAGCACGTATCGGTGACGTCCAGTGAAGGTGACGTTCGGGTCGCCGAGGCGGATCCTCGTGTCGTCGCCGATCACCACCACCTCAAGCTGAGCGTTGGCGTCCGGCGACTGCGCCGTGACATCCGTCGGCACACCGAAGTCGTTGGGGATGATCCGCTGATAGCCGCGACGCTCGATGAGACCGAAGTCGATGTCGACCACCTCACGCACGAGTACGCCGTCGACGCCGTCGGGCCGAACGGTGATCTGCTTCGCGTCGAAGTGCTCAGGACGAATCAGCGACTCGTCACCCGCCCCGATCACACCGAAGCCGGCAAGCAGTGTCATCACGACGATTGCCAATCCGACGGGGAGATGTTGCCAGAACGACACCTTGCGCAGCATCGGCCCAGTCTGGCCCCGGCCGTGTCCGGCGCGGTGCGTTCCCCTTCCATTCGCCTGGCGCCCACTGTCCGGTCACCGACTCCGTCCCGCCGCCGTTCCCCACCTGTTCCCACCCGAGGGAGTCCCAATGTCAGAGATCTCGTACTCGCCAGCGACACCTGAGGTCGGTTCGCCGCCCGATGGACGATCCATCGTCGTGCGACCATGGCGCGACCCGGTTGTCGACGACGACGGTTTCGATCCGCGCTCGCGATATGTCGAAGAATTCTGGCTCGGCGTGCTCGGCCCAACCGCCACATGGTTGATCCGTCGGCTCGTCGCCGGGCTCGAACGCTCGCCAGATGGATTCGACCTCGACCTGCATGCGACGGCGCAGGCGATGGGGCTCAGCTACAGCACTGGCCGGTCGTCACCGTTCAGCAAGGCGCTACAACGTTGCGTGATGTTCGGTCTCGCCCACCCGATCGACGGCGGGCTCGCCGTACGCCGACGCGTCCCGCCGATCAGCTTCCGGCATCTACGTCGCATGCCCGAATCCGTTCAAGCCGAACACGCCCACTGGCTGCACACCGCGATTGGCGTCGACGAGCTCGACCGGGCTCATCGCCTGGCGACGACCATGCTCGATCTCGGTGACGACGCATCCGAGATCGAACACCACTTGGTCGCGCTCGGCGTCAGCGATGCCGTGGCCGCTCAGGTCGCCGACAACGCCGCGCAACTCGCGCTGGAACTCAGGCGGGCGGGCTGAAGTTGGCCGCAAGTTCGATCAGCAAGCGGGTACCGAAGCCGGTGGCACCCTTCGCGTAGATGCCGTCGTCGGCGGCGACCATCATCGGGCCGGCGATGTCGAGGTGCGCCCACGGGATGTCGCCGACGAACTCGCTGAGGAAGATCGACGCGGTCATCGTACCGCCGTAGGGCCCACCGATGTTCTTCATGTCGGCGACGACCGAATCGAGGAGTTTGCGGTAGCGCTTCGCTGCGAGCGGAAGCTGCCAGATGGGCTCGTCGGTCGCCTCCGACCGCTCGATCAGCTGATCGACCAACGCCTGGCTGGTACCGAGCACGGGGGCGATGCTCTCGCCCAGCGCCACCAGCGCCGCACCGGTGAGCGTGGCGATGTCGACGATCGCATCGGGTGCCTCCTCGACCGCGAGTGACAGGCCGTCGGCCAGCACCAGTCGGCCTTCGGCATCGGTGTTGTGGATCTCGACGGTCTTGCCGTTGCGCATCGTGAGCACGTCACCGAGCTTGAGTGCGCTGCCCGACGGCATGTTGTCGGTACACATCAGCCAGGCGGTCACCTTGGTCTTGACCTTCAGCTCCTTCAACACACTCATCGTTGCGAGCACGGCGGCGGCGCCCGACATGTCCATCTTCATGTTCTGGTGGAAGTTGTCGCTCGGCTTCAGCGAAATACCACCCGAGTCGTACATGATCCCCTTGCCGACGAGGGCGAGGTGGCCGGTCGGGTTCTTCGGCGACCAGGTGAGCTTCACCATGCGTGGCGGCTCGGTCGAACCACGGTTCACGCCGAGGATGCCGCCGCAGCCCATCTGTTCGAGCTGGTCCTGGTTGAACACCTCGACGTGCAGACCGGCTGCTGAGCCGACATCGACGGCTTTGGCGGCGATGTCCTTCGCGTTGAGGTGGGTCGGAGGGGTGTTGGCAAGCTCCCGCGCGAACGCTGCGGCCGAGGCGACGACCTTGCCGCGCTCGGCGCCTCGCTCGACGTCCTTGGCCTGCTTGTCGCCTACGACCAGTGTGAGGCCGTCGAGGCGGGATGCGTTCTTGGGTTCGTTCTTCAGACCGGTGTAGCGATACGAGGCGAGGAGGACGCCCTCGGTCACCGCTTGAGCAGCAACCTGTGCATCGACGCCGTCGACATCTGCGAGGTTCGTGGCGAGCTGAGCGTGCTTCGCCGCCGCCCGGGCGAATGCCGCAGCCGCAGAGCGGAGCCCCGCAGCGTCGATCGTGCCCGCATCGCCGATTCCGATGGCAACCGCCACGCCATCAGCTGTCGGCACACTGAGTACCTGACCCGCTTTGCTCTCGAACCCGTTCGCCTCCAAAGCCGAGCGGCTCAGCCCCAGCTGGCGCGGCACCGCTCCTTTCGTCGCGACCGCCCACCCGACCGCAGTGGCGGACTTGGGGGCGGAGCGGGCCGTCGAGACGGCGACGGCGGACACGGTTGCACTGGCGTCGGTCATGGCGCACAGTCTGGCCCACAATTCACCCTCACGACACATGCACAGTTGCCTCGCCCCGGCAGGGCGTCTAGGTTCGTGACCAGGTGGCCGACAGGTTGCCGCAAGGGAAACAACAGCATCGCCGGACGGCGAGGCAATTGGGGGAACCGATGCGAACGACCACACGACGGGCACTTGTCCCACTGGTAGCGCTGGCGCTACTCGGTGCGGCATGCACGAGCGACGACAATGACACCTCGGGGGGTGACACTTCGCCGGATGCAACCGATGCCCCGGAGGAGACCAACGCACCCGACGACACCACTGCAACCGACGACACCAGCGCACCCGACGACACCGTCGAGGTCGTCCAGGGCGCCGAGTCGACGCTCGACGCTGTCATTGCCGCCGATGTGGTGCGCTGTGGCACCCGCGATGCGCTGCCCGGCTTCGCAGTGCTGACACCTGAAGGCGATCATGTCGGCTTCGACAGCGACTTCTGTCGCGTCGTGGCCGCCGCCGTACTCGGCGATGCCGAGAAGGTCGAGATGGTCGACCTCGAGACCGCCGACCGCTTCACCGCGTTGCAGTCCGGTGAGGTCGACGTGTTGATCCGCAACACCACCTGGACCGCGAGCCGCGACGGCGCCGAGGGCGCGACGTTCCTCACGCCGACGTTCTACGACGGCCAGGGAATCATGGTCGGCGCCGACAGCGGCTTCGGTGCGATCGCCGATCTCGACGGTGTGATCGTCTGCGTCGCCCAGGGCACCACCACCGAGGGCAACGCCGCCAACGAGGCGACCCGCCTCGGTCTCGACTGGGAAGTTCGCGCGTTCGAGACCCCCGAGCTGATCCAGGAGGCGTTCATCGCCGGGCAGTGTGATGCGTGGTCGTCCGATCGCAGCCAGCTCACTGCGCTGCGCAGCGAGTTCCCGGACGGACCCGAGGCGCTGACGATCCTGCCCGAGGTGTTCTCGAAGGAGCCGCTGGCCCCAGCGGTCGCCGACGGCGACACCGAATGGGCACAGGCCGTCAACTGGGCCATCCTCGCCACGATCCAGGCCGAGGAGTTCGGGATCGACTCGACGAACGTCGACACGTTCGGCACCACCGAGGACGTCTCGATCCAGCGCTTCCTCGGCCTCGAGGCCGAGAGTGACGACGGCGCTGCTGTGCTCGATCCGGGCCTTGGTCTGCCGACCGACTTCGCCTTCCAGGTCGTGAGCCAGGTGGGCAACTACGGCGAGATCTTCAACGAGCACCTCACTCCGCTCGGACTGGAGCGGGGTCTCAACTCGCTGTGGACCGACGGCGGCCTGCTCTACTCGCCGCCGTACCGCTGACCGCTGCCTTGAGCACCCGGGTCCCGCTCTGGCGGGACGTCCGGGTGCTCAAGTGGGCACTGCAACTGGTCGTCGTCGGCCTCGTGGTGGCCGTGGTGATCTGGCTCTACGGCAACTACATCGACAGCACCGCCGAGCAGAACATCCCGACCGATTTCGGGTTCCTCGACAACCCGGCCAACTTCCAGATCACCGGCAACGAGCTCGGGGCGAACCAACCCGTTCGTGATGCGTTGTACCAAGGACTGCTGAACACGTTGCGGATCTCGGTGGCCGGCATCGTCGCAGCCACCGTCCTCGGCACGTTGGTCGGCATCGCCCGACTGTCGAGCAACTGGATCGTCAGCAAGCTCGCCACCGTGTACGTCGAGGCGGTCCGCAACATCCCACTGGCGCTCTTCGTCATCGCCGGCCTCCTCGTGGTGGTGCTCGGCGTGTTCCCCACGATCCAGGAGGCATGGGATCTCGGCGGTCTCGCCATCATCTCCAACCGTGGAGTCGCGGTGCCGTGGTTCATCGGTGCCGGCCTCGGCCTGATCGTGCTCGGCGCTCTCGGCGTCCTCGCCGCGTGGCTCGTCGCCCGGTGGCGCTCGTCGGTGTCGGATCGCACCGGCGCCCTCCCTCGATCCGGGATCTGGGGCAGCGGCGCATTCCTCGTCGTCTTCCTGATCGGTTGGGTGGCGCTCGGCTACGAGTGGACCCTGCCGAAGCTCGACGGCCGCCAGACGGTCGGCGGCATGCGTATCGACCCGTCGTTCTTCGCGCTGTTCTTCGCGCTCGTGATCTACACCGCCAGCCACATCGCCGAGATCGTCCGTGGTTCCATCCAAGCCGTCCCTCGCGGACAAGGCGAGGCCGCCGATGCGGTGGCGCTGGGTGGCTTCCAACGAATGTGGTACATCATCTTGCCGCAGGCGTTCCGCATCGCCATCCCGCCGATCGGCAACCAGTACCTCAACCTGATCAAGAACTCATCGCTCGGCGCAGCAATCGGGTACTACGACCTGACGCTCGTGGCGCAGACCACCGTCGGCAACGGCTCGCCAGCAGTGCCGGTGTTCGCCCTCACGATGGTGCTGTACATCTGCGTCTCGCTTGTCACTTCGGTGATCGTCAACATCGCCAACCGTCGCAGTGCATTGGTCGAACGATGAGTGCCACGGCGCATCGCTCCGGTGCCTTGGTGTGGGCTCGGCGCAACCTGTTCCGCAGCCCGCTCGACGGGGTGCTCACGATCGTCTTCGGAGCGCTCAGTCTGTGGCTGATCTACAAGACGTTCTCGTTCGTCTTCGTCACCGGTCGCTGGGACATCATCCGGGTCAACCTGCGCCTGTTGATGATCGGACGCTTCCCCGATGCGCACGTCCTGCGTCTTGCCGTCACGGTGGTCGGCCTCGGTGCGTGGGGTGGGTTCCTCGCCGGGTTCATCCGCGCACGCCAGGTCCGCAGCGGGAACGTGTCCGACGGTGGCGACTCGGTGCTCGCGCGCCTCGGCGACATCGCCGCCCGGCTCTGGTTGCCCGGCATGGTCGTGCTGCTCCTGCTCCTGCTGTCGAGCACGCCGGGGCCCTGGATCACGGTCGGTATGGCCATCGCAGCGGCGGTCGTCGGGCGAGCAGTCGGACCGTTCGCCGGACGGCGGAAGTTCGGGCCGGTCGGCTCGGGCGTCGTCGTCGTCGGTCTCGGGGCCGTTCCGGTGGCGCTGTACTTCTACGTCGTCACCGCCGTGGGATTCGACGACTGGGGCGGGTTCATGCTCAACCTGTTCCTCGCCGTCTGCTCGATCGTGTTGTGCTTCCCGCTCGGGATTCTCCTCGCGCTCGGTCGCCGATCGTCGCTGCCGCTGGTACGGATGGTCTGCACCACCTACATCGAGGTGGTCCGTGGCGCACCGCTGTTCGTGCTCTTGCTGCTCGCCAACGTGGCACTCGGGTTCTTCGTGCCCAACAGCCTGGCTCCGGCCACGTCGACCCGGGCGATCATCGTGTTCACCCTCTTCACCGCCGCGTACATGGCCGAGATCGTCAGAGGCGGACTGCAGTCGGTGCCACGCGGCCAGATCGAAGCAGCGAAAGCGGTGGGGCTGAGCCCGGTCCGTCAGACGGGCTACATCGTGTTGCCGCAGGCGCTGCGCAATGTGATCCCCGCCCAGATCGGCCAGCTGATCAGCCTGTTCAAGGACACGACACTTGCCGGAATCGCGATGGGACTGTTCGAGCTGTTGAACGTCGCCGGTGCGATCACCGCACAGCCCGACTTCCGTGGGCAAGGACTGATCGGCGAGACGATCACGTTCGCGGCGCTGATGTTCTGGACGGTGGCGTTCACGATGAGCCGGGAGAGCCAGCGGCTCGAACGACGACTGGGAGTAGGAGACAGATGACCGACAACGACGAAGCCACTGTTCGCGAACGGCCGGTGTTCGCGGATGCAACCGAGATGCACGGCACGGGCACGGCGATGATCGAGCTGGAGCACGTCGACAAGTTCTTCGGCGATTTCCAGGCGCTCAGCGACATCAACGTGAAGGTCGCCGCGAAGGAGGTGGTCGTGGTGATCGGGCCGTCGGGCTCTGGCAAGTCCACCATGATCCGCTGCATCAACCGGCTCGAGGAGCACGACGCCGGTCGCATCGTGGTCGACGGCACCGAGTTGTCGAACGACATCCGCAACATCCAGGAGATCCGCCGTGAAACCGGCATGGTCTTCCAGAGCTTCAATCTGTTCCCGCACCTGAGCGTGCTCGACAACATCACGTTGGCACCTCGCAAGGTGCGCAAGCTGCCGAAGCGGGTCGCCGAGGAATTGGGCATGGCCATGCTCGAGATGGTGAAGATCCCCGAGCAGGCCGGCAAGTACCCTGGGCAGTTGTCGGGTGGGCAGCAGCAGCGGGTGGCGATCGCCCGGGCGCTGGCGATGAAGCCGAAGGTGATGCTGTTCGACGAGCCGACCTCGGCGCTCGACCCAGAGATGATCAACGAAGTGCTCGACACGATGAAGGAACTCGCGGCGTCTGGCATGACGATGATCGTGGTCACCCACGAGATGGGGTTCGCCCGCGAGGTCGCCGATCGGGTGGTGTTCATGGCCGACGGCCAGATCGTCGAGGTCGGCACCCCCGAGCACTTCTTCGAGAACCCCAGCGAAGACCGCACCAAGCTGTTCCTCTCACAGATTCTGTAGGACTTCTCACCCGCACGACAATGGCCGTGACCGGCGGTCTGTCAGAATCTCGGCCGTGACCGACACCGATGAGACAGCGCCCGAGACATCACGAAAGCGCTGGATCAAGTGGGTTGTGCTCGGCGGCGTCGCGGCAGTCGTGCTGTTCTTCGCCGGCATCTTCGTCTACGCGAACTTCATCAACGACTCCCCCGACGAATTGGACGAGACCGACCTCTCCGACGCCCTGACGGCAACCACCGAGCCGAGCGACGTGGAGGTGTCTGACACCGTGGGGTCCGACACCACGACCAATTCGACGAGCGCCGAAACGACACCGACCTCGGATCAAGCCACCACAAGTGAGGTGCCTCTCAGCGACGCATCGTCCACCGACGCCGAATTCAACGGCGACTGGGTGCCGACCACGGCGTCGGAGTTCGGCTACCGGGTCGAGGAAGTGCTGGCGGGCGTCAACACCACGGCGGTCGGCCGCAGCAACGAGATCGAGGGGCTGCTCACGATCGACGGCACGGGAGCCAGCGTGGTCGACATCACGGTGCAGATCGAGAACATCACGAGCGACGACTCCCGGCGCGACGGACAGTTCACGGGTCGCATCATGAACGCCGCCGAGTTCCCTACCGCGGAGTTCCGCATCACCGAGCCAATCGACTTCGGGCGGATCCCCGTCGGCGACGAGCAGGTCACCGCGACGGCAACAGGCGAACTCACCTTGCGTGGCGTCACGAACCCGGTCACCTTCGACGTGACCGCACAGACCACCGACGGCCGCATCGGCGTGCTCGGCTCGATTCCCGTGCTCTTCGAGGACTACGGCATCGACAATCCATCGTTCGGGGTCGTCGCCACAGAGGACAACGGCCTCGTGGAGTTCGTCCTCGTCTTCGAACGACGCTGACCCGGCTCAGACGACCGGTTGGCTGCGGGCCCAGGCGTCGGCGAGGGTGGCGTACTTGCCGCCGAGTTCGACCAATTCGGTGTGATTGCCGAGTTCGACGAGCCTGCCGCCGTCGATGACCCCGATGCGATCTGCCCGCTGGATCGTAGAGAGTCGGTGAGCGACGACGATCGTCGTGCGACCCGACATCAGCGTGTCGAGGGCGTGTTCGACGATCAGTTCCGTACCAGGATCGAGGTTGCTGGTCGCCTCGTCGAGCACCAGAACAGCCGGGTCGACCAATGCAGCCCGAGCGAGCGAGACCAGTTGGCGCTCCCCCGCCGACAGACGCGACCCTCGCTCGCGCACTTCGGTGTGGATCCCCTCGGGAAATTCCTCGAACCGTTCCAGCGCACCGATCGCGTCGAACGCGTTGCGTACGTCGTCGTCGGTCGCATCGGCGCGCGCAATGCGAACGTTGTCCGCGATCGTCCCGCCGAACAGGAACCCCTCCTGCGGAACGACGACCACCCGGTGGCGCAACGATGCAAGCGTCGCGTCACGGAGATCGATTCCGCCGAAGGAGATCGACCCTTCCGTCGGGTCATAGAGCCTTGCCATCAGCTTGGCGAGCGTCGACTTCCCGGCGCCGGTCGGACCGACGAGCGCAAGTCGCTCGCCGTCGGCGACCGTGATCGACACGCCACTGAGGACCGGTGTCTCGGTCGCCGGATACCGGAACCCCACGCCGTCGACGACCATCTCGCCGTTGCGCGGCAGGTCGCTGGCGCCGTCGAGGATGTCCGGTTCGGTGTCGAGGATGCCGAACAGCTTGCTGAGCGACGCCGCCGACGACTGCAGCGTGTTGTAGAGCTGCGAGAGCTGTTGTACCGGCTCGAAGAGCTGAGAGAACAGCAGCACGGTGGCGACGATGACGCCGAGCTCCACGTCGCCGCGCGTGTACAACCAACCGCCGACGCCGACGATGATCGCGGTCGCGAACACCCCGGAGGTTTCGACGAGACCGAAGTACCAGGTCGACACCCGGACGCTGTGCACGTGGGAGTCGTACAGGTCCCGGTTCGACCGCTCGAACCGGCGACGCTGCTCGGGCTCACGGGCGTAGGCCTGGATCACCCGGACTCCGGCGATGCCTTCCTGCAGGGTGGAGAGGTTCTGACCGATGTTCTCGCGGACATCCAGGTACGCAGCGTTGGAGTCGCGCTGGAACTTGCGCGACGCCACGATGATGATCGGCATCACGAGGAGCCCGACGAGCGCGAGCTGCCACGACATCAGGAACGTGAGGATCAGGGCGAAGCCGACGAGCAGAATGGCGGCAACGAACTGGAGGAGGCCCCACTGCACGAGTTCGGCCATCGACTCGATGTCGGCGGTCATGCGAGCAACGAGCACGCCCGACTTGTTCCGGTCGAAGAACGCGAGCGACTGCTTCTGGATGTGGTCGAACACACGGATGCGCAGCGCCTGGAGGAACCCCTCACCAGCTCGGTTGATCAGGATGTACTGCTGGCGAGACGCCACGTAGGCACCGACCGTGAGCACGAGGAAGAAGATGACCGCGTTGCGGAGCACGGACTTGTCGCCAGGGCTGATGCCGTTGTCGATGGCCCACCCGAGGATCACCGGCCCCATCACGACGCCAAACGTCGAGACCGCCGTGAAGCACAACGCTGCGAGGATGGTCTTCTTGAACGGCAGCGCCATGCGGGCCGCGCGGCGCAAGACCTTCTTCGCCTCCTCGGCGTCGAGCTTGTCCTCGTCCGAGACCGCTCCGACCCCGAACATCAGTCGCCCCCTACTGGTACGCCGGCGTTGAGCTGGACGGACGGTTCGACGCCCGCATCACCCGCCAGCTCGGCACGTCGCTCATCGTCCTCGGCGGTCATCGCTGCGAGCACCTCGCGGTAGCGAGGGTTCGTCTCGAGGAGTCGCTGGTGCGGCCCGGACGCCACGACGCGGCCCTCGTCGAGCAGCACGACCGTGTCGGCCAGGGCGATCGTGCCTGGTCGATGAGCGATCACGATGGTCGTGCGACCGTCCATGACCGTTGACATCGCCGAGCGGATCTCATGCTCCTTCGACGGGTCGACCGCCGAGGTCGCATCGTCGAGCACGAGGACACGCGGGTCAGCGAGGATGGCTCGCGCGATCGCGATGCGCTGACGCTGGCCGCCCGACAGCGAGTAACCGCGTTCGCCGAGCATCGTGGCGTAGGCGCCGGGGAGGCCCATGATGAAATCGTGCGCGCCAGCGAGACGTGCAGCACGCTCGATGGTCTCGCCGTCGGCATCGGGTTTGGCGAAGGCAATGTTCGCAGCGACGCTGTCGTGGAACAACAACGTGTCCTCGAACACGATGCCCACCGCTCGGCGGGCGTCGTGGAGTGCCAGGTCGCGGACATCGACACCGTCGATGCTGACCGAGCCCGCGTCGACGTCGTAGAACCGCACGAGGAGCCGTGCGACGGTCGACTTTCCCGACCCGGTGCCGCCGACCAACGCCACGGACTGTCCGGGCGTCAGGTCGAGATCGAAACCGTCGAGGACCGGCGCGTCGGCGTCGTAGCCGAACCGAACGTCGTGGAACCTGACGGCTCCGGCTCGTTCCACATCGGGGAGCCGCGACGGGTTCGGCGGATCGGTCACGATCGGCGCGGTGTCGAGCACCTCGTTGACCCGCTCGAGCGCGGCGCCGGCGCGTTGCGCGAACGCGATCGTCATACCGAGCATCCGCAATGGCCCGACCAGCAGCGCCACGTAGAAGTTGAACTGCACCAGCTGGCCCACGGTCAGGTTGTCGTTGATCACCTGGAGCCCGCCGAAACCGAGCACGGCAACGAGTCCGAGCTGCGGGAGCAGGTCGATCGCCGGGAGGTACTTCGCGCGGATCCGGGCAGCTTGGATGGAGACGCCTCGGATGTCGGCGGCCTCCTTGCGCAGTCGCTTCGACTGCACTTCCTCGGCCCCGAATCCCTTGATCACCCGCACGCCGCCGATCGATTCCTCGACCACGGTTGCGAGTTCGGCCTGCTCGGCCTG
This sequence comes from Acidimicrobiales bacterium, assembly GCA_038321235.1. Classification (GTDB taxonomy): domain Bacteria; phylum Actinomycetota; class Acidimicrobiia; order Acidimicrobiales; family Ilumatobacteraceae; genus Sva-07. The sequence continues at coordinate 1,080 of JBBQEU010000057.1, read as the reverse complement.
GATCTGGAGCACCGCCGGATGGACCGACTGCGAGAACCGTCGACCCGCCACGTTGACGAAGGGCAGCGGCGCGAGGGCGACGAGTGCGAGGCGCCAGTCGGAAATGAACAAGATCACCGAGGCGGCGATGACCATCGACATGTTCGAGATCGTGATGGGGATCATCACGACGAACGACTGGACCTGCTGGAGGTCGCTCGAGGACCGGCTCATCAGCTGACCGGTCTGCGCACGGTCGTGGTATCCGACGTGCAGGGACATGATGTGGTTGAACATCTGCTCCCGGAGCCGGGTCTCGGTCCAGCGCGCCTCACGGAAGGCGAAGAAGCGACGCAGAGCGGTGAAGGTGCCGACGCACACACCGGCGATCGCGATGAGCATCACCCAGAGCCACAGGTAATCACCTCGTTCGATGCCCTTGTCGATGCTGAAGCGAACGAGGATCGGCACAGAGATCTTGCCGAGCATCCACAGCAACCCGATCACGCTGCCGATGATCAGGTTCCGGCGCTGCGCCTTGAGCGTCGTCGCCAGCAGCTTCCAGCGCGTCGGGCCCTCGGGCTCGGTCGTCGTCATGGGTTCACCCATGGGCGCCCCGTTCTCGGCGTCTCACGATGCGACGAACGGCTCGAGCAGCCCGGTCACACGATCCTTCGGCCGCCCGATGATCGCGGTGTCGGCGGTGACCACGACGGGGCGCTGCAGCAGTTGCTTGTGCTCGACGAGCAACGCGACGATCTGATCCTCGGTGGCAGCATCGCCGTCGGTCAGGCCGAGCTTCTTCCACATGCTGTCACGCCGGACCAGCGCCGTCGGCTCGTCTTCGAGCTTGGCGATGATCGAACGCAGCGTGTCGGCGTCCGGGGGCGTCTTGATGTAGTTCACGATGTCGACCTCGACTCCGAGTTCTTCGGCAATGCGCACGGCATTGGTCGACGAGTTTCAATGCGCATTGTGAAAGATGGTTGCCACACTGGCCATGAGGTCGAGGTTACGACCTGATTGGAACACCGCTCTCATCGGTTGTGTGCACGTGTGCTCGCATGATCGTCAACGCTCCGCGCCGCGGGCTCGGCGCTC
>JBBQEU010000056.1:0-21463 GCA_038321235.1 Acidimicrobiales bacterium | reverse complement strand
CGAGCAGGCGGGCGAGCAGCATGTCGCGCTCTTCCCACAGCGCGAACTCGTCGTCGAGGTCGATGTCGGTCGGGTTCGGCAGCAGGCGACGGGCCTTGAGCTCCACGAGGGTTGCCGCGATCAGCAGGAATCCGGTCGCGACGTCGAGGTCGAGTATCTGCATTCGCTCGATCTCGACGAGGTACGCGTCGACGATGCTGGACAGGTTGACCTCGTAGATGTCGACCTGTTCGCGCAGGATCAACTGCAACAGCATGTCGAACGGCCCCTCGTAGACAGGGGTGGAAACGACAGTGCCGGTGAGCGTGGTGGATGCGACGGGGGCCATCGGCGCCCAACCTACCGGAGCGACCGGGGTGCAACGAGGTATCGTCGGCGCCCGTGAACACTGCGGCCGAACCCCTCCCGACGACGCGCACGAGGCGCGTGCTGTCGTGCATGCAGCCCACCGGCGACGTGCACCTCGGCAGCTACCTCGGGGCGCTGCGCAACTGGGTGGCCGGCCAGCACGAGTGCGATGCATTCCACGGCATTGTCGACCTTCATGCGCTCACCGTCATCGACGAGCCCGACGTCATCGGCCGTGAGACGATGTCGCTGGCGGCGATGTTCTTCGCCATCGGGCTCGACCCCGACGTGGCAACGGTGTTCGTGCAGAGCCACGTTCCCGAACACAATCAATTGGGCTGGATCATGGAGTGCACCGTCAGCTACGGCGAGCTGTCGCGGATGACACAGTTCAAGGACAAGAGCGCCAAACGCGAGCACGAGTTCGTCTCGGCCGGACTGTTCACCTATCCCGCACTGCAGGCCGCCGACATCGTGCTGTACGACGCCAACGAGGTTCCGATCGGCGACGACCAGCGCCAGCACGTCGAGATCACCCGTGACATCGCCATCCGGTTCAACCACCGCTTCGGCGACACGTTCGTGATACCCGATGCCGTCACCCCGGCAGTGGGAGCCCGCGTGATGAGCCTCTCCGATCCCACGTCGAAGATGTCGAAGTCCGATGCTGCGAACGCTGGTTGTGTCTACCTCGTCGACGAGCCGAGCGCCGTGATGAAGAAGTTCAAGCGGGCGGTCACCGACTCCGACACCGGACTCGATGCGGTGCGCTATGACCGTGCACGGAAGCCTGGCGTGGCGAACCTGCTGGAGATCAACGCGGCGGTCACGGGACGCACCCCGCAGGCCGTCGCCGACGAGTTCGAGCAGTACGGCAAGCTGAAGGTCGACACCGGTGAGGCGGTCGTGGCAGCACTCGACCCCATCCGGGTCCGCTACCACGAACTGCTCGACGATCCCGGCGAGCTCGCCCGACTGCTGCGCGTCGGTGCCGACAAGGCCCGCGAGGTCGCCTCGGCGACGCTCGACCGGGCTCACGCCAACATCGGCCTCCTCCCCGCCTGACCTGGGTGACCTGCTCCCAACTCGTGAACAAGGTGCGGCCTCTGTGCGCAAGTTGTTCACGAGAATGACCGGCGCCGACCCATGACGACCCGGCTGACGGCGACCGATCGGCGGATCGTGGGGCTGGCGATCCCGGCGCTCGGGACCTTGGCGGCCGAGCCGCTGTACCGGATCGTCGACACTGCGATCGTCGGCCGCCTCGGCACCGACCAGCTCGCCGGGCTGGCCATCGCCATCACGCTGCTCGCGCTCGCGGTGGCCGGGTCGAATTTCCTCACCTACGGCACCACCCAGCGAGTGGCAAACCGGCTGGGCGCCGGACGTCCTGACGAGGCCGCTGACGTCGGTGTGCAGTCGATGTGGCTGGCGGGGTTCGTTTCCCTCGTCGCCGTTCCGGCGCTCGTCTTCGGCGCCCGACCGCTGGCCTCGGCAATCGGAGCTGACGGTGACGTACTCGAGTTCGCCGTCGAGTACCTCCGAATCGCAGCGGTCGGCGTGCCGTTCGTCCTGATCGCGCTCGCGGCCCAAGGCGTACAGCGTGGGGCGTCCGATTACCGCACGCCGCTGGTGATCCTCGTGGCGTCGAATGTTGCGAACCTCGTGATCGAGTTGGTGCTCGTCTTCGGCTTCGACCTGGGGATCGCGGGAGCTGCGTGGTCGACCGCAGCCGCTCAGGCCGGTGCCGGAGTTGCCTTCCTCATCGTGATACGTCGTCGTCTCGAACCGGCCCGGCACCGGTGGCCACGTTGGACCGAGATGGCACCGCTGCTGACCGCCGGACGTCACCTGCTGCTCCGCGTCGGCTCGATGCTGGCGGTGTTCACCGGTGCAACCGCCATCGCCGCACGCGTCGACGACCAGACCCTCGCCGCTCACCAGATCGCGATGACGATGTTCCTCTTCCTCGCACTGGTGCTCGATGCCCTGGCAGTACCCGCGCAGACGCTGGTCGCCGAGGAACTGGGCCGCGACGGCTCTGGTGCAGCGAACCTCGCACGGCGAGTGGTCCGACTGTCGATCGTCGCCGCCGCGATGATCTCGCTCGTGGTCGCGGCCACGTCACCGTTGCTCCCCCACGCCTTCAGCGACGACCCCGCGGTGATCTCGCGGGCCACGTCAGCACTGCTGTTCCTCGCGTTGCTGGTGCTGCCCGGCGCGGTCGCATTCGCCGACGACGGCGTGCTCATCGGTGCCGGCGACTACCGGTTCCTCGGGATCGCTGCGTTCGGCTACCTGCTCGCCGTGGCGCCGATCGCCATCACCGTGCTCGCCACGCCCTCGCTCGGCATCGCTGGGATCTGGGCGGGACTCGTGCTGTGGATGACCCTGCGTGCCGTCGTCAACATGCTTCGGGTCCGACGACTACTTCCCGAGCCGCTCACGTCGTCGAGAGCATGAGTCCGGTCAGTCCGCGGATCACGAACGTCGGGTGGTATACCGGCTCGCTCACCAGCGTCAGATCGGGGAAGCGCTCGACGATGCCGGCAACCGACTGGGTGAGTTCCTGACGAGCGAGGGGGGCGCCCACACAGAAGTGGATGCCGCCACCGAAGCCGAGGTGCGCCGACTCGTTGCGCCCGACGTCGAATGTGTCGGGCTCATCGAAGCGGCGAGGGTCACGCTGGCCGGCCCCGAACACCATGGCGATTTCGTCGCCGACGGCCAGCTCCTGGCCGGCGATCACCACCCCGGGTTCGAGCACCCACCGTTCGAAGAGCTGGAGTGGAGAATCCCAGCGCAGCAGCTCCTCGACGGCGACCGACGGGGCGACGTCGCCACTGGTGAGGCGGTGCCACTGGTCTCGATGGAGCATCAGCGCACGGAACCCGTTGCCCAGGGTGTTGACCGTGGCTTCGTGCCCGGCTTCGAGTAGCACCATCGTGGTCGAGATGATCTGCTCCTCGGTGAGCGAATCGCCTCCGTCTTCGACTCGGACGAGGTCCGACACGAGCAGAGAGTCGGGTGAGCGTCGCTTCTCGGCGATCAGTGCTCGGGTGTAGTCGATGTACTCCCCCGCCGCCCGGTCGGCTGCCGCTCTCGTGTCGTCGTCCGCACTCAGTTCGTACATCTTGACAATGGCGTGCGACCAGTCGAGCAACAGCTGTGCGTCGCTGGCCGGAACGCCGAGCATCGAGCAGATCACCGCAACCGAGTAGGGCTGTGCATAGTCGGTGATCAGGTCGAACGTTCCGAGGCCGGCGCAACGATCGAGCAGTTCGGTCGAGAACCCCTCGATGTTCGAGGCGCGTCTCGCTACCGCTGACGGCGTGAACACCTTCGACACCAGCCGCCGCAGTCTGGTGTGGTCCGGCGGTTCGAGGCACAGCAGCGACCAGCGTTCGTGGTCGGCGAACCGCGACCAGCGCGCGTCCGGCTCGGCCAGACCCATTTCGGCGTGCGAGTAGCGGTGTTCATATGCACGTCCGAGGCGCCGGTCACGCAGCGCCGCGGAGATGTCGGCAAATCTCGTCACGACCCATTGACCGGTGCGCTCGTTCCAGAAGATCGGCGTTGACTCCCGGAGTGCGCTGAGTGTCGGATACGGGTCGGTGACGAACGACGGATCGTCTGGGTCGAATCGTTCGATCAGGGCGGAGAGTTCGGCCACGGGCTCGACGGTACCGGCCCCATCGCCGCTCGGATGGACTGGCCCTCAGGCATGGTCGGACGCTTCGAGTGCGTCGAACGCGGGGCCGAGTTGGGCGATCAGGTCGACGGTGGCCCCGTCGGACCCGACCGCCAGGGCCATCGCCGCCCCGATCGCTTCGTGGTCGTGATAGGCGGTGAAGGCCCTGGTCCGAGCCCCGACGAGCGTCGCGACAACCCTCCCGAACGTGCCGAGCCCACACTCGATCTTGCCGACGTCGTGAAGGATTGCTCCGGCGATCTCGGCCCTGGTTGCTGTCGGACGACACTCGACGAACCGTCGCGCGACGGCAGCGCTGTGGCGGCGGTCCTGATTCGACAGTTGAAGCCACAGCGTGCGTTCACCTGCCAGGAGATGGTCGTCGACCCACACCTCGTCGTCGACCGACGGCGGGGTCGGTGGCAGCGACGTGACGAATCGGGCTGCCAGGTGCCAGACCTTCGACGCCGGATTCGCTTCGCTCATCGTGCCAGTGTGGCCCGGGGGTGCGCCGAGCGGTACACGTCCCACAACCGCTCCTGGCTCACCTTGGTGTAGATCTGCGTCGTCGAGATCGACGCATGGCCGAGCATCTCTTGAACCACTCGGAGATCGGCGCCGTGATCCAAGAGGTGTGTGGCACAGGAATGGCGCAGCACGTGGGGCGAGAGTTCGTTGCCGATGCCTGCTCGGACCCCGTATTTCTTGATCACCTGCCATGCGGCCTGTCGGGTGAGCCGTCCACCACGAGTGTTCAAGAACACCGCCTCGGCGTCGTCGCGACGGCGCCACTGGTCGGGAACGATCCGGGCACGGCCACTCGGCGAGAACCAATCCTCCAGAGCCGCTGCCGCAGTCGATCCGAACGGCACGATGCGTTCCTTCGCTCCTTTGCCATACAGGCGAACGAGGCGGGCGTCGAAGTCGATCTCGCCGATCGACAGGCCGACCGCCTCGGAGATCCTTGCACCGGTGGCGTAGAGCAACTCGATCAGGGCACGGTCACGGCGGTGGATCGGTTCGGTCACCACGACGGCGTCGAGCAAGCTGATCACCTGCGCTTCGGTCAGCGGTTTGGGGATGCCCGAGGGGACCCGAACCCCTTCCAGTTCTGCGGCGGGGTCGTCGCGCCGCTCCCCCTCGATCGACAGGTATCGGTGCAGCATCCGGATCGCGGCCAACTGCCTGGCGATCGAGGACGTCGCCGCACCACTTCCCCGACGCACGCCGACGAAGGCGACGAGCTGCTGGTGGGTCACGTCGAGCACGGTGGCGCCCTGCGCTGTCAACCACTCGCAGTAGGCGCCGAGATCTCGTCGGTAGGCAGCGATCGTGTTGGCCGACCGGCCCTTCTCGGCGACCATCCAGGACAGGAACTCCTCCACCTCGATCGGCAGCATCGGGCGGGCCATGCTCGGACTCAGCGGTACGGATGATCCGAGGCACGCAGGCGCCGATCGGTGAGCAGCAACGCCACGACCGTCTTCGCGTCGGCGATCTCGCCGCGTTCGATCCTCGCCAGGGCCTCGACCAGCGGCACATGCAGCAGCTCCATGTGTTCTTCCTCGGGTCCCTGACGGTCGTGCGGTACCGGCGTGCAGCCAGTGGCCAGGTAGAGCGTGGTGACCGAATCGGTCATGCCGGGCGACGGCAGGATTTCCGTGAGCAGGTCGAGCTGACCCGCCTGCAGACCAGCTTCCTCGATCAACTCACGCCGGGCCACTTCGGCGGTGTCCTCACCGTCGATGTCGCGCATCCCGGCGGGCATCTCGATGATCGTGCGCTCGTACGGTGGCCGATACTGCGACACCAGCACGACCGACGGGTTGCCCTCGGCGTCGAAGATCAACGGCAAGACACCAACGGCACCCGGCGAGCGAACGATGTCGCGGGTGAACGTCGACCCGTCCGGTGCCTCGAACTCGGCGAGCGCCAGGTTCCAGACGTAGCCCTCGTGGATGATCCGCTCGGAAACCCGGCGGAACCCGGTCACGAGGTGAGCGACGCCGACGGATCGCTGGCCCGCTCGTCGACGGGCGCAGGAAGCGGCGCACTCACCGACCCGGGTTCGGTCAGTGCTCGCCGCTGCAGCGCCGCCGCGATCAGCTCGCGGAACAGCGGATGCGGCCGATCTGGTCGACTCTTGAACTCGGGGTGCGCCTGGGTGCCCACCCAGAACGGGTGCCCCGGCAACTCGATGAACTCGACGAGACGGTTGTCGGGCGACGTGCCCGAGCACCACAACCCCGAGTCTTCGAGTTGCTTGCGGTAACGCTCGTTGAACTCGTAACGATGTCGATGGCGCTCACTGACGACCGGTTCGCCGTAGGCCGCTGCCACCTGGGAACCCGGAGCCAACACCGCGTAATACGCACCGAGACGCATCGTGCCGCCCTTGTCCTCGATGCCGCGTTGTTCGAGCATCAGGTCGATCACCGGATGATGCGTGGTCGGATCGAATTCGGTGGAGTTGGCGTCGGAGAGCCCGACGACATCACGGGCGAACTCGATCGTCATCGCCTGCAGCCCGAGACAGAGGCCGAGACAGGGTACGCCTTCCTCGCGGGCGTATCGGGCCGCAGCGATCTTGCCCTCGACGCCGCGAGAGCCGAACCCACCAGGGATGACGATGCCGTCGAGGTGGTCGAGTTGTCCGGCGGCGAGAAGTCCTTCGACGCTCTCGGACTGCACCCACACGATTTCGACGTCGGCACCGTGGTGGAAGCCAGCGTGCTTGAGACTCTCGACCACGGACAGATAGGCGTCGGGCAGTTCGATGTACTTGCCGATCAGACCGATTCGTACCGGTGTGGTGGCCGCCTCGACCTTGGCGACGAACTGCTCCCAGTAGCTGAGGTCTGGTTGGCCCTCGATGCGCAGGAGCTCACACACGAAGTCGTCGAGGCCCTCATCGTGCAGGATCAACGGCAGCTCGTAGATGTTCTTGGCGTCGGCCGCGTTGACGACGGCTCGCTCTTCGACGTCACAGAGGCTCGAAATCTTGCGCTTGAGGTCGTCGGACAACGGCGCCTCGCTGCGACACACGATGACGTCGGGCTGGATTCCTCGGCTGCGCAGCTCGGTCACCGAGTGCTGGGTGGGCTTGGTCTTCTGCTCGCCCGACGGCCCGATGAACGGCACCAAGGTGACGTGGATGTAGCAGACGTTGTCGCGACCGACCATGTTGCGGAACTGACGGATCGCTTCGAGGAACGGCAGGATCTCGATGTCGCCGACGGTGCCGCCGACCTCGGTGATCACCACGTCGACGTCGTCGTGGGCGACACGTTGGATGCGACGCTTGATCTCGTCGGTGATGTGCGGGATCACCTGCACGGTCTTACCGAGGTAGTCGCCACGGCGCTCGGCGGCGAGCACCGCCTGGTAGATCGACCCGGTCGTGGCGTTGGAGTTGCGCGACAGGCTCTCGTCGATGAACCGTTCGTAATGACCGAGATCGAGGTCGGTCTCGCCGCCGTCGTTGGTGACGAAAACCTCGCCGTGCTCGAACGGGTTCATCGTGCCGGGATCGATGTTGATGTACGGATCGAGCTTCTGGAGGGTGACCCGGAGGCCGCGCAACTTGAGTAGACGTCCGAGCGACGACGCGGTGAGACCTTTGCCGAGCGAGCTGGCAACGCCTCCGGTCACGAAAATGTGCTTCGACATTCGACCATTCCTCCGTCTCGACGCTGCTGTCGTGCCCAGGTGTCCGGCGACACCACGACGGGAAATCACCATACCCCGCGCGACGGTGTCGACGCGCCTTCCTCGCGATTACATCAGGGGTCAGACCCGCGATGTAATCGCGTCAGGTCATCAACTGAGGAGTTCGCGGGCGTGGTCGAGCGCCGACGCCGACGTGGAGCCCGAGAGCATGCGGGCGATCTCGACGACCCGCCCATCACCGGCGATCGGGGCCGCAGTGGCGTAGGTCTGGCCGTCGCTAACCGACTTGGCCACCGAGATCTGGGCCGTCGCGGCGGCTGCAACCTGTGCGAGGTGAGTCACCACCAACACCTGATGGCTTCGACCCAACTCGCCCAGTGCGTCGCCGATGGCCTGGGCCGCGACTCCGCCGATACCGGCGTCGACCTCGTCGAACACCAGCGTGCGACCCGCGTCTGGCGTCGCCGCGCCCTGGTCGACCCTCGCCGCCGACAGCACCAACCTGAGCGCGAGCATGGCTCTGGCGAGCTCTCCCCCGGATGCCACACGAGTCAGCGGCAACAATGGCGAACCAGGGTTCGCGGCCAGGAGGAACTGGATTCGATCGCCCGGGTGGTCGTCGACGCGGTCGCCGATTTCGACGGCGAGCGCAGCGTGTGGCATGGCGAGCCGCCGGAGCTCGACTTCGACCGCTGCGGCAAGCCTCGGGCCGGCCTCACGCCGTTGACGGCCGACCGATTCGGCGGCAACACGCTCCGCCGCGAGAGCGGCCTGGCGTTGGTCGTCGAGCTCGGCCGCGCGTTGGTCGAAGCCTTCGAGTTCGCTGAGCCGATCGGCTGCCTCCGAGTGGAACCTCATCACCGATGCGACGTCGTCGCCATACTTGCGTCGGAGATTCTTCAGCAGCTGGCGGCGTTCACGGATCTCGGCCAGTCGGTCAGGCGCCTCGTCGATCGACTCGCCATCGGCGCGGATCTCGGCGACGAGATCGTCGAGTTCGGCGAGCAGATCACGGAGTCTCGACGCCTGATCGGCAAACGGCGGCCGATCATCGATGGCGCCGAGCGCGTTCGAGAGCGAGTCACGTGCTCCCCCATCGTCGCCAAGCGCTGACACCGCCGCGCCAGCCGCCTCGCGGTGGGCAGTTGCGTCCGACAGCACGGTCTCTTCGGCGTCGAGCGCAGTGTCTTCGGCGGGGTCGACGATCGCTGCAGCGTCGAGTTCATCGACCTGGAATCTCAACAGATCCATCTCGCGGGCGCGGGCTCGCTCGTCGCCGCCCAACGCCGCCAACTCGGCATCGATCTCGGTGAGTCGGGCCCGCGCCGAGCGAAGCGGGACGAGATCCACGTCTCCGAAATCGTCCAGCGCCGCTCGTTGGGTGGTCGTCGACAGCAGCGACTGGTGGGCGTGCTGGCCGTGGAGGTCGACGATGTCAGCGGCGACCTCGGCCAGAGACGCAACGGTGGCGAGGCGACCGTCGAGATACGCCCGCGAGCGACCTTCGGCCGGGATCACCCTGGTGAGGACGCGCTCGACGCCGTCGGCGGTCACGAACCGACCGTCGACGCGCGCCTCGTCGGCTCCGTGACGGACCATCGAGGCGTCGGCTCGGCCGCCCACCAACAACTCGATCGCCTCGACCAGCATCGTCTTGCCGGCTCCGGTCTCACCGCTCACAGCGGTCAGCCCGGCGCCGAACGTCAATTCGATGTGTTCGATCACGCCCAGGTTCTCGATGTGGAGTTCGGTGAGCATGCCGGGGACCCTCTGAACGTCAGCGATCGGCGAGGCCGAACTTGGCCTTCAGGATCTGGTGGTACTGCTCGTTGCCGAAGCGCACGAAGTTCGCCGTGGATTCCGATGGGGTGCAAGCAACGACATCACCGTCGTCGAGCGCGGCGACTGGCCGACCGTCGAGCACCAGTTCGGCCGCTCGATGGCCCGACACCTCGATCTCGATGATCTCCGAGGGATCCAACACCAGAGTTCGATCGAACAGCATGTGCGGCGACACCGGGGTGAGCAACATCGCTCGGTGCCGGGGCGAGACGACCGGCCCGCGAGCCGACAACGAGTACGCCGTGGATCCCGTCGGCGTGGCCACGATGAGTCCGTCGGCGGCGTAGTAGGTGAACGGCTCACCATCGATCCGCGCCAACAATCGAACGGTGTGACCGGACTCGGCTTTCTCGACCACGGCCTCGTTCAGCGCACGTCCGATGACGACGCCGTTGACCGCCACGTCGAGCATCATTCGACGATCGAGCTTCCAGCCCCCCGACTCCGAACCGGTCACGAAACGCTCGAGCGAGTCCGTGAGGCGGTCGGGCTCGACCTGGGTGAGGTACCCGAGCGAGCCCAGATTGACGCCCAACACTGGCACCGGCGCACCGTCGAGGAGTCGCACACTTCGCAGCATCGTTCCATCGCCGCCGAGGCTGAGCACCAGGTCGGCCTCGGCAATCTGGCGCACGCTTGCGTACCCGCCGAGATCGAGCGCCTCGGCGTCGCTGACTGGCATCCAGAACATCACGTCGTGATCGGTGCACCATGTGATCGCCTGCTCAGCGAGCGCCCGGGCTGTCGATCGTTCATGGTGGGCGACGACTGCAACGCTCGTCATTTCGTATGACCGACCGGCGAGTTGGCGTACACCAGGAACTCGCGGTTGCCGTCGGCGCCCGTGATCGGCGAGTCGGTCCATCCGACCACCTCGCAGCCAGCGGCGATGAGCGCCGCACCGATCTCGGCTTGCACCCGGTCGTGGATCGCGGGGTCAGTGATGATCCCGCGACCGCGGTCCACCTCCTGTCGACCGGCTTCGAACTGCGGTTTCACGAGGAGCACCATGGGCGACCCAGGTTGGCACAGCTGAGTCAACGTCGGGATCACCAGCTGCAAGGAGATGAACGACAGATCCCCCACGATGATGTCGGCCGGCCCGCCGATCGCGTCGAGGTCGGCGTGGCGCACATTGTGACGTTCGAGGTTCGTCACCCGTGAATCCGCCCGGAGACGCTCGTGGAGTTGACCGTGCCCGACGTCGAGCGCAACGACGTGATCGGCACCGCGTTGCAACAGACAGTCGGTGAAACCACCGGTCGATGCACCCACGTCGAGCCCTCGACGGCCACGTACGTCGAGCGCGAACACCTCGAGCGCATGGTCGAGTTTCTCGGCGCCTCGTCCGACGAAACGCGCTGGCGGCCCGTCGACGACCAGTGCGTCGCCCGGCGCAACCTGGCGCGCCGACTTGTCGGCGACGGAGCCGTTGACGAGCACTCGGTTGGCCGCGATCAGCGCCTGCGCTTCGGTTCGGCTCGTCGTCAGCTCACGACGAACGAGTTCGGCGTCGAGCCGCCGACGAACCCCCACCGACGCTCAGCTGGCGGTGCTGGGGGTGCTGGAAGGAGCGGCGGCCTTCTTGGCCGGCGCCTTCTTCGCAGGGGCCTTGCGCTTCGCGGGCGCCTTCTTCGCAGGAGCCTTCTTCTTGGCGGGCGCCTTCTTGGCCGGCGCCTTCTTCTTTGCCGGAGCCTTCTTGGCTGGCGCCTTCTTCTTGGCGGGCGCCTTCTTGGCTGGAGCCTTCTTGGCCGGAGCCTTCTCCGCTGCGTCGATGTCGTGCTTCACACGGTCGGCGATCTTCTCGGCCAGTTCCTCGAAGCGGTCCTCGAGTTCGTCGAAGCGCTCGGAGAGCCAGGTCATCTGCTTGGACACCTCGCGTTGCACGTTCTCGCTCACCCGGTCCGAGGTCTCACGACCCCGTTCGAGCAGCGTCTGCACGGCCTTCTCGGCGTCGGAGCGACGAACCTCGCCTGCCTTGACGAGCGATTTCACGATGGATTCGGCCTGCTTGCGGGAGATGTCGGAGAACTCGACTCCTGCATCGACGAGGCGCTGGACTGTCGTTTTTGCCATACCGACAGACTACTCCCCCGGCGACTCAGGTATCGACGAGACAGTCAGCGACCGCGGCAAGGTCCGCGACATCGAGATCGACCGGTGCCCCCGCGGCGATCGTCGCACCTGGGGCGCTCACTCCGGAGCGAACGAGCGCGAATCGACTGCCCAACCGAACGGCGAAGAGCCCGTCTGTCTCCGGGCGGTCGCCGACCATCAGCACCCGATCGGGAGCGAACGGCTCGGAAGGCCGGGCGAGCATCGATGCAACCAACGCTGCCATCGGCTCGTGGGGCTTGCCGGCGATGACGGGGTGTCTCCCCGACGCCGATGCGATCGCGGCGAGAATCGAGCCACCTCCCGGCTGAAGACCCCGTGGAGTGGGATAGGTGCTGTCTGCGTTGGTGCCGATCAGGCGCCCGCAGGCACGTGCAGCGCCCGAGGCAACGGCGAGGCGGTCGTAGTCGAAGTCACGATGCAAGCCCACGACGACCGCATCGAACTCGCCATCGGTTGGTCGCCCATCGTTCACCACGACCTCGCCACCTGCGTGCTCCACCGCCTCGACGACGCCGGGTCCGGCAGCGATCAACACTCGTTCGCCTGGCTGGATCAACTGTGTCACCGCCATCGCCGAACTCACGACGTCTCCGCTGGCAGGGATCCCGATGACTGCCAGCGCTGCTTCGTGCTCGGCGAGTGTGGCAGCAGAGTTGTTGGTGACGAACAACACTCGCCGACCGGACTCTCGCAAGGTGGCAATCGCATCAACCGAACCCTCGATGGGATCATGGGCCAACCAGATGACCCCATCGAGGTCGCACAGGACCGTGTCGATCCCATTGATCCAGTCGTCCACGGCCCCGATCGTTGCAGTTGCGCCGTCGGGTCGTGACATCCTGTCGTCGTGCCACGTTTCACGCCATTCCCCGCCCTGCGCTACTGCGACCCTCGGATCGATGATCTGGTCGCACCGCCGTACGACGTGTTGTCCGAGTCCGACCTCGACGATCTCGGCGAACGCAGCCGCTGGAACATCACCCACGTCGACGTACCGCGCGAATCCGCAGGGCCCGGGCGCTACGTCGCTGCCGCCGCCACACTTCGCGCGTGGATCGAGGCCGGCGTCATGTCCTACGACGACGTCCCGACGTTCACGATCTACCGGATGCGATTCAACGATGCATCGGGGACCGCTCGCGACATCGCCGGTGTGCTGGGTGGATTGGAGGTCGTCGACGAAGGAGCGGGCGGCGTACTCCCCCACGAGCGCGTGACCCCGAAAGCATCAACGGACCGACTCGACCTGACGCGAGCCACGCAGGCCAACCTCTCGCCGGTGTGGGGGCTCTCGTTGGCGAGCGGTCTCACCGCATTACTCGCCGAGCCGGGCGAACCCGTCACATCGGTCACCGTCGACGGCGTGGACCATGTCGTCGAGCGGGTGTCCGACCCCGAGCGAGTGCGGGCGATCGCCGACAAGATCGGCTCCGACGATGTGCTGATCGCTGACGGCCACCACCGCTACGGCATCAGCCGCACTCATCGCGACGAGGTCCGCGCCGCCAACGGCAACCGGCAGAACCCTGCCGATGACACGTTGGCGTTCGTCAACGAACTCGTCGCCGACCAACTTTCGGTCGAGGCCATCCACCGGCTCTACCACGACGTGAGCTTCGACGACCTCGTCACTGCGCTCGACACCTGCTTCCAACTCAGTGACGCGGGTGAGCCCGACAGCGCCACCCTCGCCACGATGGACGACGACAGCGTGTTGTGCCTGGTTGGCCCCGATGGCAGCGCCCAGTGGATGCGTGCCCGGACAGGCGTATTCGACGATGTGCGCTCGCTCGACGGTGCTTGGCTGGAACACGCGTTGGCCGACCTCGCCCACAGCGTCACCTACCAGCACGGTGTCGACCACGTCGTCGACGTCGTGACGTCGGGGGCGGCTGCTGGTGCGGTGCTGATTCGCCCGGTCAGCGTGGCCGAGATCGAGCGCACCGCACGCGAAGGCGCCCTGATGCCTCCGAAGTCGACGTTCTTCACCCCGAAGTTGCGCACCGGCCTGGTCGTGCGCAGCCTCGTCTGAGTCGACGCCGATCGAGGTCGGGCCTCGTCAGGCGGCCAGGTCGAGCAATCGGTCGGCGGCATCGCGCAGCGCAGCGGTGACCCCCTTGTGCCGTCGGGCAGGGATCACTGCGTCGGCCACGACCTCCGTTCGGCTCTGGGTTGCGCCGCCGACGCGGAAGAAACGCCGCCGCACCGTGCCGACGATGACCAGCTCGGCCCCGGCAACGACGACACCGAGTTGCGCCGTGGTCGGATCGTTCCAGGCGATCGGCACCGAAACGTTCGCCTCGCGCCCGTTGGTCTCGATCCTGGTGGTGACGTCGAACTGCACGACCATCCCGCCGGCGGGGAGGTCTCGGGTCTGCGGTTCGCCGGGCACCGTCCCGCGGATGACGGCGAGATTGCTCAGCGTCGCGGGCTCGTTGCTGTCGTTCATGGTTGCTCCTTCGGGTCGTGATTCCGTCGGGAGGAGTCGGTCACCCACCACCATAGAGATGCCCTGTCACAGAGTTGCGGGGAGTCGGGTCGTGATCGCTCGCGGACGGATTGATACGTTCCGGCGATGAGCGAAGTCTCCGACACGACCCGACTTCGGTGGGGCATCGCCGCCACCGGATCGATCGCTGCCAGCATGTGCGAGGCGTTGCGCACGCTGCCCGACGCCGAAATCGTGGCGGTCGGTTCACGCACCCCAGAAGCCGCCGGCGCGTTTGCGCAACGGTTCGGAATCCCGCGTGCGCACGGCAGCTACGAGGCGCTGTGGGCAGACGATGGCGTCGACATCGTGTACGTCGCGTCACCGCACAGCCATCACCACGCCATGACGATTGCGGCGCTCGATGCCGGCAGACACGTGCTGTGTGAGAAGGCGTTCGCCGTCAATTCCGCGCAGGCCCGCGAGATGGTGGAGGCAGCACGACGTAACGACCGGTTCCTGATGGAAGCGATGTGGACCTGGTTCATCCCCGCTGTGGTCGACATCCGCAAACGGGTGCTCGACGGCGAGATCGGCGAACTGAAGGTCATCGAAGCGAACTTCGGCATCCCGGTGACCGACCCCGACGGTCGGCATCGACGAATCGACCTCGCGGGTGGCGCAATGCTCGACATCGGCATCTACCCGGTCACCTTCGCCCGATACCTGGCCGGCGACCCGATCGCTGCGAAGGTCAGCGGCAGCCTCGGCCACACCGGCGTCGACGCGACGGTCGGCGGTGTGGTCACCTACTCGAGCGGGGCGCTCGGCGTGTTCCACACGTCGCTCGACATGACGACCAGCCTCGGCGCCTCGGTGTATGGCACCCTCGGGCGCATCGACGTCGACGCACCGTTCTGGTTCCCGACCGGCTTCACCGTGCGCCTCGCTGGCGAGGACCCGGTGCACATCGACATGCCACACCAGGGCTTGGCCCACGAAGCCGCCCATGCGATGCAACGCATCCGCGACGGCCATCTGGAGAGCGACGTGATCCCGCTTGCCACCACCGTGTCGACGATGGAGCTCCTCGACGACATCCGCGCCCAGCTCAACGTCGTCTACCCCGAAGAACGCTGAACAGGTGTGCGTGGCGGGAGGAGCGGCTTGCGTACGTACTGATCAGGTGCGGCCTCGGCGCGTGTCAGATCACGACGATGCGCACTGGAGCGTGGAGGACGTTGATCAGGTGATTGAGGTCGTCGGGGTCTGACGTGACGATCGCGACATCACCGTGTCGCGATCGGGCTGCGCTGACCACGGCGATGGATGCGTCGACGATGTCCGCAGTCGACGCATCTCCACAGAGAATGCCGGATGCTCGAGCGACTGGACCGTCGAGTGGTACCTCGTCGCAGTGCTTCAGGGCGCGGGCGAGGAGCGCCTGGCGGGCTCCGTCGCGCCAGGCCTGGGCGATCGCGCCTGCTGGCACGGACACCTCTGATGTGTCGTCGGCGGCGTTGCGCAGCATTGCCCAGACCGTGCGGTCGTTGTGGTCCAGCGCGATGAGGGCCCCGGCGTCGAGGACGAGCGCAGTCATCCCGCGACGAGGCGCCTGGCGGCTGCGAGTTCGTCGTCACTGAATGCTCCGTGGGTTCTTTCCCACTCGGCCACGACGTCGCGAAGGCCTCGACTGGCGAGTTGCCGGCGGGCGGCGTCGGCGATCCAGGCGGACACGTTCTTGTTGTCTGCGTCGGCTGCTTCACGCACGGCCACGGCCAGGTCGATGTCAAGCGACACGGTCAAGCGTTCGACACTCACGGGACTATCATACTTGTTCATACTCCTCGTGCAGGACCCATCCGGAAAGCCCGCGCCGATCCCCCTTGCGCCTCAGAACGGGTACTCGGCGTAGCTGGCCTTGAACACGCCTTGGTGGAGCAGGACGGTGGCAGCGTGGACGCCTGTCTCGGCGTCGGTGATGATCGACTCGGTCCAATACGACTCGACCCGCTTGGTCTGACCGATGCCGACCAGTGTGTGGTCGACCCGATACGGCTGATCGACGAACACCGGCCCATCGACGAAGCGCACCTCGAGGTCGATGAACAGCCCGATCGCCGGGCCACGCACGGGGAAGTGGGCGTTCGACCGATGCGCGATCACACTGATCATCTCCGTCGGCACGATCGACCGTCCCCACGGACTGTCGCCGTCTGGCAGGTACCACGACGACCGCTCGGTGATGCGGTCCAGCTTCTGCGCCAACGTGAACGGGTAAAGGTTCCCGTTGTGGTCGTCGAAGCCCATCGTGACCGGCTCGGGCACACTCACCTGCATCCCGATCTCGAGCTGATCCACGATGTACAGCTGGCCGGGGTCTCCCAGACCACGCTGCCGTCGTTCGTCGAGTTCGGTCGCATCGTCACGGCCGATCGATGCGGTACCGGTCAACACCGGAGTCGTATCGGCCTTCTCGGCGACGATCCGGGCGAGCGTGGCGGTCACGGGTTCGAGTGTCGTTCGCACCTTCTCACCCTCGACCACCATGTTGAGGAAGTGCGAGCTGACGCATCCGCGCTCGAACCACGCTCGACCCCACCGCTCGACTGCCAGCGGATCGATCTGGCTGAAGTGGGTCGGGCCCTCGATCGGCGCTCCCGCCAAACCGAGCTTCGCTGCCGTCTCGTCGTCGTGGACGCTGGTGTGTCCGGCGTACTCCTGCTCGGCCAACATCTGCGCCGGCGCCCGCAGTGGACCGCTCAGCGTGTCGCCGTCACGGGTGATGTGGGTCTCGAAGCTCATCGCGACATCCTGCCAGACGCCACGCTTGCGTCTCCGGTGAGAGTTGTGTGCAACAGTCCCGCTCACCGCTCACCGCAAACCGATCGACGCAGCCTCCGGTGAGAGTTGTGTGCAACAGTCCCGTTCACCGCTCACCGCAACGCGGGCGGGCTGATCAGGTGGCGGGTGGGAGGATCTTGAGGCCGAGCTCGGCCATCGCTTTGGCGTCGCCGGGGATCGGCGAGTTGGTCATCGGATCCTGGCCGGACTGGGTCTTCGGGAAGGCGATCACCTCGCGGATGTTCTCCTCACCCGCCAGGATCGCCACGAGCCGGTCGAGCCCGAGCCCGAACCCGCCGTGCGGCGGCGCCCCGTAGTCGAACGGGTTGAGGAAGAAGCCGAACTTGCGCTCGGCCTCGTCGTCGGAGATGCCGAGCGCCTTGAACACACGTCGCTGCAGTTCGGGCTCGTGGATTCGGATCGATCCGGAGCCGAGTTCCCAACCGTTGAGCACCAGGTCGTAGGCGATCGACCGAACCGACAACGGATCGGTCTCGATCTTGTCGAGATCGTCGGGATGCGGCGTGGTGAACGGGTGGTGGCCCGGCTTGGGCCGCCCGGACTCCTTGTCGACGCCCACGAACAGCGGGAACTCGACCACCCACACGTATCGGTACGGGCCCTCGTGTACCGGCGGACGGGCGATGTCGTTGCGGAGCGTGCCGAGCACCTCGCACGTGGTCATCCACTCGTCGGCGACGATCAGGATCAGGTCGCCGTCCGCGGCCGACATCGTCGAGCGGACGTTGGTCGCCTCGTCGGCGGAGAGGAACTTCGCCACCGGCGAGTCGAAACCGACCCCGTCTGAAGCGTCAGTGACCTTCAACCACACGAGGCCCTTCGCACCGAGCGACTTGGCCCGATCGGTCAGCTTGTCGAGCTGGTTGCGGCCGTACTCGCTTGCGGCACCGGGCACCCGGATGCCCTTGATCGATGCCGCACCGGCGAACGCCTTGAACTCGGTCGAGGAGAACAGAGGTGTCAGCTCGACGAGTTCCAGACCGAAGCGCAGGTCGGGCTTGTCGATGCCGTAGCGGTCCATCGCCTCGTGCCAGGTGATCCGTTCGATCGCCGGAGGGCGCTCGCCCGTCGCCACCTCGGCAGCGTCGAGCACGGCCTCGCTGACGGCGTCGAGCACGTCGTCCTGGGTGACGAAGCTCATCTCCATGTCGAGCTGCATGAACTCGTACTGGCGATCGGCACGCAGGTCTTCGTCGCGCAGACAACGCGCCATCTGGTAGTAGCGATCGACGCCGCCGACCATCAGCAGCTGCTTGAACAGCTGCGGCGACTGGGGCAGCGCGTAGAACGACCCCGGCTCCTTGCGAGACGGCACGAGGAACTCGCGGGCGCCCTCGGGTGTGGAGGGCACCAGCATCGGGGTCTCGACCTCGACGAAACCCTGGCGCTCCATACCGTGGCGAATCGCTGCGTTGGTCGCCGCGCGGACCCGCAGGTTCTTCTGCATCCGCTCGCGGCGCAAGTCGAGATATCGGTGCTGTAACCGAATGTGCTCGTCGACGTCGTCGGCGCGAGCGTCGATGGGGAACGGCGGCGGGTCGGCCTTGCGGAGCAGCTCGACCTGACACTCTCCCAGTTCGATCTCACCGGTCGGCAGGTTCTCGTTGACCGTGCCCTCCGGGCGCTGGCGCACCACGCCGGTGACACGCAGCACGTACTCGCTGCGGACGTCGACGTCGTCGTTGATCACGCACTGGACGATGCCGGAGTGGTCGCGCAGGTCGACGAACGCGAGGTGCTCGCCGTGCTCGCGGCGGCGGCCGACCCAGCCGCAGATGCTGACTGTTTGGCCGATGTGGTCGGAACGCACCTCGCCGCACAGGTGCGTACGCATGCTCGTGGCCTGCGTGGACGCAGTGCCGGCGGAGGTCGGTGTGGTGGAATCGCTCATGGGTGGGTCAATTCTGTCTGGGTTGGGACGCGAGATGGGTGGAGATTTCTGATCGGGTGACGGCGAACTGCTCACCGTCACCGTGCATCGGCTTGACCACGACGGTGCCGGCTGCGAGTTCATCGTCACCGACGATCAGCGCGAAACGAGCGCCGCTGCGGTTGGCAAGCTTCATCTGGGCCTTCATCGACCGATTGTCGTAGCCCCGGTCCACTGCGAAACCTGCGCCGCGCAGCTCGGCGGTGATCGCCGCCGCCTGAAGGCCGCCGGTGACGTCGACCACGAAGGCATCGAGGACCACCGGATCGGCTGCGAACACGCCCTCGTCATCGCAGGCCAGCAAAGTCCGGTCGACACCGAGGGCGAAACCGACGCCTGGGGTGGCCGGGCCACCGAGGGCCTCGACGAGTCCGTCGTACCGGCCCCCGCCGCCGAGGGCGTTCTGTGCTGAGTCGAGCGTGCCGCCCTGGAACTCGAAGATGGTGCGACGGTAGTAGTCGAGTCCACGAACGAGCTTCGGCTCGATCGTGAACGGGATGTCGAGCGCCCGGAGGCCGGTGAGGACCGACTCGAAGTGCGCTGCGGCGTCGGCGCTGTGGAACTCGCCGATCTGCGGCGCAGCGGCGATGTGTGGCTGGTCGATCTCGCGCTTCGAATCGAGCACCCGCAACGGATTGCGCGCCAACGTCGTTCGGCTCTGCTCGCTCAGCGCGTCACCAACTGCGACGAAGTGCGTGCGCAGCGCCTCGACATAGCGGGCGCGATCGTCGGGTTCACCGAGGCTGTTGACGATCAACGTCACCTGAGACAGACCGAGCCGGGCGTAGAACTCCCAGGCGAGCGCGATGATCTCGACATCGAGGTTCGGGTCGTCGGCGCCGAGCACCTCGACGCCGACCTGGTCGAACTGGCGATATCGCCCACGCTGCGGCTTCTCGTACCGGAAGTTCGACCCCGAGTAGAAGACCTTCCACGGCGTGGTCGGCCGATGTTCGGCAAAGGCCCGACCGACGCTGGCCGTCATCTCCGGACGCAGCGCGATGTGACGGTCGCCCTTGTCGACGAAGTCGTACATCTCCTTGGTGACCACGTCGGTGGCATCGCCGATACGGGTGAACACGCCCAGATCTTCGAGCAGCGGTGTGATCAGCTGGCCGTAGCCCGCACGCTCCACCACATCGGTGAACACATCGGTGAACCGGCGCCAGCGGCCGCTCTCGGGCGGGAGGATGTCCCGCATGCCGGGACTGGTCTGGAACGCTGGCACGGCCGATCAGGCTACCGGCGTGGCGACACCTGGGATCAGACGGTATGCGTCGTACACCGAGTCGACCGACTTGATCGTGCGGATCACAGCGTCCAGGTAGCCAGGATTGGCGAACTCGAACTCGAAGCGCATCTTCGCGACCCGGTCGGTGCCGGTGACGGTCTGGCAGGACAGGATGTTGACGTGATGGTCGGCAAGCGCATGGGTGACATCGCGCAGCAGTCGTGAGCGGTCGAGCGCCACGACCTCGACACCAGCCACGAACGTGCGTCCGGGGCCTTCGTCGCCGTCCCATTCGACCTCGATCATCCGGGTGGCCTGCTCGGCGGTGAGCGACGCCGAATTCGCACAATCGGAGCGGTGCACACTGACGCCGCGCCCGCGGGTGACGAACCCGATGATCGAATCGCCGGGCACCGGGTTGCAGCAGTTGGCAAGACGGACCAGGACGTCGTCGAGCCCCTCGACGTGGACGCCGATCGGTGCTTGACGGCCGTCTCGCCGCTCGCGGCGCGGCGTCGCGACCGTGGACGGCAACTGCTCGCCGTCGTCGCCGTGGATGGCACGCGCCAATCGCTGAGCGACCGATCTGGCCGATACATGGTGTTCGCCGATAGCCGCGAGCAGCGCGTCGAGGTCGACGTAGCTGAGCTCTGCGACGACGGCTTCGAGGTCTGCGGACTTCCACACCTGCTGCACCGGCAACCGCAGGCGACGCATCTCGGACGTGAGGTCGTCGCGGCCGGCTTCGACCATGTCGACGCGTCGCTCCCGGCTGAACCACTGACGGATCTTGTTGCGTGCGCGTGGCGACACCACGAACGACAGCCAGTCCTGCGACGGCCCCGCCGTTTCGACCTTGGAGGTGAAGATCTCGACGTTGTCGCCACTCGCGAGCACGTGGTCGAGCGACACGAGTCGGCCGTTGACCTTGGCCCCGATGCAGGCGTGGCCGACCTCGGTGTGGACGCCATAGGCGAAGTCGACGGTGGTCGATCCGACGGGCAGGGTGATCACCCGCCCCTTCGGTGTGAACACGAACACTTCGTCCTGGTCGAGGTCGGTCTTCAGGCTCTGCATGAACTGGGCAGGGTCGGACATCTCCTCCTGCCAGTCGATGATGCGGCTCAGCCAGTCGATCTCGGCCGGGTGTTCACTGCCCTCCTTGTACGCCCAATGAGCAGCGACGCCCCATTCGGCTCGTTGATGCATCTCGAACGTGCGGATCTGGACCTCGATCGGCTTGCCGGCCGGCCCGATCACCGTGGTGTGCAAGCTCTGGTACAGGTTGAACTTCGGCATCGCGATGTAGTCCTTGAACCTGCCGACGACGGGTCGCCAGCG
>JBBQEU010000055.1:0-21576 GCA_038321235.1 Acidimicrobiales bacterium | reverse complement strand
GCCGGTCCGCCGGCGTCGGGCAGCCGACGATGACGGTCGTCGACAGCGGGCACTCCGGTCGGATGTCGTCGAGTACCTCGATGACGAGATCTCCACCGTCCCCGGTTGCAGCCAGCCCCGCGGCCGCGACCGCAGTCGGCTCGCTACCGATCACCGCGACCCTGAACGGGGCCGGTGGACCTGCGACCGGGCTCATCGAGGGCGTGCGCGACGCCTCGGAACGAAGGGTTGCCGGCTCCGTCGCACCGAAGTCGACCACGCCGGCGTCGCCACGACTGAGCAGTTGCTCGGTCGGTGTGTAGCCGGGCTGGGGAATGACGACGAGTGCGGCACCGAGCACCGCCAGCGCCCCGACGCATGTGGCGGCGATGAACCGACGGGTTGTCCGCGGTACCCGACCACGACGTATCGGCTGTTCGAGCAGGCGAGCAGACGCGACCGCCACGGCGCCGGTCGCGACGCACCGCAGAGCGAACAGGGTGACCGGACCGAGGCCGGTGCGTTCGGCATCGAGCACCAGGAAGATCGGCCAGTGGAAGAGGTAGATTCCATAGCTCAACCGGCCGAGCGTCACGAGGGGACGAACGTCGAGAAGCCGGTTCGGGAACTGTTCGGAGACGACCGCGGCGATGAGTACCGCCGACAGGATCGCCACCGCCGTGAGGCCGCCCCGATAGATCCACTCCTGGTCGAGCGAGGCCAGCGCGACCAGGGCGACGAGGATGGCACCAGCGACTGCCCCAGGCACCCAGCGCACCCTCCGCCACACCTCCTCGCCGGTCGTGCGATCGCCCCGGCACAGGTACATGGCGAGTGCCACGCCGATGAGGAGTTCTGCCGCCCGGGTGTGCGTCCCGTTGTACACGAGGTTCCGATCGGACGTGAGGACCGTTGCCGCCGTCGAGGCCGCCAGGAGGCCCGCTGTCACCCACCCCAGGGTGCGATGACCTCGGCGTAGCGCGACGACCACGACCACGGGGAGGATGAGATAGATCTGCTCCTCGATCGCGAGGGACCAGAAATGTGCGAGCGGACTCGGGGCGCTGTCGAACAGATCCGCGTAGTTCGTCGGTGCGAGCGCGAACCGCCAGTTGGCGACGTTCGCCACCGACGCGATCAGATCGCCGGGCAGGCCGGCACGCTGGCTGGTGCTCCACCACACGCCGGCCAGCGCCACGAGGAGTAGGCAGAGGTACGCGGCCGGCAACAGCCGGCGAGCCCGGCGGACGTAGAAGTGGCGCAACGAGATGGCACCGCTCGCATCGAATTCGGCAAGCAGCAACGATGTGATCAAGAAGCCCGACAGCGTGAAGAACAGCGACACGCCGAGGAAGCCCCCACCAGCGATGGGTACTCGGGCGTGGAAGAGCACGACGACGAGCACGGCCACGCCGCGCAGACCATCCAACCCCCCGCTGTATTTCACCCGGCAGAAATCTACACACAGAAGCGTCGGTTCGCCTCGGTGGTCGCTGCGCGCGACAATGACGCTCCGATGAGCATGCCGACGTGGTGGAGCGAGCGAAGATTCGGCATCTTCGTCCACTCGAACCTGGCGACGGTGCCCGCCTGGTCGCCGATCGGCGAGTACTCCGACTGGTACCGCAGCCACCTCGGCGAAGACGTTGCCGACGCGATGCTCCACGCGCGACCGATGGTCGAGGTGCTCGCCCACCATCGCGACCGGTGGGGTCACATCGAGCACTTCGACGACTTCCTCCCCCTACTCAGCTACGACCGCTTCGACGCCGAGGACTGGGCTCGACTCGTCGCTGACGCCGGCGCGGGCTACAGCGTGTTCGTCACCAAACACCACGACGGGTGGTCGTGGTGGGACGCACCCAACACCGAACGGACGATGTTGCACGGCGGGCCACGCCGCAACGTGATGGCCGAATTCGCCGCCGCCTGCGAGCGCAACGACATCGTGTTCGGCACCTACTACTCGCTGCTCGACTGGGGCGACGCACGCTTTCCTGAACCGAGCTACGTGACCGAGGTGCTGCACCCGCACGTGATCGACCTCGTCGAACGCTACGGCTCGAGCGTGTTGTGGGGCGACGGGCACTGGGGCCACGGCCCCGACCTCTGGCGCACACGCGAACTGCTCGAACGGATCTGGGCGATCGATCCCGACGTGGTGGTCAACGACCGTTGGTGGGCCACCGAGGACGACGTCCCGGCCGGGAGCCCTCGGTTGGTGCGGACGTTCGAGTACGAAGCGCCCAACGAGATCATCGACGGGCCATGGGAGCTGTGCCGCGGCATCGGGGCGAGCTTCTGCCACAACCGCGCCGAACGCGCCGAACACCATCTGTCGGACTTCGACATCGTGGCATTGCTGACCGACGTCGTCGCCAAGGGCGGACACCTCCTGCTGAACATCGGGCCGACAGCCGACGGCACGATTCCCGAGCTGCAACGCGCTCCCCTCGAGTCCGCCGGGCGCTGGATCCGAGCGCATCAACGGCTGATCGACGAATCGACCCCGTGGGACACGTGGGGCGACGACGACGTCAGGTATTTTCAGCTCGACGGCGACGTCCACGCCGTCGATCTCTCCGGCCGCGGCCGGTTCGCAGCGATCACCCCCGACCGCTACCGAGTGGCAGCGGTGGAACGTGACGGGTCGCCGGTCGGCTTCCGTCAGAACGACGACGGTGTGCGAGTCGACGATGGGCGCTCATCACTGGAGCGTCGGGCGAATGCCGGACGAGTCGACGACATTTCGGTGTATCGACTGGACCTCGCTCCGGTGGATCGGCCTGTCGAGCTGTTCGAACCCCAACCCCGACAACCGATCCAACTTGCGCCGTTGCTGCGCGACGCTCGCCCCGGTGACATCGTGCAACTCGGAGACGGCACCTATACCGGGCCGATCCGGGTGCCAGCCGGTGTGATCGTGCGCGGCCTCGGAGCCTCCCGCACGACGATCGACGGCGGCGGCGCAACGGCCGTGGTCCTCGAACGAAACGCCCGACTCGAACATCTCCGAGCTGGCGGTGGACCGTCGCGTCAGGCCTGGCTTCCGTGCCCGGTCGTGGAGGTCCACGGCCCCTACGCCACCCTGCTCGGCTGCCGCGTCGAGGGCCACGTCGTGGTGAGCGCCGATGACGTGGTGATCCGGGCGACGTCCTCGGTCGGTGTCGTCGCTGACGGCGCTGACCGACTCACGGTGTCGCGGAGCCAGTTCCGAGGGATGCGCTGGGATGTCGGCGTGCACCTGATCGGCGGGAGCGGGCACGAGATCGATTCGTGTGAGTTCCGCGATCACCTGTGCGGGATCCGCGCGAGCGAGACCACGGGCACGATCGTGCGAGGCAACAATGTGTCGGGCAGGTGGTGGGGCATACATCTGGAACAGACCGAGGGTGCCCACGTGTACGGCAACTTCGTCGATCACACGATGAGGGGCATCGACATCGACGGCGGGACGCAGGCGGTCATCGACGGCAACGCCGTGTGTGACGGAGACAGCGGCTGCATCGTCGAGTGGGGGGCGTCCGACTGTCAGGTGAGCGGCAACCGGTGGGAACGCTGTCGCATCGGCGTGCTCTCGTGGGACGTGACGGGGCTCCACGCCCACGACAACGAGGCGATCGATCTCCACGAACCCGACGCCGCGCACACCACCGGCCCCTGAGGGCAAATCTCGATCAGGGTCCGACCCCAATCGAGACTCAGGCGGATTGGCTGCGGCGCTTGGCTTCTCGGGCGCGGTTGGTCGGGTCGAGGTCGGCTTTTCGCAGGCGGATGTTCTGCGGGGTGACCTCGACGGACTCGTCGTCGGCGATGAACTCGAGCGCACCCTCCAACGACAACACACGGTGCGGTGTGAGCTTGACCGTTTCGTCGGCCGAGGACGCGCGCACGTTGGTCATCTTCTTCTCACGGCAGATGTTGACGTCCATGTCGCCGGCGCGGGAGTTCTCGCCGACGATCATGCCGCAGTACACCTCGGCGCCAGGGCCGACCATCATCGCTGCCCGGTCCTGGAGGTTCATCATGGCGTACGTGGTGGCCGGACCGGTGCGGTCGGCGACCAGGACGCCGGACTGGCGGGCTCGGATCTCGCCGGCCCACGGTTCGTAGCCCTCGAACGTGTGGCTGATCACGCCGGTACCGCGTGTCTCGGTGAGGAACTCGGTGCGGAAGCCGATGAGCCCACGCGCCGGCACGAGGTAGTCGAGGCGGACCCAGCCCGACCCGCCCATGTTCTGCATGCGTCCCTTGCGCGTGGCGAGCAGCTGGGTGACAGCGCCGAGGTGCTCGTTGGGCACGTCGATCGTCACCCGCTCGACGGGTTCGTGGACCTTGCCATCGACCTCGTGGGTCAACACCACCGGCTTGCCAACGTTGAGCTCGAAGCCCTCGCGGCGCATCTGCTCGACGAGGATCGCCAGCTGCAGCTCCCCCCGGGCCTGGACCTCCCAGGCGTCGGGCCGTTCGGTCGGGAGCACGCGGATCGACACGTTGCCGACCAGCTCGGCGTCGAGCCGGTTCTTGACGAGGCGAGCGGTGAGCTTCTTGCCCTCGCGCCCGGCGAGCGGTGAAGTGTTGATGCCGATCGTCATCGACAACGCCGGCTCGTCGACCGTGATCACCGGCAGCGCCACCGGGTTCTCGGGATCGGCGAGCGTCTCGCCGATGTAGATCTCCTCGATACCGGCCACCGCCACCAGGTCACCCTGGCGGGCCCCGTCGACCGGGACGCGGGTGAGGTGCTCGGTGAGGAACAGCTCGGCGATCTTCGCACGTGCGATCGTGCCGTCACGCTTGCACCACGCGACGGACTGGCCTTTCTTGATCTCGCCTTCCATCACGCGCAGGAGCGCGAGTCGACCCAGGTACGGCGATGCGTCGAGGTTGGTGACCCACGCCTGCAACGGTGCGCCTTCGTGGTAGGTCGGCGAGGGGATGTGCTCGAGCAGGACCTCCACGAAATCGCGCAGCGTCTTCTTCTCGACGGTGCCGGCGATGATGCCGTGCGCTTCGTCGAGGTCGAGCGTGGCCCAGCCCTCGCGGCCCGAGCAGTACACGATCGGGAACTCGACCTGGTGCTCCTTGGCATCGAGATCGAAGAACAGTTCGTACACCTCGTCGATGACCTCGAGGGTGCGCGCGTCGGCGCGATCGACCTTGTTGATCACGAGGATCACGGGCAGGTTGCGAGCGAGCGCTTTGCGCAACACGAACCGGGTCTGCGGCAGCGGACCCTCGGCAGCGTCGACGAGCAACACGATGCCGTCGACCATCGTGAGTGCTCGCTCGACCTCGCCACCGAAGTCGGCGTGGCCCGGCGTGTCGACGATGTTCAGCGTGATGTCGTCGCCGGTGCGATCGTCGTGCCAGACGAGCGAGGTGTTCTTGGCGAGGATCGTGATGCCCTTCTCGCGTTCGAGGTCACCGGAGTCCATGACGCGATCGGCGACCTCTTCGTTCGAGCGGAACGCTCCGGACTGATGCAGCATGGCGTCGACGAGGGTGGTCTTGCCGTGGTCGACGTGGGCGACGATCGCGAGGTTGCGGATGTCGGCGCGGTGGCGCACGTTCGCCTGGTCGGCGTCGTCAGTGTCGACGCCTGTCGGGTCGTCGAGGAGGGTCTGGTCGTGGGGGGACACGACAAACCACGCTATCGCCGGTTCACGAACGAACGAACGAAGGAGCGAAGAGACCATACCTCCAGGGGTATAGTGATCACGTGCGCGCGCTGCTGGCATCACCATTGGGATTCCTGATCGGGGTGTCGCTCGGCGCCCTCGGGGGTGGCGGTTCGATCCTCGCCGTCCCCGCGCTCGTCTACGCCGCCGGCCAGGACCCGAAGAGCGCGACCACCACCTCGCTGGTGCTCGTCACGATCACGGCGCTGATCGGCATCATCCCGCACTGGCGCGCCGGGCGCGTCCGGTTCACCGCCGGCGCCGTGTTCGGACTGGCAGGCGTCGGCGGATCCCTGCTCGGTTCGGCCTGGAACGAGGCCGTCGACGCCGATGTGCTCCTGCTCGCGTTCTCCGTGTTGATGCTGGTGGCTGCATACGCCATGTGGCGCCGCCTCGCCACACAGGTCCCCGCCGGAGATCTGCCCCCAGGAGACTCGGGACCTGCGATGCGCTCGGTGGGCGCGACCGCCGTCAAGGTGGTGGTCGCCGGGTCGTTCATCGGGCTGCTGACCGGCTTCTTCGGTGTCGGCGGCGGCTTCGTGATCGTCCCGGCGCTGGTGCTCGCGCTCGGGTTCACCATGCCCGAAGCCGTCGGGACCTCGTTGCTGGTCATCGCCGTGAACTCGACGGTTGCGCTCGCCACGCGCCTCCCGTCGGGGTCGGTCGAGTGGGGCACAGTCGTACCGTTCACGGTCGCGAGCCTGATCGGCGTGTTCGTCGGCAGCCGCCTGGCCAGCACCCGCGACCCGCGCTTCCTACAGAAGTGGTTCGTGATCCTGCTCGTTGCGGTAGCCGCATACACCGCCATCGACTCGGTTCTCGCCCTCCTCTGAACGTTCGCTCCGGATCGAGCTCACAACCGGCTGTACCGCTCGACCTCTGCGGCGAAGTTCGCTCGATCGGTCTCGGAAATCGTCGGCACGGTCGAATCGAGCGCAACGATGAGATCGTCATTCGTGATCGTGGCTGCTGTCTTGCCCTGGCGAACCGATCGGAACACACCAGCAGCGGCCTGTTGGACCGCGCTTGCGATGTCGGCCGGGGTCAAGCCATCAGTGTGCTCCACGATCGCATCGGGATCGACTGCCGATGCCGGGATCGCTCCGAGCATGTCGCTCAGCAAGCTGCGGCGCGTCTCGGCGTCTGGCGGTCCGATGGGAATCACGAGGTCGAATCGTCCAGGGCGAACGACAGCGGGGTCCAGCGCGGCGATCGAGTTGGTGGCGCAGACCAACAGACGGCCTGGCGCCTCGCGTACCCGAACGATCGCCTTGAGCAGTTCGTTCACCACCGCTTGGGTTTCCGGTCGGGCGGCACGTGAGCTGGCGATGTCGTCGACCTCGTCGATGAACACCACGACGTGCTCGAGCGCGAGCAGGTCTTCGAAGGCACGGTGGAGTTCGTCGGCCATCATCGACGCCCCGTTGGCCCCGAGTTTCGACGGCAGCAACTCCACGAACGGCCAACCCAGCCGCCCGGCAATCGCCTTGGCGAACGACGTCTTGCCGGTTCCGGGCGGGCCGAACAAGAGCATGGCGGACGGTGCGAGGACTCCGAAGTGGCTTGCCAACTCCGACTCGATCAGCGGGGCCAACAGACGTTGTTCGACGATGTCGCGCTGCATCGTGAGGCCCGAGAACGAATTCCAGCGAGATGGAGCAATCAGTTCGCCGCTCCATCGCTCGAGAATCGAGAATGCTGTCGGACGCAGCGGCTCGTCCTTCTCGTAGAGCGCCAGGTTGGGGGTGACCTGGAAGCCACGGTTGACCAGCGCAGTCGCACCGACCTGGTTCTCGGTGAGGAGCGCGACGATGCGGCGACAGCCCTCCTTCAAGAACGCGGCCTCGGCCCGTTCGAGCAACGATGATC
Organism: Acidimicrobiales bacterium; assembly: GCA_038321235.1. GTDB lineage: Bacteria > Actinomycetota > Acidimicrobiia > Acidimicrobiales > Ilumatobacteraceae > Sva-07. Next base: position 14,047 of record JBBQEU010000055.1, on the reverse strand, counting down.
CGATGCCATGGTTCCGCCACTCGGGCGCGATCGCGATGGCGACGATGCGTCCGGTGTCGCCTTCAACTCGACCCACGAGGACAGCGACGACCGAGTCGCCGACGCATGCGACGACGTTGGTCGATGGCGACCTGAGGTCGGCAACGAGTTCGCTGAGTGCGACGTGCGCTTCCGAGTCGCTTCCTGCACGTTCGAGCAGCCGGACGATCGCAGGCGTGTCGTCTGCTTCGGAGATACGGATCGTCCACGCCATGGTCGGACAGTAGGAGGGATCCGAGATGTGGCCGATGTCGTGCTCCGGGAAAGGTCGATCGATCGCGCACACGTTTGCCGGTGACCCCCGGTGGGTAGTGACACCAGAGACGATGGAAAGGGACGAACATGACCAAAGTCAACCGCACCGACACGACAGACGGGCCGACGCCCGGCACGCCCGTGACGCTGACCGCGTGGGCCCGTCGCCACGCACCGCACCTCGACGAGGTGTCGAACTCCAATCCGAGCGCCACGCTCGGCCGCCACAATCTGGTGGCAGTCAGCGGCGATCCCGAGGCAGCGCGGGTCGTGGCGCTCGACTTCGAACGAACCTGCGCGAACAACGCTGCCACCACGATGCTCGTTCTGGGTCATGCGGTGCCGCGAGAAGCCACGCATCAGGCCGATACCGAAGGCGTCACCTCCCACGCAGCACGCCGGACCTTCCTCGGCGGGATTCCGGGTGCAGTGGTCTGCGCTCTGATCATCGGACTGGGCGTGTGGTTCGTCACCGAGAGCGGGGCAGCGTCCTTCGCAGCAGCGGCTGGCGGCGCCATCTTCGGGTTCTACGTGACGGCGGTGTGGAGCTTCGTGATCGGCACCGGTCAGAGTCAGGCATACCAGCAGGGCTTCATCGATCCGGAAGCTGCCGACGCGATCGTCGTCGCAATGGCGGTCGAGGACCCTTCACTGATCGCCCAGGCGCGTCAAGCAGTCTCGGCCGACGACAAGGTGCGACTGTTCGAGTTGGACGAGCGGGGCCAGCTGGTCGATTGACCGCAAGGTCGGCAATCAGCCGACGCGTCGTTCGTGGCCCACCCAGAACGGCTCGCGCAGGTCCTTCTTGAGGATCTTGCCGCTGGGATTGCGGGGCAGCATGTCGGACCAGTCGACGCTGGTGGGGCACTTGAACGTCGCCAGGCGCTCCTTGGCGTAAGCGATGATCTCGGCCTCGGTCACCTCGGAGTCGGGAGCCTTCACGACGATCGCCTTCGCGGTCTCGCCCCACTTCTCGTGCGGCACACCGATCACGGCGACGTCGGCGATGCCCGGGTGGGCCATCAGCACGTTCTCGACTTCGGCCGGGTACACGTTCTCGCCGCCGGACACGATCATGTCCTTCACGCGGTCGTGGATGTACACGTAGCCGTCGGCGTCGAGATAGCCGGCGTCGCCGGTCTTGAACCACCCGTCGGGCGTCACCGCCTCAGCAGTCGCCTCGGGCATGTTCCAATACCCCTTCATCACCTGTGGTGAGCGCACCCAGATCTCCCCGACCTCGCCGGTCTCGCAGTCCGAACCCTCGTCGCCGACGATTCGGAGTTCGACCCCCGGCCCGGGTACGCCGCACGAGCGCAGCCGGTGCTTGTGCGGGCTGTCGGATTCGTGATCCTCCGGGGGCAGATTGACAACACCTCCGGTGGTCTCGGTCAGTCCGTAGGCCTGCCAGAACTTGCACGGTTTGAACAGCTCGACGCACTTCGAGAGCACGTCCTCGCTGATCGGCGATGCGCCGTAGACCATCACCTGCAGGCTCGAGAAGTCGGCGTCCTCGACGCCAGGCACCATCAGCACGAACTGCAGCGCGACAGGCACGAGCAGCGCATGGGTGACGCGCAGCTCGGCGATCGTCGACACCAGTGCCACCGGGTCGAGTTCGCGGAAGATGATCGACGTGCAGCCCTCGTACATCCCGGCAACCGCCCAGCCGCCACCGGCGATGTGGAAGAGCGGCATGGCGACGAGGTTCACGGAGTCGGGCGTCAGCTCCCACAACTCCTTGGCCATCGGCAGCAGACTGAAAAAGTTGGCGTTGGTCAGCATCACGCCCTTCGGGCGCCCGGTGGTGCCTGACGAGTACAGCTGGAACGCCACGTCGTCGAGCGTCGAATCGGTGCCCGGGTCGACCGGATCGAACGAACCGATCCACTCCTCGTAGTCGTGGAATCGCTCGTGCCCGCCGATCACCACCACCGTCGTGACGTACGTCAGGTTGTCGGCGATCGCGTCGAGGATCGGCACGAAGTCGGGACCGACCACGAGCACCTTGGCCTCGGTGTCGTTGACGATGAACTCGACCTCGGGTGCGGCGAGACGCCAGTTGACGTCGACGCAGACCGCGTTGATCATCGCCGAGCCGAACATCACCTCGAAATGCTCGAAGCCGTTCTTGTCGAGGAACGCCACGCGCTCCTGCTCGCCGACCCCGGCCGCGAGCAGACCCTGCGCTGCTTGGGCTGAGCGGTCGCGCAGCTCGGCCCAACTCTGGCGCCGATCGCCGAGGATCAACGCTGCCTTGTCACCCTGCGCCTCGCCGTGGACTCGGATGACCCCTGCCAGATTCGTGATGTCCCCCATGGCCCCACACGTTAGTGCGGCGACACCGACAGGTGAACCGCCTGCTCAGCGCACGGTGTACCCGAGGCGGAACGCCTGCACGGCCCGAGCGAAGATGTTCGCTTCGACCACCGGTTCCTCGACGACGCGGAGGTCGGTGACGCGCTGACTCAGTTGGCCGAACACCGCAGCAAGCGACGCCCGAGCCACGTGGGTGCCGATGCACAGGTGGGTGCCGAACCCGAAGGCGACATGGGGGTTCGGGTGACGCCTGATGTCGAAGCTGAACGGGTCGGCGAACACTGCCTCGTCGTGGTTGGCCGACGGGTACAGCAAGATGACCCGGTCGCCGCGCTGGACGGGCTGTTCACCGATGTGGTCGTCGCTGGCCGCTCGCCGGAAGAAGTTGTTGAGCGGCGTCACCCAGCGCAGCACCTCCTCGACGGCGCCCGGCACGAGGTCGGGATCATGGCCGATCGCGTCCCATTGCTCGGGGTGCTGCGCGAAGGCGTGCAGGCCGTGGCTGATCGCCGTGCGGGTGGTCTCGGCACCGCCGGCGATGAACAGGCCGACCTCGTGCACGATCGCCGCAGGTGGGAGCGGTTCGCCGTCGATCGTCGAATGCAACCACACGCTGATCAGGTCGTCGCCGGGTTCGACGAGTTTCTTCGGGGCGATCTCGCCCAGCACCCCGACGAACTCCATGTTCGCTGCGAAGAAATCGCGGAACGCCTCGCCGTCACGGTCGCGCATGTCGGTACGCATCAGCCGCTCGGACCACGATTTGATCTGCGGCCACATGTCCTCGGGGAAGCCGAGGATCCGGGCGGTGAATCGAGCCGGCAGCTGCCCGGCGAGCGCCGCGATCACATCCATCTCGTCGCCTGCGGCGAGGGCGTCGTCGATCAGTTCGGTGACCAGCGCGGCGATCTCGGCCTGGCGTTGCGCCACCGACTTCCCGGTGAGCTTGGGCTGCACGAGCATGCGCTGCTGACGATGCCGCGGGTCGTCCTGGGCGATCATGTTGATCTCCTCGCCTGACCACAGCGCCCGATAGCCCTGACCCGACAGGAACACCGTCGAGCGACGCTCGACGTCCATCAGGTCGGCATGGCGAGTGACCGCCCACAGCCCGTTGCGGTCGTCGCGGTAGACCGGCTCGTTGGCCCGCATCCACGCCCACACGTCGTGCGGGTTGCGCTGATAGAGGCTCGGATCCAGCAGGTCGACGGTGAGACGATCGGACTCGACGGCGGTCATCGCGCCATCGTCGCAGACGCAGCCGTGGTTCCCGTTGCCGTGGTTCCCGTTGCCGTAGTTCCCGTTGCCGTGGTCTCCGGAGACCAGGGTGGATCAGTCTCGACGGCGGTTGCCGAAGGTGTTCCAGTGGGTGACGGCGCTCGCCGGCTTACGGGGGGCGACACCGAAATTGCCGGCGGGCCGTCCCATCGGGATGCAGGCGGCGATCTCGAAACGAGGGCTGGCGTCGTCGTTCACCGGCACGCCGAGTACCGCGAGGGTCTCGGCGGCGTGGATGCGGATCACCGTGGTGAGCGACGTGCCGATGCCGAGAGCCCGCGCCGCCACGCAGAAGTTCTGTACCGCTGGATACACACTGGCATCGAGGCGACCGATGTCCATCGGACCCTCGTCGTCGGATGGCGTCCACGGGATGATCGGCTGGAGGAAGAACACGATCGCAGGCGCGTCCTGCACCTGGTCGGCCAGATGACGACTCGCCGCTCGGGTCTTGCGCCACGACTCCGCCTGCGCCTCGTCGCGGAACGCACTCGCATCCGGCAGCGACTTCTCGTACCGATCGAACGACTCCCTGTACCACCGCGCGATCTCCGCCTTGGGTCCTGCGTCGGTGACCACGACGTACTGCTGCGGTTGCACGTTGCCGCCGCTCGGCGCCTGTTGGGCTGCGCGCAGGCAGGTCGCGATCTCGGCGTCGGTGACCGGCTCGTCACTGAACCGCCGGATCGCCCGCGTGGTCATCAACGCCTCGATCGCGTCCATCGTCGGCTGGCTGCTGGTTGCGGTCTCGTTCATCATCGTCCTTGGAATCTCGGTGTGCGTTTGTCGACGAATGCGCTGACCGCCTCGGCGTGATCGGCAGAGTGGAAACAGCTCATCTCGAGCGCAGTCGAGAGGTCGAAGCTCGTGAGCAGCGCCTGCTTGATCTGCGCGTTGACTGCGATCTTGGTGCCCTGGATCGCGAGTGGCGGCTGCGCTGCGAGCCGCTGCGCCCACCGGCGCGCCACGTCGGGCACATCGTCTGGCGGACACACCTCCGAGGCCACGCCGAGCCGCAACGCCTCGTCGGCGCCGAGCGGGTCGCCCAGCATGAGATGACGCTTCGCGGCGAGTGGCCCGACGAGGAGCGGCCAGATCGCTGCGCCACCATCACCCGCCACCAGCCCGACCTGAACGTGTGGGTCGATGATCGACGCAGTGGCGGCCATGACGATCACGTCGCACAGCAACGCCACCGAGGCGCCGAGCCCGACGGCCGGGCCGTTGAGTGCGCACACGATCGGCACCTCGACGTCGAGCAGGTTCCAGATCAGCTGCTTGCCTTCGCGCCGCAGTGCGTCGAGACGATCGGGGCTGCGCAACTGCGGGAACCACGACATGTCGCCACCGGCGGAGAACGCTCGACCTGATCCCGTGAGCACGATGGCGCGGGCGTCGCGCTCAGCGGCCAGCAGCCGGAACAGCTCCCACAGGTCGTGGTGGAGTTGCTCGTCGACGGCGTTCATCGTCGAATTCGGGTGGTCGATCGTGACGATCAGGAGATCGCCGTCACGTTCGGTTCGGATCGTGTCCATCAGTGCATCCGTTCAGAACATCGAGGTGTCGACGTCGAGACCGAGCAGCAGCTTGCCGATCGTCTCGTTGAGCTTCGGGGCGGTCTGGATGTGCTGGGTGACGACGTGGGCGTCGCGCAGGCACCGACCGAGCGGGCTGGTGTCGTAGACGGCGGTGCCGCCGGCCAGCGTGAACGCGACGTCGGCGACCTCGGCGCTGACTGTGGCCGCGTGGGTCGCAGCGAGGCGGATCCCCGTGCGGGCCTCGACGCTGACCTCGTCGCCGGCCACTGCGGTGTCCCACGCCGACTGCAACTCGTCGAGCAGAAATGCACGAGCGGCGCGAAGCGCGCCTTCGGCCCGAGCCAGTTCGATCTGCGTGTAACTGCTCTGGGCAAGGGTCTTCGACGAGTACTGCGGCTTCTTGCCCTGGGCGAGTTCGACCAACTCGTCGAGCGCCCTTCTGCCCACACCGAGCCCCACCGCCGACACGCCGGCGGCCAGCAACGTGAAATTCGGGAACTGCGACAACGGTGCGCGGAACACCGGGCGGGTCACCCCCGGTTGGATCGTGCGCGCCGACGGCACGAACACATCGGTCACCGAGTAGTCGAGCGAGCCCGAGCCGCGCATCCCTGTCGTGTGCCAGGTGTCGTGGAAGGTGACGGCCGATTGCGGGAACCAGCACAGCCGGAACGTGCCGTCGTCACACAGCGCCCCGCCGAGCACCCACCGACAATGCTGCGTACCACTCCCCCACGCCCATCGGCCGCTCACCGAGAACCCGTCGATGCCGTCGAGCGTCGTGGCGACCCCTTTGCCGTTGGGCGCGAAGACGCCGCCGGTGATCGAGGCCGAGTCGCCGTAGATCTCACGGGCCGACGCTTCTGGGAGCAGGGATGACATCGATGACGTGGTCGAGGCGATCATCGTGCACCAGCCGGCAGCGCCATCGCTGTGGGAGACCGCCTCGATCGCTCGGACGAGCGTGACCGGATCGACCTCGGGACCGCCGTACGCCTCGGGCACGCACATCCGCAGCAGCCGGGCATCGCTGAGCGCCTTCACCGTGACGAGGGGCAGGCGCCGAATGCGTTCGCCGTCGTCGGCGTTCGCCTCGATCAGTTCCGCGAGGTCTCGTGCGGCACCGACGATCGATGATGCGGTGGTCATGGCAGCGACTGTAGGCCCAGTCGGCGATGGGCTGCTCGTCGATGGTCAGTCGACGCTGGTGACATCCCAGAGGTGGTGGACCGGATCGTGGATCAGGTAGCGGGCGAATGACTCGACGGTGAACGACGCACCGTCCGAGCGGCGGCCGGGACGCTGCCACACCTCAGCGTCGATGGCATCGAACGCGTCGGCCAGTTCGTCGGCAGCCACGCGTAGTTCCTCTCCGACCTGAGACGGATTCTGGAGGTGGTACTGGGACGCGATAGCCGTTTCGTCCTGGTCCCAGTTCGGGAACAAGGGATCATCGGTGTCGAGCATGAGCGAGAGTCGGCACAGGAACAACTCGAACACGTCACGTACGTGCGCGCCGTACTCGAGCGTCGACCAACGATCGGGGGCCGGTCGGATTCGCAACGAGGTGTCGTCGCCAATGAGCACCTCACCAACGAGCAGCTCGAACCATGCCGTGGCATTCGCTCGGATCAGTTCGCCCACGCCGCTGGGATCGAGCCTGCTGGAGTCGAACCCGCATTCGGGACAGGGACGCTCGAGCACCCAGGTCCAGTCCTTGTCCTCGGGCACGATGCTGTTGCTCATCGCAGGATTCTGACCGCTCCCGGCCCGACCGCGTGCACGAGTTCCCGTGAGGGTCTACGGTCGAGGACGTGAAGTTCGGCTTCGTGGTCCCATGGGGTGACGCCGAGGATGTCGGCGACCTGGCTGCCGCGGCCGAAGACGCCGGATGGGACGGCCTGTTCGTGTGGGAACCGGTGTGGGGAGTCGATGCGTGGATCTCGCTCGGTCTCGCCGCGGTGCGCACCTCGAAGATCCGACTCGGCACGTTGCTGACCCCGCCGTCGCGTCGGCGCCCGTGGGAACTCGCCAGCCAGGTGGCCACCGTCGATCGGATCTCGGCCGGCCGGGTGACGCTCTCGGTCGGACTCGGAGCGATCGATTCGGGATTCGACGCGTTCGGCGAAGAGTGTGACCGCCGCACGCGAGCCGAACTGATGGACGAGACGCTCGACATCATGTGCGGCCTATGGGGTGGCCAACCGTTCGCCTACAACGGCGCCCACTACACGATCACACCGACCGAGTTCCCCACGATCGGTCATACGGTTCAGCAGCCACGGGTGCCGATCTGGTGTGTCGGAGCGATCGGCCATCCGAAGTCGATGGCGCGCGCAACGAGCTGGGATGGGGTGATCCCACAGGTCCTCGACGGAGATGGTGGCGCCCGCCAACCCCATCTCGACGAGGTGGCCGAACTTCGGTCGCAGCTCGACGCCGGCCGGCCGGGCGACCACGTCGACATCGTCGTGGAGGGCACGATGTCCGAGCATTCGTCCGCCGCCTACGCCGATGCCGGTGCCACCTGGTGGATCGAGTCGATGTGGGATGCAATGGCCGAACACTCGCCCGTCACTGCCGCGTACGACCGCCTGCGCCTGGGCCCACCCGCCTGAGATCGGGCTGCGGAGGGTGCCCCGACGCGCCCTCGACGAGACAGCCCGACACCTCGAACTCGTCGCCGAGGCCGGGGAACCAAGCCCGCGAGCGCAATCTCGCACCGAGGGGATCGCTCGACGCATCCGCGACCGCTCGCTCGAACGAGTCGGCTGACGTGCTCGTGCTCGCCAGCGGTGGCCTGTCGCGCCTGTCCACCCGCACCGAGACCTCTGTCGCACTCTCCGAGCACTCAGGAACCAGGAACTCTGGCCGCCGGGCGAACGATTCAAAACTCTCCCTCGCGGCTACGTTCGACGGTGTGACAACGACGGATACCGGCTGGAACTTCGCTGACCTCTGGGAGACGGTGGCGGCCCAGATCCCCGATGCGCTCGCCCAACAGCAGGGTGACTGCACCCACACGTGGGCTGAATTCAACCGGCGGGCGAACGGCGTGGCGGCGGCGCTGCTGCGACCTGACTCGGCCGAGCAGGACAAGGTCGCCCAGTACCTCTACAACAGCCCCGAGTACCTCGAATCGGTCTTCGCAGCGTTCAAGGCGGGCTTCGCCGTGGTCAACACCAACTACCGCTACGCGGCCGACGAACTCGTCTACCTGTGGGACAACGCCGACGCCACCGCCGTCGTGTTCCACGGCGCGTTCGCCGAGCAATGCGACGCCATCCGCGATCGGGTCCCGAAGGTGCAGACCTGGTTCTGGGTCGACGACGCCAGCGGACCGTGCCCCGACTGGGCGACGCCGTACGAGGACGCCGCCACCGCCGGCACCGACGACAACATCGAAGGTGCGTGGGGTCGCAGCGGCGATCACCTCATGCTGCTGTACACCGGGGGAACCACCGGAATGCCCAAGGGTGTGATGTGGCGCCAAGACGACCTGTTCGGCGTACTCGACGCCAACAACAAGAAGCGGATGCCGCCCGAGCAGGACCTCGACGCGGTCGCCGAACGAATCGTGCGGGCCGGCCCCCGCAACATGCCGGCCGCACCACTCATGCACGGCACCGGGCTGTTCAATGCGATCAGCAACCTGATGGTGGGCGGCTCGATCACCACGATGGAGGGCCGCCATTTCAGCGCAGAGGAGTTCCTCGACGCCGTGCAGCACTACGGCATCAACTCGACCTCGATCGTCGGTGACGCGTTCGCCAAGCCGATACTGCGAGCACTCGACACCGACCTCGATCGCTGGGACATCTCCACCCTGCGGGTGATCGTGTCGTCCGGGGTGATGTGGTCGAAGGAGACCAAGCAGGGTCTGCTGCGGCACAACCCACGGCTGATCATGGTCGACTCCCTCGGCTCGAGCGAGGCGATCGGGATGGCCACCAACACCACCACCTCCGAGTCGAGCGGCGAGACCGCCAAGTTCGAACTCGGGCCGACCACTCGGGTGATCACCGACGCGGGCCACGACGTCGTCCCGGGTTCCGGCGAGCTCGGCCGAGTCGCCCTGCCCGGCCGCACCCCGATCGGGTACTACAAGGACGAGGCGAAATCTGCCCAGACGTTCGTGGTGATCGACGGCGAGCGCTACTCGATACCCGGCGACTACGCCACCGTCGAGACCGACGGCACGGTCACACTGCTCGGACGCGGCAGCCAGTGCATCAACACCGGAGGCGAGAAGGTGTACCCGGAAGAAGTCGAAGAGTGCCTCAAGCTGCACCCGACCGTGGCCGACGCGGCCGTCGTCGGAGTCCCCGACGACAAGTGGGGCGAGGCGATCCACGCGCTCGTCGAACCGCACGCCGGCGACGTCGTCCACGAAGCCGAGTTGATCGCCCACGTGAAGTCGCGACTCGCGGCATACAAGGCGCCGAAAAAGGTGGTGGCCGTGACGTCGATCGGGCGCGCGGCGAATGGCAAGCTCGACTACAAGCGCCTCCGCTCCGACGCCATCGAAGCCCCACCCATCGGCGCGGGGGACATTGCCGCTGTCTAACCTGGATTCGGTGACGACGACCGCGGCGGACTTCGACTGGCTGGCCCACGCCGGTGTGCTGTTCGATCTCGACGGAGTGATCACGCCGACTGCGGAAATCCACGAGCACGCATGGGGTGAACTCTTCGCCGACTTCGACTACACCGGAGCCGACTACCTCCGCTACATCGACGGCAAGCCCCGATACGACGGGGTGCGATCGTTCCTCTCTTCTCGGAACGTCGACTTGCCCGACGGAGACCCCTCCGATGCGCCGGGCGACGACACCGTGTGCGCCATGGGCAACCGCAAGAACGAGTTGTTCAACACGATCCTCGAACGCGACGGCGTCACGCCCTATCCAGCGTCGCTCGCCACCCTCGACCTGCTCGACGATGCCGGCATTCCGTCGGCGATCGTGTCGTCGTCGAAGAACGCTCGCAACGTCCTCCACGCAGCTGGTCTCGGGACGCGTTTCGACGTGGTCGTCGATGGCGTCGTGGCTGCATCCGATCACATCACCGGTAAGCCGGCGCCCGACATGTTCCTCTACGCCGCACGCCGGATCGGCGTCGATCCGAGCGACGCCGTCGTGGTCGAGGACGCTGTGTCGGGCGTGGCCGCAGGTGCTGGAGGTGGCTTTGCCGTGGTGATCGGCGTCGACCGGGGCGCCGGTGCCGAGACACTGCTCGACCACGGTGCCACCTTCGTCGTCACCGACCTCGCCGAGCTGCTCGCATGAACCGTCTTCCGCCACCACTCGGCCTGCCAGCACACCGATTTCCGGTCGAACCGTGGCGACTCGTCGAGCGCTCGTACTCCAATGACGACCTCGGTGTCACCGAGACGTTGTTCGCGCTCGGCAACGGCTATCTCGGCATGCGGGCCAATCCGGAGGAAGGCCGCGAGGCCCACAGTCACGGCACGTACCTGAACGGGTTCCACGAGACGTGGCCGATCCTGCACGCCGAAGACGCGTTCGGCTTCGCCAAAACCGGCCAGACCATCGTCAACGTGCCCGACGCCAAGCTGATGAAGCTGTACGTCGACGACGAGCCACTGCTGCTCGCCGCCGCCGACCTCGACAGCTACGAACGTGCCGTCGATTTCCGCAACGGGGTCCTCACTCGCGACATGATCTGGCGCACCCCGGCCGGCAAGCGGGTGAGGGTGTCGTCGCAGCGGATGGTCAGCTTCGTGCACCGTCATCTCGCGGTGATGACATTCGAGATCACCCTGCTCGACGCTGCCGCGCCTGTGGTCGTCTCGTCGCAGCTGCTCAACCGACAAGACGGCGAGGACGAGTACCACGTGAAGGCGGCCGCACTCGGCGAGGGAATGGACCCGCGCCGGTCGCGTAAGTTCGGCCACCGGGTACTCGAGCCTCGACTGCAGCGCGAGGACGGCAACGAGACCGTGCTGGGGTACCGGTGTGCGAACAGCGAGATGACGCTCGCCTGCGGCACCCGGCACCACATCGACACGTCGTGCCAGGTCGAGGTGACGACCGAAGTCGGCGCCGACCTCGCCAAGACGGTGTTCACCGTGCGCGCCACACCGGGCGACCCGATCAAGATCACCAAGCTCGTGTCGTACCACTCGTCGAACGGGGTACCAGCCGAAGAACTCGCCGACCGCTGTTCGCGTACGCTCCACCGCGCCGAGGCCGACGGCATCGAACAGATCGTCGTCGACCAACGCCAGTGGCTCGACGAATTCTGGGCGAGTTCCGACATCGAGCTGCGCGGCGACGAACGTGCTCAGCAGGCGCTGCGCTGGAACCTATTCCAGCTCGCCCAGGCGTCGGCGCGAACGCAGGAGCAGGGCATCGCCGCCAAGGGAGTCACCGGCGGCGGCTACGACGGCCATTACTTCTGGGACACCGAGGTGTATGTCGCCCCGTTCCTCGCGTACACGATGCCCGAGGCGGCGAGGAAGGTCGTGCGTTTCCGATGGCAGATGCTCGACGCCGCCCGCCAACGCGCACGCGAGATGAGTCAGGTCGGCGCCCTGTTTCCGTGGCGGACCATCAACGGCGAGGAGGCGTCCGCCTACTACGCCGCTGGTACCGCCCAGTACCACATCAACGCTGCCGTCGTGCTGGCCCTACGGCGCTACCTCGAGGCGTCGGGCGACATCGACTTCCTCTCACACGAGGGCTCCGAGATCCTCGTCGAGACCGCACGGCTGTGGCTCGACCTCGGCTTCTACTCCCAGAACGGCGATCGCACGTTCCACGTCCATCGCGTCACCGGGCCCGACGAGTACACGACCGTCGTCAACGACAACTTCTACACGAACGTGATGGCGAGGTTCAACCTGCGCTACGCCGCACGCACCGTGCGGTTCCTCGCCGGATGGAACCCCGAGGCGTTCGCCGCGCTGTGCCGGGTCACCGACCTCGAACTCCGCGAACTCGACGACTGGGACGCCGCCGCGGACGCCATGTTCGTCCCATTCGACGATGAACTCGGCATCAACCCACAGGACTCCGAGTTCCTCGAACTCGAACCGTGGGACTGGGAGTCGACACCACCGGAGAACTTCCCGCTGCTGCTCAACTACCACCCCCTCGTGATCTATCGGCACCAGGTACTGAAGCAGGCCGACGTCGTGCTGGCGATGTTCCTGCGATCCGAACGATTCTCCGTCGAGCAGAAGCGCCGCAACTTCGACTTCTACGATCCGATCACCACCGGCGACTCGTCGCTGTCATCGTGCGTTCAAGCCGTCGTCGCGGCCGAGGTCGGCTACGACGAACTCGCGCTGGAGTACTTCACCCGAGCGTTGTATCTCGACCTGTGCGACTCGCACGGAAATACCGCCGACGGCGTCCACGTCGCCAATGCCGGTGGGGTGTGGGCCGGCATCGTGAACGGATTCGCCGGCATGGTCGAACAGGGCAATCACCTCGAGTTCTCCCCGCGGCTGCCGAGGTCGTGGGATGGCGTGAACTTCCAGCTCCGACGCCACGGAACGACCATACGTGTCGATCTCGACCCAGACGGTCTGACGCTCACGGTGCTGGCCGGCACCGGCGTTCCCGTGCGTAGCGGCGACGAGGTCGTTCTGGTGACAGCCGACGAGTCGCTGCGCATCGGGCGCTGACACGCCGACTGGCCGCTCAGCGTGGAGCGTCGCCGACCTGGAACGACAGCTCGCGGACGCCGACCCCGGGTTCGAGGCCACCGGTGCTGACGGTCAGGTCGTACACGTCACCGGTGCCGGTGTCGGTGATCGAACACATGAAGTCGCCGACGTCATCGAGCACGATGCTCCCCGCGGCGCACTCGATGTCCTCGGCAACGATCGTCACCCCGATCTCGTCGGACAGCACACTGGCACCCTCGGCGCGTATCGCTTCCACGTCGGACGCGAGCAGCAGGTTGGTCGTCACGACTTCGAACTCGTCGTCAGTGGTCATCGTTCCGAGGAACTCGATGGTCTGATCATCCGTCGTGGTCGCGGTGCACGTGAAGGTCTCGCCCTTCTCCAGACCGTCGGGCTCGTTGCACGTGGCATCGAGATCTCCGAGGCCGATCTCTTCGGCGAGTTTCTTCTCGATGACGACCTCCCCGGAGTCGGCCGCACTCCCGCTGCAGGCGGCGAAGACCAGCGCTGTCGCGATCATGGTGAATGTGAAAGGACGAGCTCTCCGCATGCGGCAGTTTCGCACCCCAGGCGGAGCGCAGACGGCAATGGGGCGCGACGGGAGCCGGAGAGGTGAGATGATCCACCCATGGCACCTCCGCTCCCCGATCGTCGCCGACTCGATGGGCGGGTTGCGCTGGTCACTGGCGTGTCTCGCCCGGTCGGCATCGCGGTGGCCGTCGCCCAACGGCTCCACGACCTCGGCGCCACGGTGGTGGCCACTGGATGGTCGCCGCACGACGCGGAGATGCCATGGGGCGAGCAGCCGCTCGGCCCACTGTCATTCGAGGTCGGCGACCACGACTTGGAGGACCCTGCAGTTCCCGGCGAACTGATCGACGAGGTCTTCGAGCTACATGGCCGTCTCGACATCGTGGCCGCGGTGCACGCACGGTCATCCGACCAGTCGTTGGACGAGGTC
>JBBQEU010000054.1:0-22143 GCA_038321235.1 Acidimicrobiales bacterium | reverse complement strand
TCCTCGAGTCGCGTCGGCGGTGGCGAGCCGGTTCGCCTCGCTGCCGGTCGATCGTCACGATCTCACCCAACCGATGATCGCTCGGATCTGGGAGCTGCGAGGGAACGTCTCGACGTACGACGCTGCCTACATCGCACTACTCGAATCGCTGATGGCCGAGCAACTCTCCGATGGTGTGCTCGCCACCACCGATCGAAAGCTCGCTGGGGCGCCGAATTTGTCGATCGACGTGCGGGTGTTCCCGGGCTGATGCCGCACGGTCATGAGCCGCGCCGGACCTCGTCGGGGATCCACGAGGTGATGCGGTAGAGCGCAGTTGCAGTCGCTCAGGGCGCAGTCGCACCCTCTGCCCGGGTGATCTTCGACTCCGAGAGGTTCGCCTCCTCGTCCCAGGGCTTGATGCGGTGCCGGTAGTGCTTCTGCAGCATGCGGAGGTCTTTGTGTCCGAGTTGGTCGGCGACTTGTTCGATGGGGAGTCCGGCGTCGGCCATGAGGCTGGCGGCGGTATGACGCAACAGGTTGGGTGTCCAGTGTCGGTCGATGCCGGTAGCGGTGGGTGGTGCGGGCGACGAGGCTCCGTCGGGCCGTCACGGATGGCGATCCGGGTGGAGGTCATCATTGCCCCGACTCCTCCGTGCGCACGTGGAAGTCATTTCAGTGCGGGCCGGTACCTCCGCCATCACCGAAACCCCACGCGCCGCCGCACTTCATCGGGCCAGCGCCGGGCGACTGATCACTGCGAACGTGACTGCCGCAGCGTGGCCGACGTTGAGCGAGTCGACGTCGGTCGAGATCGAGATCCGAACGCGATGGGTCGACGCGTCCATGGTCTCGACCTCCAGGCCATGGCCTTCAGCGCCGAGAACGACCGCGACCCGGTCGGGAATTTCCATGTCCCAGAGGTCGACTGCGTCGACATCGGGAGTGAGGGCCCAGGTCTCGAAGCCGGCGTCGCGAAGTGTGTGCAAGGCGCTCGGCCAATCCTCAACGCCTGCCCGGGCCACCGGGATGTGCAGGATCTCGCCCATGCTCACTCTGACCGTGCGCCGCTGATACGGATCGTTGCAGGTTGGGCTGATGATCATGCCGTCGATGCCGAAGGCGCGCGAGGTCCGGGCGATTGCGCCCACATTCTGATCGTCGTTGAGCGCTTCGAGCACGACCAGACGTCGGCACATGCTCGCCAACTCGGCAACGGTCGGCATGGGAGCGCGGAAGGCTGACGCCAGGCAACACCGGTGGATGTCGAAGCCGATGACCTCGGCAAGGACTGCTTGCTCGGCGACATAGACCGGTACCCCGGCCATCTCAGGCCGAGACATCGTGGGAACGAACCGCTTGAGACGTTTCGGGTGGAGCAGAACCGAACGCATGCGATGCCCAGAGTCGAGCATCCGGTCGATCGGGACATATCCCTCGCCCATGAAATATTCATCGCCTTCCATTCCGGAGCGCACCGCGATGCTGTTCAGCTCGCGATAGTCGTCGAGACGCGGGTCGGCGGGGTCGACGATGTACGTGACACCGGCGGCCCGGCCGACCTCGTTGCTCAACGCTGCAGCGACTTGGTCTGTTGTCATCTGCCCATCAGCTCGCCGAATTCCGAGCAGCTGGGGTTCTCGCACATCGATGGCTCGCCGGGCGCCTCAGGTGGCAGTGCGCTCACGCCGCACGCAGTGCAGATGGGTGAGACATCGCCGTCGTCGGTCTCGTCCCACAGGTCACTCATGGCGTCAGTGTCGCTGCCGAGCAGGAACTTCACACCGGCAGGCGAAGCGGAACGTCACGTTCCTGCACTGCGAGGGCTCGTGCCGATGACCGATGGCCGGTCGACTGACCGTTCCGACAATGAGTTGCCGCGGCCCTCATCAGCGGCTGGCCGACAACGCTCCGACTCGCCGTCGTGATCTCGATCGAGATCATCTTGATGACCTACCTGATCCTGCTGCGGCTGACCCGAGGCGATGCACGGGGGACGGTCGAGGAGCGCATCGAGCGGTTCTCGAGTGGGGAGTCCCAAGGAGTCCGGCTCGACGTCGCCCGACAATGCGTCGATGCGGCACTCGCCGACGAGTGAAACGCCAGATTCGCATCGATGATGACGCGCTCGACGCGCTCGTCGCGTTCGGCGGGCTCGTCGAAGCGGCACGTCGGTACGAGGATCGAGAACGTGGGCGTGGAGCGGCGTTCTCGGCGACGTTGTTCGATGAGGAGTCCGGCGGCGGCCATGAGGCTGGCGGCGTTCGTGTTCGCCTCGAACCTCGCGGTGCGTCCGAGCGCGGTGAGGAGCTGTCTGGTCTGGACGGGCTGTTCGGGCTCGAACTCAGGGAGTGACGGACCGCGGCTCAGTTTGGGTCCGTCCGCTGTTGCCACGGCCAACGTCCTTCGAGTTCGATCTCGAGAGCAAACGACAGGAAGGTTCTGATCAGCACGATCGCGCCCAGGACGGCAACCGAGGTGAGCGTCGGTGCTATCGCCACGGTACGGACGATGTCGCCGGCGATGAGGATCTCGAGCCCCAGCAAGATCGAGCGTCCGATCGATCGACGAGTCGTGGTGTACGCATCGGGCTGAGATCGAGCCACGGTGGCGAAACGCCCGAGTGCCCAGAGGATTCCGATCACCATCACGGACACGCCGACGATTTCGGCGCCTTCACCGATGCGTTGGATCAGCGTCTCGAACTCCACGATGCTCCGCTCCTCGGGCAGTTGGACCTGCCACCGCCTGGGATCGAAGGTCTCGGCCGGTCCGATCAGTAGATCCCGTCTGGTGACCTCGTTGTGCCACGAGCGGGTCCTGCTCAAACCGCCCCGCCGCGGCTGCTGCGCCTATCTGGACCCGTGGGGCCTCGTCCCGGTGGCGAGTGAGCCTGACTCGAGCCACCGAGCGGCGTCGGCCGGGAGACCCCCGGCAACCATGACGTCGTAGCGGTCGAGTTGTTCCGGTGTCAGCACGTCGCGCCATCGACCGTTCGTTCCTTTGTGGAAGAACGAGTCCGCGCCGCTCTCGAACACCATGTCGATTCGTCCGCCGCTGCGTGCCTCCTCGCGCATTTCCGAGAGTCCACAGCGCGCGATGGTCGCGGGCCAGAGTTCCTCGGGAACCTCGATGCCGAGAAAGCCGGCGAGCTGTCTCATCTCGCCCTCGAGATCGGCTTTCAGGTCGTTGTAGTGAGCGAAGTAGGCAAAACCCTCGTGACGCAGCGGCCACCATGACGCCAGGTGGGCGACCGGTGAGCAATCGTTCGACCACTGGTCGAACAGTTCGTCCATGTCGCCATCCCATGGCGCCAATGGATCGAGGCCCTCCTCGGCGCCGGTCGCGTTCAGGAACTCGATGACCTCCGGGCGCATGGCGCCGCGGTGATTCGCCCACGACATCAGAGCGTCACGTCCGTCCCGGTACACCGTGATGTATTTGCATTCCTCGAAGATCGGCACGCAGTCGGCGGGGGAGTGGGTCTTGATGAACCGACGATGTTGCTGACCACCGAGATGGGCGAGGAGGTCCTCGATCGGCGTGAACCGGGCATCGATCCACGGGCTCCGCCCGTTGTGGTCATCGGGAGCGTCGCCGGCCGGCCACAACAGCGACGACACGATGCCCTGCATCCACGTGGTGCCACTCTTCGGCGGGGTGCTGATGAAGATGTCGTCCGGGCGATGCTCGAAATCCTGCCAGCGGAGACTGTCCTCTATCGACCGCCGATGCTCGCTCGTGGGTTGACGCACCTTGGCCATCTGGCACGGTACCCGATCGACTGTGGCCGGGAATTCGGGCCACCGAGTTCCGGCACGTGGTCGCTTCCTCGGACCCCTTCGATGGTTCAGCGACCTTCTGGGCGATACAGCTTGATGGGCCGCGATGCAGTCATCGACTCGTGCTGTTTGTTCCACGGCTTACCGGCGTACGCCCCGCCGTCGACCACCTGCGCGTGCCCGGTGACGTAGCTCGACTCGTCGCTCGCCAGCCACACCGCTGCATTGGCGATGTCGACCGGATCGCCGATTCGGCCGAGGACCTGCGACCGCCCGAACTTGCGTTTCATCTCGTCGAGTTGCTCGTCACTCGCCTTGGCGAAGCCGGCGGCGAGCGGCGTGGCGATGATGCCGGGACAGATGCAGTTGCACCGGATGCCATAGTCGCCGAGCTCGAGTGCCACCGACTTCGTCAGGTGGATGACCGCGGCCTTCGCGACGCTGTAGAGATGGGGTGACCAGCCAGCCTGCAGTCCGGCCACCGACGCCGTGTTGATGATCGACCCCGAGCCCTGCTCGCGCATGACCGGTGTGGCGTGCTTGATCCCGAGGAACACACCCTTCACCAGCACGTCGAAGGTGATGTCGAAGTCGTCGGTCGTGATGGTTTCGATCGGCCCGATGGCTCCGCCGAAGCCGGCGTTGTTGAACATGATGTCGAGACGTCCCCAGCGTGCGAGCGCCTCGCCGACCATCGCTTCGACGTCATCCTCGCGTGACACGTCGGCCTGGAAGAACGCCGCCTTGTCACCGAGTTCGTCGACCAGGGCTTGTGCCTTGACATCGTTCATGTCGGCGACGAGCACCTTGGCGCCCTCCTCGACGAACCGTCGAGCGCTGGCCGCACCGATGCCACTGCCGGCGCCGGTGATGATGGCGACCTGTCCGTCGAGTCTCATGCGTGCTCCTCGCTGTGGGATGGGGTGTTGGGTGCTGTGTTGGATGCAGTGTTGAATGCAGTGTCGGTTGTCGTCGAGCGCAGTTCGCAACCTGGCAGGCCGCCGGCGCTTCGCCACTCGTCGAGGATGTGGAAGAACTTGACGGGACCCGCCCCGTAGCTCGAGGAGAAGAAGCCGTTTCCGTTGCCGGCTTGACCTTCGTTGTTGTAGTAGCCGGGCGTGCACTCGGCTCGGAACTTCTCGCCGAGCCGTGCCTTCGACTGCATCTCGACGACCCACTCCTGCTCGGCCTCCGGCGTCGCCTCGACGATCGTTGCGCCCTGCTCGAACGTGGTACGCAGGATGTGGCTGATGTGCACGGCCTGCTCGTTGAGGGTCTGTGGCACGTTGACGGTGACAGCGCCCTGAGTGAAGCCCATGAAGAAGGCGTTCGGGAAGCCGGCCGTCTGCATGCCGTGCAAGGTGCGCAGACCATCAGCCCACTTGTCACTGAGTGCGGTGCCGTTCTTGCCGATGATGTCGTAGCCGGCGCGCCGGGTGTAGCTGGTGCCGACTTCGAAGCCGGTGGCGAAGATGATGCAGTCGAGTTCGTAGTGCTCGCCGTTGGCGACGAGTCCCGTCTCGGTGAACCGGTCGATGCCCTTGCCGTCGGTGTCGACGAGGTGCACGTTGGGGCGATTGAACGTGGGCAGGTAGTCGTCGTGGAAGCAGGGCCGCTTGCAGAACTGCCGGTACCACGGCTTGAGACGTTCCGCGAGCGCCGGGTCGTCGACCGCATCGTCGGCTCGCCGGCGGACCGCCTCCATCTTCTTGTAGTCGGCCAGCTCCATCAATTGCGCCTTCTCGGCGCGAGTCAGCCGTCGACCCAACGTGACCGAGGCCGTCTTGGCGGCGATGCCGGTGAGGTTGCGGAAGATGTCCGTCCAGCCGTCGTTGACGAGATCCTCGTCCTGCTCGGCTCCGGTGACGAGCCGGTTGAAGTTGTCCATTCGCCGGTATTGCCATCCCGGCTCCAACGACTCGGCGAATTCAGGCGGCGTCGGGCGGTTGTTGCGGACGTCGACCGACGACGGGGTCCGCTGGAACACGAAGAGCTGCCGGGCTGCGGCGCCGAGGTGCGGAACGCACTGCACTGCTGTGGCACCTGTGCCGATGATGCCGACGCGCTTGTCGGCGAGCCCTGCCAAGTCACCTGAGCTGTCGCCGCCGGTGTACTCGTAGTCCCAGTGGCTGGTGTGGAACGTGTGCCCCCGATAGTCGTCGATGCCGTCGATGCCGGGAAGCTTGGGGCGACTCAGTGGGCCGGCCGCCGACACCACGACGCGTGCGGTCATTCGGTCGCCGCGATCGGTGTCGATCGTCCAGTGCCCGGCGATGTCGTCCCATTGGAGATGCGACACTCCGGTCGACATCAATGCATTGCGGTAGAGGTCGTAGTGGCGAGCGATGTTGCGCGAGTGCTCCATGATCTCAGGGGCATAGGAGTACTTGTGCTTGGGGATGTACTCGAGCTCTTCGAGCATCGGGAGGTAGCAGTACGACTCGACATCGCACATCGCACCCGGATATCGATTCCAGTACCACGTGCCGCCGAAATCGCCGCCCTTCTCGATCATCCGGATGTCGGTGAACCCCGCCTCGCGGAGCCGGCCGCCCATCAGTAGCCCGCCGAAACCGCCGCCGATGATCGCCACGTCGACGTGATCGAACAGCGGCTCGCGTTCCTCGGGCTCGACGTAGGGGTCATCGACGTAGCTGCTGAAGTCGCCCGTGACTTCGACGTACTGCTCGTTGCCATCGGCGCGGAGGCGCTTGTCGCGCTCGGCGAGGTAGCGCGCCTTGAGCGCGGCTGCATCGAAGTCGATGTCGCCCAGCGTGTCGTGCAGTACTTCTTCGAACGTGGTCACGATGCTGCCTCTCGTCGATGACGCAGCACCCCGTACTGCCGCGACCTCCGAACCTATTGCCCGGGACCGTCATCGCGAGACCCGGACCGCCGCCGTCGTCGGTGAGTTGGTAAGCCTGCGAGGCTGAGGTGCCGACACATGGGAACCAGGAGGACGCCATGACGACGAATATGCCGGGCTCGACGACCCCGATCACCACTGCGATCACCACTGCGATCACCACCGCGATCAGCACGGCGGATCGACTCGAGCTGCACGAGCTGCCGGGCCGGTACGGCGACGCCATCGACGACCGCGACTGGCCGGGCCTCGGTCGCATCTTCACCGACGATGCAGTGTTCGACCTGACCGACCTCGGCGTTCCGCTTCTCGTCGGACTCCCCGAGATCAAGCGGTTCATGGACGAAGACGCGCAGCATCCGAAGACGCACACGATGACGAACATCTACGTCGACGAGAACGACGAACACATCACGCTCAACTTCCGCATCATTGCCCTGCAGCGCGGTGGCCTTGCGGGAACGGCCTCGTACCACGACGATGTCGTCAAGACCGACACCGGATGGCGCGTTCGACACCGCGTCGTGACGCTGCGCCGCCGTCCGCGCTGAACACTCCTGCGGATCTCAATCCGCGGCGAGAGCCCGCTTGCCGCGGCGAACGGCTTCGCGCATGAGGTGACGGTTGCCCTCCTCGCGCAGCAGGCGCAGTCGTACTCGTTCGAGCTTCCAGCCGTCGGCGGTGCGTACCGCGTCGTCGGTGTAGGTCCCGAACATCGTGTACTTGTCGCCACCCTGGCCCGTGTGCAGCCAGTGTTCGGCGCGCATGTGCGCGGTGATCGTGGCCCGGTCGCCGTCGATCTCGTAGCGATGGGAACCCATGAAGTGCTGCGAGCACTCCAGCCCAGCGAAGAGCACCCGCGCGTTGGCGACCACCAGATCGGCCGGCGCCGGCCGTGGCGGTGGTTCGGGTAGATAGTCGCTCATGTCCATCGTGACCGTCTCGGCGAAGACCGAGCGCCACAGCTCCCAGTCCTCGTGGTCGAGTCCGAAGGCGTAGCGGTGGACGAGATCGCGGAGGTCGGACTCGTCGACGAGTCGCTGCACGAGGGCGTCGGTCATGAGTCCGTCACCTCTTCGGTTTCGTCGATGCGCCGAGCAGCATGCTGGTCGGCCCATTCGTCGGTGGCGAGCGAGTCGATGCCATCGGACGTGATGCCGAGCCACTCGTCGAGCACCGTGGTGTTGTGTTCGCCGCGGAACGCGGCGACGCCGTGTTCGGAGAAGTCGATGTTCGACATGCGATACGGGTTGCGGATGATCTTGCGGGTTCCGCCGGCCCGGTCGTCGATGTCCACCACCGTGTTGCGGTGGAGCAGCGTGGGTGATTCGAGCACCTCGCCGCAGTCGCGCACATCGGCCCAGGCGAGGTTCGCCGTGTCGAACGTGGCGATGACGGCGGCCCGGTCGGGGAGGCTGCACAAGTACTCGGTGATGATCCGTCGACGCGATGCGATCTTGTGGCCGATGTCGGCATCGGCAGGCGTCGGATCGTCGAGACCTGCCGTGTTCGACAGCTGATGCCAGATCCAACGCAGCCCGCCGGTCACCATCTTGGGCCCATCGGCCGTGCGCCACACCTCGCCGTTGATGGCCTCGGTACGCCGCGCCCCATCGAGTGCATTGGTGATGATGTCGGCCGAATAGGTCATCGCATCCATCATCGCCATGTCGATGTGTTGGCCGGTGCCGCCGGCATCGCGCGCTCGGAGCGCCGCAAGGACCGCGATCACCCCGTGCATGCCCGACAGCACATCCGCGGCGCTGAGGTCGAGGTCGAGCGGCATCTCGTCGCCGACGGTGGCCGGGAGGATGCCTGCCTCGGCGTGGACGATCGAGGCGTAGGCAGCCCGCTGCGACTCGGGGCCGTCCTGCCCGAACCCGCTGATCGACAACATGATCAGTGCCGGGTTGCGCGCCGACAGTGCGTCCCAGTCGATGCCGAACCTGGTCATGACGCCGGGTCGGAAGTTCTCGATCAGCACATCGGCCCGCTCGGCGAGTCGTGCGACGAGCTCGGCGCCGCCCTCGACGTCGAGGTCGATACAGACATTGCGCTTGCCGCAATTCTGCTGCGTGAAGTAGGTCGACAGACCGGCGGTCTTGCGGCCCCACAAGCGGGTGACGTCGCCGTCGGGCGGCTCGACCTTGACGACGTCGGCGCCGAGGTCGGACAGCGTTCGGCCGGCGATGGGCCCGGCGAAGACGCGGGTGAGGTCGAGCACCCGGACCCCGTCGAGTGGACGTCCGGTGCGCGTGGTTCCTCGATCGCTCATGTCGCTGCTCTGTTGCGTTGCCCGGCGATGCGCGACAGCAATGCCCGGGTACGGGCTCGGTCGTCGGAGTCGAGCCCGAATTCAGACGCGCCGAAGTCGGTGACGCCGCAGTCGGCGAGCTCGGCGATCAGACCCTCGACCAGTTCCTCGGAACCGATCATCCCGAACTCACCCGTGGTCTCGACGCCCTCACGCTCGAACATCGCCTGATATGACGGCAGCGTGGTGTACATCGTCGTGCTCGCCGTGAGTTTGGCGCGGGCGGTGTCGGGGACGTCGGTGACGCACACCGGCAACGTGGCGATGATCCGCGGCGCAGGTCGGCCGGCCTGTTCGGCTGCGTCTGTGATCGTGGGCGCAATGTGCTCCCGAATCGTCTTCGGACCGCACCACGCCAGGTTGGTGCCGGCTGCATGTCGGGCAGCAACGCGCAGTGCTTGCGGGCCGAGCGCGGCAACCGTGACCTCGGGCGGTGTGTCGGTCGGGTACATGACGCTCGCTCGGGCCGAGAGGGTGTCACCCGCGGCATCGACCTTGCCGTCGTTGATCAACGCCATGAGCACGTCGAGGTACTCGCGCAGGTGGCGGATCGGCTTGTCGTCGTGGATGCCGAGTTCGCTCATCATCACCTTGTGTGACATGCCGATACCGAGCGAGAGGCGCCCCTTGATCGCTGCCTGCGTAGTGAGCGCCTGACCCGCGAGGATCGCTGGATGACGCGGATACGTCGGGACGACGGCGGTGCCCAGCTCCATTCGTTCGACCGACTGCCCGATCACGGTCAGCGCCGTGAGTGCATCGAACCCACCAGTCGGGTGTTCGGCCAACCAGTAGCTGCTGAACCCGGCGGCCTCGGCGGCCAGTGCGTGCTCGACGAAGCCACCGATGTCAGCTCTGCCGAGCAACGTCGTTGCATTGATACCAATTCTCATGAGACCCCCCGATCCGATGGAGACGCTACATCCCCGCGAGGATGAGTTCATGTCCGAGGAGACGCAGACCGGCGCCGATCAGAACGGAACGGCGCAGACGGAAGAGAAGCAGGACAAGTTCGTGATGAACTTCGATGCGTCCGAACGTCCCGACCGCCCGCCCCAGGAATATTACGACGCGATCAAGGCCAAATTTGCCGAGGAGCGCGATCTTCGCCTGGGCTATCGACCACCCGGAACCGACATGTACCGCGACCTCGATGGTGCGATGGCCGACCTCGCTCGCGATCCGTACGCCGACGACTGGGTCGAGCGCGACCTCATCGTCGATGACGAGAGCGACGTCGTCGACGTGCTGTTCATCGGCGGCGGATTTTCCGCACTCCTCACCTCGGCACGGCTCCGCGAGAAGGGCGTCGAGAGCATCCGCATCGTCGAGCGCGGCGCCGACGTCGGCGGTACGTGGTACTGGAACCGCTATCCCGGTGTCGCCTGCGACGTCGTCGCCTACGACTACCTCCCGCTGCTCGACGAGATGAACTACGTCCCGACGCGCCACTACGCCCAGGGTCCCGAGATTTTCGCCCATTGCCAGGCCATTGCGAAGAAGTACGACCTGTACGGACTCGCCGTGTTCCAGACCACGGTGACCTCGACGGTGTGGGACGGCGAGACCGAGCAATGGCACGTCGCCACCGACCGCGGCGACTCGATGCGCGCCAAGTTCGTCGTCTGCGCGAACGGCACGTTGGCCAAGCCGCGGCTGGCTCGTATCGACGGGATGGAGCGGTTCCGTGGCCACTCGTTCCACACGTCGCGCTGGGACTACGACTTCACGGGCGCCGAACTCGAAAAGCTGGGCGAGGTTCGCGTCGGCATCATCGGCACCGGTGCGAGCGCCGTTCAGATCATCCCCAACCTCGGGGCGAACGCGAAGAGCGTGCACGTGTTCCAGCGGACGCCGTCGTCGATCGACATCCGTGACGACTGGGAGACCAAGGATGAGTGGGCCGCCAGACTCGAGCCCGGCTGGCAGTCACGACGACGCGCCAAGATCGTCGACAAGTTGCGCGAGCAAGCCGAACGCAAGGAGACCCTGCGCGGCGGTATCACCCGCGACGAGAAGATCCGTCGGCAGGAGAACAACAACATCGACGCGATGATGCGCATCCACAAACGAATCGACGACACCGTCGACGATCCGGCCACGGCTGCTGCGCTGAAGCCGTGGTACATGCTGATGTGCAAGCGACCGTGTTTCCACAACGAGTACCTGCCCACGTTCAATCGCTCGAACGTCCATCTCGTCGACACCCAGGGCAAGGGCATCACCGAGATCGGCGAGCGCGGGCCGATCTTCGACGGTGTCGAGTACGAGGTCGACCTCTTGATCTACGCCACCGGGTTCGAGGTGCAGCAGACCGGCATCTACAACCGCATCGTCGGCGAGCATGGCATCGATCTGGACGAGAAGTACGACGAGGGAATCCGTACCATGCTCGGCATTCACACCGCCGGATTTCCGAACCTGTTCATCATGGGCGGTTACCAAGCCTCATTCCAGTTCAACCTGACCGATCTGTTGCAGGTACAGGGCGACCACATCGCGAACTGCGTCGCCTACTCCCGAGCCGAGGGGTACAACACCATCGACGTGAGTCCCGAAGCCGAGGAGTGGTGGGTGCAGGAAGTGATCGCCCATCGCGGCAAGACCACGCGCAACCAGGAATGCACACCCGGCTACTACAACTTCGAGGGCCAGGAGAATCGTCGCCAGGACGGCAACTACAACGGGGGTTTCCCGGCGTACATCGACCACATCGCCGACGTCGAAGCCGACATGGAATCCCGATTCGTGTTCACGGCGGGCTGATCGCTGGACACCGCCTCCCGGAGATCCGGCTGACCTGCTCGCGGGAGACCTGAATCATCGTCTCGACGAGAATGTTGTTGCATTCATGCTATGTAGCATTCATACTGTGTCTCGTGGGTCGCAAGCCGAGGTCGGACGAGCCGGTGTACAGCCGGATGGAGGCCTTGCGCGTGGCCCACGAGATGAGCCGTCAAGAGCTCGCCGATGCGGTCGAGGTCCATTACCAGACGATCGGGTACCTCGAGCGGGGGGAGTACAGCCCCAGCCTTGCGCTCGCCTTGCGCATCGCCGACGTACTCGACACGCCGCTGGAACAGCTCTTCTCGCTCACCCCCTTCGATCAGGAATCGACCATCGCCGAGGAGGCGCCGTGAAGTCCCGAATCCGTGATGCGCAGCAACGAAGCGAAGCGGCGCTGGCGGCCAATGCCGAACGACTCCTCAACGACGACCGCTTTGGAGCGCTCCGGACGCGACGCGCCCGTGTCGCTCTCGTCGTCGGGATCTCGTTGTCGATCGTCCTCATGGTTCCGGCGTGGACGCTCGGCGGATCGATCGTCGGCCTCTTGACAGTCCTGGCTGTCACGGTCGCGTGGTGGCTGTTGAAGTTGTCGGTTCGCGATGTCGCGGATCTTCCCGACCGCTTCCTCGACGAACGCCAGTTGACGGCGCGGAACCAGGTGTACGTCGAGGCCTACCGCTGGTACGCAGGCGTGACCGTCATCCTCGCGTCGGCAGGGCTCATTGCCTTCATCGCCCTCGGCGAGGACCCCGACACCTGGTCCGTCGACCTCACGTGGAATTGGTGCATGGCGCTGTTCTGGACCGTGATGGCGTGTGCGCTGTCGCTTCCAACCATGGTGCTCGCCCTCCGAGATCGTGAGGACGTGCTCGCCACCTCGGACGGGTGAGTCGATGCATGAACGCACGGCTCCACGCAACCTTCGTGGTTGACGCGTTGTCTGTTCGGGTCACGACCCGAACCTCTCGACGAGTGGGCATGATGAGCGTGGTCACACGGCGAGGCTCACTGCCGGATCGGCGAGCCGTTCGAACACGACGTCGGCGGCTTCGGGAACGGGCTCGTCGGCCAGCCATGCGAGCAGCATCGCGTTGACCGTCTCCGGCGCTTCCTGCTGGACCCAGTGGGAGACGCCGGGGAGGAACCGCAGCGTCAGGTCGGTCACGTGTTCGTCGGTTCCGTCGGTGGTCTCCTTCGACAACGCGGTGTCTTCCAGACCCCACAACATCAGCGTGGGGGTCGCGATGACGGGAAGCTCCTCGGATGACGAGCTTCGGGACCCTCGCACTGCGGCTCGGTAGTAGTTGACCATCGATCGCATCGCGCCGGGTAGGAGCGCGGCCTGGCGGTACACACCGGTGACCTCCGATGGGAACCGGCTCGTATCGACGGCCATTCCCGTGAACGCATCGCCAACGGCTTTGGCTCCGCTGGCGCGCAGCAGTTTCTCGGGCAACCACGGGATCTGGAAGAAGAAGATGTACCACGACTTGCGGAGCTGGCGGAACGAGCGCAGCTCGCGTCGCATGCACGCTGGATGCGGGACGTTCATGATCACCAGCCGTCGCAGCGGTCGCACCCGGCGGATGGCGAACATCCAGGCCTGGGCCGCACCCCAGTCGTGGCCGACCAGTGTCACGGCGTCGCGTCCGGATGCATCGATCAATGAGGCGATGTCGGCGAGGAGCCGATCCATCGAGTAGTCCGACACCTTCGGCGGCTTCGACGACTCGCCGTAGCCGCGAAGGTTCGGCGCCCACACCTCGTAGCCGGCTTCGACCAGCGCCGGGATCTGGTGACGCCACGAGAACGCCAGTTCCGGGAACCCGTGGAGCAGCAGCGCCAGCCCCTTCGGACCGCCCTCGTTCGTGACCGACACCTGCAACTCGACGTCGTTCACGGCGACGATCCGGTACGTCAGCGGATCCATTGCTCCATGTTGTCACCTGCGACGCCTGCTCCGATGCTCGCATCGTTGGCTCTGACCCGAATTCACGAGCCTTGCAGTCACCGGGGACCGTGCACGTCGGAGCATCTCGGCAAGACTGACGGCGATGACCGACGCTTCGGGAGCACTCTGGACACCCACCGTCGAACGAACTCGGCGTGCGACGATGGACCGCATGTTCGAGCGCGCTGGCGTGACCGACTTCCGCACATTGCACCATTGGTCGGTGAACGAGCCCGAGGCGTTCTGGCGAGCGGTCTGGGATCAGTGCGCGATGATCGGCGACCCAGGTGAGAGGGTTTGCCAGCGCGGCGCCACGATGCGCGATTCGCGCTTCTTCCCCGACGCGCAGCTCAGCATCGTCGAGAACGTGCTGCGCCGAATCGGTGACGAACCAGCGATCATCGCCGTTGACGAGACAGGCTCGCGCTCACTGTCGTGGGACCAACTGGCTGAAGATGTGGGAGCGATGGCTGCGGCACTCGCCGCCGACGGTGTCGGGGAAGGCGACCGGGTCGCAGCTTGGCTCCCGAACGGCATCGAAGCGGCGGTGGCGATGTTGGGCGCGGCGGCGCTCGGGGCCGTGTTCTCGAGCACGAGCCCGGATTTCGGTGCGGCTGGGGTGTTGGACCGCTTCGGCCAGATCGAGCCGAGCGTGCTGTTCGTCGTCGACGGCTACGACTACGGCGGGACGCATTACGACCGCCGTGCCGTCTGTGACGAGATCGTCGCCGGCCTCCCCACGGCTCGACGAGTGGTGACCGTCGGGGAGTTCGCCGAGTACCTGGCACCCCACCGTGGTACTCCTGCACCGATCGTGCGGCGACCCTTCGATCACCCGTGGTACGTCCTGTATTCGAGTGGCACGACCGGCACGCCCAAGTGCATCGTGCACGCAACAGGTCGGGTGCTGCTCCAGCACTTGAAGGAACACCAACTGCACTGCGACCTGGTGACGGGCGAGCGCCTCCTGTACGTCACGACGTGTGGCTGGATGATGTGGAACTGGATGGTGTCCGCGCTGGCGTCGGGCGTCACGATCGTGTGCGTCGACGGCAACGTGATGCATCCAGGTCCCGGACGGTTGTGGGACCTGGTCGACGAGCATCACGTCGACATGCTCGGTGTCGGCGCGAAGTATCTCGACGCACTCGCCGGTGCGCAGTTCTCGCCTCGCCAGAGCAACGACCTCGGCTCGCTGCGAACCCTCGCCTCCACGGGTTCACCGCTCAGCCCCGAACGGTTCCGATGGGTGTACGACGAGGTGAAGTCCGACGTGCACCTCGCCTCGATCAGCGGCGGCACCGATCTGTGCTCGTGTTTCGTGCTCGGCGATCCGACCTCACCGGTGTACGCCGGCGAGATCCAACGACCGGGGCTCGGCATGGCGGTCGACGTGTGGTCCGACTCGGGCGAATCGCTTGCGGTCGGGGAGCGAGGTGAACTCGTGTGCACCGAGCCGTTCCCGAGCCAGCCTCTCGGATTCTGGAACGACCCCGATGGTGAGCGGTATCGGGCGGCGTACTTCGATCGCTTCGCACCCGACCACGACGTCTGGTATCACGGTGACTTCGCCGCCTGGACAGAGCACGGCGGCATGGTCATCCACGGGCGCAGCGACACGACGTTGAACCCGGGTGGGATCCGTATCGGCACCGCTGAGATCTACCGGGTCGTCGAACGGATCGACGGCATCGCCGAGTCGCTCGTGTTCGGCCAGGAAATCGACGATGACGTTCGCATCGTGCTGCTGGTGGTGCTCGACGACGGCGTCGACCTCGACCACGAGTTGCGAACCCGCATCACCGCGGCGGTCAGAACCGGCTGCTCGCCGCGCCATGTCCCTCGCAGCATCGTCGCGGTCGACGAACTGCCCCGCACCCGCTCGGGCAAACTGGTCGAGCTCGCCGTCGGCGATGTCGTGAATGGGCGCGAGGTGCGCAACGTCGAGGCACTCGCCAACCCCGAAGCGCTCTCGGCCATTCGTGACGCAGTGGTCGCCGAACCGAACTCGACCCGATGAAGGATCAGGCAATGACAACAGTCCAGCGACCAGATCTCGACACGCTGCAGGAGATCGAGCGTCGCGTGCTGTGGCTGGCGACCAGGATCATCGACTTCGCCAACCACCGCGCCGCGACCGACGTGAAGGTCGGTGGTCACCAGGCGTCGTGCGCATCGATGGCGTCGATCATGACCGCACTCTGGTTCGGACATCTCGGCAGCGACGACAAGGTCGCCGTGAAGCCGCACGCCTCGCCGATGTACCACGCGATCAAGTACCTCACCGGCGAACTCGACCGGTCGTACCTCACCACCCTGCGCCAACGGGGCGGCCTCCAGGCCTACCCCTCGCGCACGAAGGACCCCGACGTCGCTGACTTCTCCACCGGCTCGGTCGGGCTCGGTGCGGTCGCGCCGCTGTTCTCGGCGTTGACGCGGCGTTACGTGAGCTCGCACTTCGGCGAGCAACCGCCGGCACGGTTCGTGGCGCTCGTCGGCGACGCCGAACTCGACGAGGGCAACGTGTGGGAAGCCATCGCCGACCCGGCCACCCAGGGTCTCGGCGACTTCACGATGGTGATCGATCTCAACCGCCAGTCGCTCGATCGTGTCATCCCTGACATCGCCGCGGTTCGGTTGCAGCGTTTCTTCGCCGATGCCGGGTGGCACGTCGCCGAGGCGAAGTACGGACGCCGTCTCACCGAGGCCTTCGAGCGACCCGGCGGCGACGCGCTCCGCGCCCACATCGACGACATGGCCAACGAGGCCTACCAGCATCTGTTCGCACTCGATGGGGGAGACCTGCGGCGCAAGTTCCTGGTCGACGCTGACCCGGCGGTGCAGTCGATCGCCGACGGCCTCGACGACCATCAGCTCAAGGTGCTGGTCACCGACCTCGGCGGACATGACCTCGGCCTGCTGCTCGACACCTTTGCCGAATGCGACGCGGTCACCGACCGACCGTCGGTGGTGTTCGCCTACACGATCAAGGGACACGGCCTGCCGATTGCCGGAGACCCGATGAACCACGCCGCGATGCTGAGCCCCGAGCAGATCGACGACTTCCGTGCATCGGTCGGCCTCGATGCCGACACCGAATGGGATCGGTTCGATCCAGCCAGCGGCGCCGGTCGGCTCTGTCGCTCGGTGGGTGGCGAGATCAACAACCCAGCGCCCGTGCCACGAGCGCTGCTGCCGGTGCCGGGGACCGCCCGCTCGGTCGTCACCAACGGCTCGACGTCGACCCAGGAGGCGTTCGGTCGTGTGCTGGCCAGCCTTGCTGACGTCGAGGGTGTGGGAGATCGGATCGTGACCACGGCGCCGGACGTTTCGATCTCGACCAACCTCGGCGGGTTCATCAACAAGCGCGGGGTCTACTCGCCGGTCGAGCGCGACGACCACGGCGGAGCAGATCGACTCCTCAAGTGGGCGCCGAGTCCGTCGGGCCAACACATCGAACTCGGCATCAGCGAGATGAATCTGTTCATGCTGCTCGGCCAGCTCGGCCTCAGCCACGATCATCACCACCAGCAACTGCTGCCGGTCGGCACCGTCTACGACCCGTTCGTGCTCCGTGGGCTCGACGCGTTCATCTACGGCATCTACAACGACTCGCGCTTCGTGGTGGCAGGCACGCCGGCCGGTGTCACGCTCGCACCCGAGGGTGGCGCGCACCAGTCGACGATCACGGCGTCGGTCGGAGCGGAACTCCCGAACCTCACCTACGTCGAACCCGCCTACGCCACCGAAGTCGACTGGTTGCTGTGCGACGCCCTGTCCGAGGTGTCGCGCCCCGACGGCTCCAGCACCTATCTGCGTTTGTCGACGCGCCCGATCGACCAGGCGCCGTTCGCAGCGGCAATCGAACGCCTCGGCGTCGAGCGACTCCGTGAGCAGGTGCTCGCCGGCGGCTATCGCCTCGTCGACGGCGTCGACGGTGGGGCGAACGATGACGACGGCCGCCCAGGGGTGACGATTGTGACAACGGGCGTGATGGCGCCCGAGGCCATCGCCGCCGCAGGCGAACTCGAGAGCGAAGGGGTCGCTGCCACGGTGGTACACCTCACGAGCCCCGACCGCGTGTACCGGAGCTGGCGTGCCGGCTTTGCGCAGTCCACTGCCTCGGCACGGGTCGTTCGTCGGCCGAGCCATCTGCACCGCCTGGTGCCGTCCGCCGAACGCCGCCGGCCGATCGTGAGCGTGCACGACGCGGCCAGTCACAGCCTCGCCTGGCTCGGCTCGGCGATCGGGACCCGTCAGTTCGCGCTCGGTGTCGATCGCTTCGGCGAGTCAGGCACGATCGCCGAGCTGCACGAACTGGTCGGAATCGACGCAGGCAGCATCGTGAACGCCGCGCTGATCGCCGTGAGCGAGTTCGACACCCACGACGAGTGACCGCCTTGGCGGGTTCAATCATCCAGCCCGAGGTGGGCGCGTAACCGCGAGGGACTGAAACCGACGAACCCGCCAGGTTGCGGCTCGGGGAACGACGCCAGCAACCGAGCGACCTTCTCGCGACCGATCGGATCGGTCACCGACGCTCTTGGCGTGCGTCCATCGAGGGCAGGGACCTCCTGGTCGAGCCACTCGATCTCCTTGGTGCGCATCATCTCCTCCATCATCTGGCGTACCTCCGGGTCGTTCGGATCGAGCAGCCCTGATTCGTCGTCATCGCTCATCTCGGCCCGAAGTTCGTCGAACTCGCGACGTTGGTCGCCGAGGAACTTGGCGGTCGGGAGCGCATCATCGACGACGGTTCGGACCATCGACGCACGTTCGTCGGAGTTGGTCTCGGCTCGGAGCACATCGTCATCGGCGTCGAGGTGCAACGTCGCCAGGATCGCATCGCGCATACTGGAGGTGTCCTCGGTCAGGTTCCACTCGCCGTCGTCGTCGCCGACGAAGCCCGCGGCCGCGAGCCGGGCATGGAGATCGTCTGTTTCGGCGATCTGCCATCGGGTGGTGTGGAAGACGAGTTCCTCGCCGGAGGTGTTGCGGAGCTGGGGCGGCCGCAGCATCTGGGCCAGCAGTGCTATCAGCTCGTCGACGTCGTCGGCAGCGATGGCATCGAGGAACGGATTCACCAACTGCGGCGGCGCCGACAAGAACCCGCCCATAGCCCGGTGTGTGTCGCCCACCGGGAGTGGCCGCCCGATCATCATCATGCCCGGTCGCGTGGCATCTGACGGATGGGTGTTCGTGACGGTGATGGTCTCGCCGCTCCCGACGTCGCGAAGTCGCAGCACCTCGTCGCGGGCCTCCAGGATCTCGAACACACTGCGATCGACCAGCATCCACTGCTCCGCCAGGAGGCGCTCGTCGTCGGGCAGGAGCCAGCCCCGGGCATCGAGGAACTCGCTCATCATGTCGAGTTCGTGCACTGCCAGATCCATCAGGAACGGCGACGAGCTCAGCTCTTGCGAGATCTCGTACGAGCCGTCGGCCAGCTCGTCGGCGAGCTCGTGGAGCTGCGGGAACGCACGGGCGCGGATGTAGCGCAACGTCTTGTCGTAGAGCCACGACGATCGATCGACGAGATCGTGACGCTCCTTGCCGAGGTGGCAGGCCTTGTACTTGCGTCCCGACCCGCACGGGCAGGGTTCGTTGCGTCCGACCTTGGCCTTGGGTCGATTCCGGGCGTACGGCAACACCTCGATCAGCAGACGCAACGGCTCGTCCAAGTCCTCGGTGGCGGGATCGAAATCGACCAGGTCGCTCTCGGAAATCCCCGCCCGAGCGAGCAGGCGCATTGCCGTAAGAGCATCGCCACGATCCGACATCGCGGCGGCGGCATCGAGCAGCAACGGCACGTGATCACACCCGGGACCGGCGAGCGAGTCCACCAGGGCCACTGCACCCTGCTCGTCGTCGCGCATCGCCATGCACTGGGAGAGAATCCAGCCGACCCCCACCGGGTCGGCGCCCGCCATGCGGCTCGCCACGGTGTCGGCAAACGCCTCGATCTCGTGGGGGGTCGCGTACCGAGCGAGCATCTCGACCCAGAAGGCCTCGCCCACGTCGCCGTCGTCGAGCGAGGTCGACATCAGAGCGGCTGCCGCGCCGCGATCGTCGTCGTTCGGGCCAAGCGCTGCGTCACCCTTCTCGATGTGGAGCTCGCACACCCCGATCAGCGTGGTCAGCATGTCGATCTGAGGCTCGTCGAGACCGTAGAACGCGTGCATCTTGTTGCGTTGCTGGCTTGATTCTTGCGCCTCCCAGTCGAAACCATTCGCTGCGAGGAGATGGTGACGTTGTTCCAGGCCCGCTGCTGCGTAGAGATCGTCGAGGTGGGGGATCGCTGCCTCGACGAAGGCGTCACGGTCGTGTAGCAGCGCAGCGAGCACGGCGTGGTCGCTGGGAACGCAGGGCAGTCCGGCGGCGGCGTTGCCGAACGGTCGGACGTGTTTGCTGGTCGTCATTCGCTCGAACCCGACGCGCATGGCGTCGATCTGACGGAGGGTCGGTTGCGGGGGAGCGTCACACTGTGTCACCTGGAGCTGCTCGGAGCGCACGGTCAGCGTCGCCAGCCCTCCTGCGACGGCATCGAGCCACCCTGGAGGGCCGACCAGGACGTCGGTGTCGCGGCCATCGAGCCAGATTCCGTCCGTGCCCACTTCGCCAACGGGATCGCTGGCGTCGTCGATGAGTTCGGCGCCCGACGAGATGAGCCACCACCCGAGTGGCGACAACGCCGGGTGCATCCGCACGAATCCCTCGGCTGCGTCATCGGCGTCGACGCCGAACGTCCACGATGTGCCCTCCACCAACGCCGGTACGTAACACACGTCGTCGAGGTCGCTGAACGCCGAGTCCTTCCGCAGGATCTGCTCAGCGGTTCGGCCAGCCGAGGCGTCGAGTGCCCGCACGGCGGCGAGTAGGTCATCGCGAGACATCGCCCCCGTGCCGAGGAGTTCGATCATGGCGTGGCGGATCTCGGAATCGGTGCTCATGGCCCCATGCTGGCGCATGAGCATGGATCTCGCCATGCTCGCGGTGGTGTCCTCAGATGTTCTCGGTGCGACCCTCCAGCGCCCGGATGACCTCGTCCGAAGCCTCCTCGGCGGTCATCGTGCTCGTGTCGACTCGGACCTCGGGGGCTTCGGGTGGTTCGTACGGTGAGTCGATGCCGGTGAAGTTGGCGAGTTCGCCTCGGCGGGCTTTGGCGTAGAGGCCCTTGGGGTCGCGCTGTTCGGCGACGTCGATGGGGGTGTCGACGTAGACCTCGATGAACTCGCCGTCCTCCACCGCCTCCCTCGCCAAGCGACGCTCGGCGCGGAACGGCGAGATGAACGACACCAGCACGATGAGGCCGGCGTCGACCATGAGAGCGGCGACTTCGGCGATGCGGCGGATGTTCTCGACGCGATCGGCATCGGTGAATCCGAGGTCACGGTTGAGGCCGTGGCGGATGTTGTCGCCGTCGAGGAGGTAGGTGCGCACGCCCTGCGCGTGCAGCTTCGACTCGACGATGTCGGCGATCGTCGACTTGCCCGAACCTGACAAGCCGGTGAACCAGATCACCGCCGGTTCGTGGCTGTTCAGCCCGGCGCGGGCCGCCTTGTCGACCTTGACGTCTTGCCAGTGGATGTTGTGTGAACGTCGCAGCGCGAAGTGCAACAGGCCGGCACCGACGGTGACGTTGGTGAGCTTGTCGATCACGATGAACCCGCCGGTGTCACGGTTGGTGTCGTACGGGTCGAACGGGATCGGCCGATCGAGGCTGATGTTGCACACCCCGATCTCGTTCAACTCCAACGTGTTCGCTGCCAGATGATCGAGGTTGTTGATGTCGACCCGGTACTTCGGCTGCGCAATCGTCGCGCCGACGGTGCGGGCACCGATCTTGATCAGGTACGGCCGGCCCGGCAGCATGGCGTCTTCGTGCATCCACACGATGTGCGCCTCGAACTGGTCAGCGACCTCCGCCGGATCGTGGCCGGCGCACAGCAGATCGCCGCGGCTGACGTCGATCTCGTCGGTCAACGTGATCGTCACCGATTGGCCGGCGATCGCCTCGTCGAGGTCGCCGTCCATGGTCACGATCCGATCGACCGTCGACGTGGTGCCGGCGGGAAGCACCCGAATCGAGTCGCCCGGCTTGATCGAGCCGCCGACGATGCGGCCCGAGAAGCCTCGGAAGTCGAGGTTGGGCCGGTTCACCCACTGCACCGGCATCCGGAAGCTCTGCTCGGCCAGGTCGTCGTCGACGGGCACCGTCTCGAGGAACCCGAGCAGAGTCGGGCCGTGATACCACGGCGTGCTCGCGCTGGGCTCGACGATGTTGTCGCCCTTCAACGCCGAGAGCGGGATGAACGTGACGTCTTCGAGCCCGATCCGGTTGGCGAAGTCGATGTACTCCTCCTCGATCGCCGAGAACACCTCGTGGGAGTAGTCCATGAGGTCCATCTTGTTGATGGCCACGACCACCCGTTCGATGCCGAGCAGCGACACGAGGAAGCTGTGA
>JBBQEU010000053.1:0-22502 GCA_038321235.1 Acidimicrobiales bacterium | reverse complement strand
TCTCCGTTTCGACTTCAGCCACTACGAGGCCGTCACCGACGACCAGATCACCGAGATCGAACGCCTGGCGAACACCGACACGCTCGAGAACACGCCGACGCGCATCTTCGAAACCACCAAGGACGAGGCCGAGGCGCTCGGTGCGATCGCGTTCTTCGGGGACAAGTACGGCGACATCGTCCGGGTGCTCGAAGCCGGGTCGTCGATCGAATTGTGCGGTGGCACCCACGTGCGCGCCACCGGCGACATCGGCACCATCAAGGTGGTCAGCGAGTCGTCGATCGGCTCCAACCTTCGTCGCATCGAAGCGGTCACCGGCGCTGCCAGCGTCGCGCTGCTGCAGCGCGACGAGCAGCTGATCGCCGAGACCGCCCGCCTCGTCGGCTCGTCGGCTGACGACCTGCTGGTCGGTGTGCAGCGCAGACTCGACGAGACCAAGGCGCTGCACGACGAGATCAAGGCGCTGCGGGCTCAACTCGCGATGGGCCGTGCCGGGGAACTGGCGGCCATTGCGCACGAGGGTGTGCTGGTCAGCCAGGTCGACGGGCTCAGCCCCGGCGATCTCCGTGAACTGGCCGTCGCCGTGCGCCAGCACCCTGGTATGCGCGTCGTCGTGTTGATCGGTGAAACGACCAGTGGCGGCGTCGGACTCGTTGCGGCAGTCGAGGCGGGAAGCGGTTGGACCGCCTCCGAGCTGCTCAAGGATGCCGCCAAGGCGGTCGGCGGCGGTGGTGGCGGTAAGGGCGACATCGCAACCGCCGGTGGCAAGGACGTCACGGGCATTCCAACAGCGCTGGAGCTGGCCTCCCGGTCGGCGGCGGGCCTGGTGGCCGCGGCCACGTGAGCCGTCCGCCGGGTGTGCGGGCGCTCGGGATCGACCTCGGCTCGAAACGCATCGGCATCGCCGTGAGCGACATCTCGGGCACGATCGCTTCAGCGCTCACCACGGTGCACCGCTCGTCGTCGCGTCGACACGACCATGCGGCGATCGCCAAGCTGGTTCGTGACGAGGAGGCCGAACAGGTCGTGGTCGGGCTGCCACTGTCGCTCGACGGCAGCACGGGCCCTGCGGCGCGGTCTGCCGAGACGGAGGCCGAGCAGCTCGCTAGCGTTGTCGGGGTGCCGGTCACGATGTACGACGAGCGATTCACCACGGTGACGGCCGAACGCGGCATGCTCGAAGCGGGCCTCGACGCCCGTCAGCGTCGCAAGGTGGTCGACAAGGTCGCGGCAGCCGTGATGCTGCAGGCGTGGCTCGATCATCGAGCCGGAACCTGGACGGGTGACGTCGACCCATGACGCAACTCGACCCGCTCCTGCCAGAAGCGCAGGTCGATCCCGATTCGCGCCCGGCGCTCGACTGGTCGAGCGATCCCTGGGACGCCACCGATCAGACCGGGTCGGTCGAACGGCTGCGCGGCCAACGTCGGTCACTCAAGTGGCTCATCTGGGCCTCGATGGCGCTCGCCGTGGTCGCGGTCCTCGTTGCCGGTGCCGTCGGATGGTGGTATCTGGGCAAGATCAACCCAGAGGGCGCCCCTGGCGACGTCGTGAGCTTCACCGTCAACGAAGGCGACGATGTCGAATCGATCGCCCTCCGGC
The DNA here is from genome assembly GCA_038321235.1 of Acidimicrobiales bacterium. Taxonomy (GTDB): domain Bacteria; phylum Actinomycetota; class Acidimicrobiia; order Acidimicrobiales; family Ilumatobacteraceae; genus Sva-07. The sequence continues at coordinate 20,900 of JBBQEU010000053.1, read as the reverse complement.
TGGCCGACGAGGGCCTGGTGTCCGATCCGGGGATCTTCGAGTGGTACGTCGAACGCGAGGGCGGCCTGGAGCTCACCCCCGGCTACTACGAGATCCGACCCAACGACCACATGGGCAACGTGCTCGGTCGCCTCCGTACCCCGCCTGGCCAGACCTACACCAAGGTGACATTCCCCGAAGGCTTCACCCTGACGAGGATGGCCGAGCGGCTCGATACGTCGGTGCCGAGACTGACCGCCGAGGGGTTCATGGAGGCGGCGACCGACGGAACGATCCGGTCGTCGTTCCAACCAGTCGGTGTCACGTCGTTGGAGGGGATGCTGTTCCCCGACACGTATCAGGTGTCGAACGCCGAGAGCGAGGGGCAGGTCATCGAGCGGATGATCGCACTGATGGAGCGCGTCGCGGAGCAGGAGGACATCGTCAACGGGTCGCGGGCGCGAGGGGTGACCCAGTACGAGGTGCTGATCGTCGCGTCGATGATCGAACGTGAGGCCAAGGTGCCCGAGGACCGGGCGAAGATCTCCCGTGTGATCTACAACCGCCTCGGACTGAGCGCGTTGAACCCCGCCAATCCGATCCCGTTGCAGGTCGATGCGACCGTGCTCTATGGGCGGAACCAAGCCGGGCTCGATCCGGAGCTGCCGTTCTCCGAACTGCGTCAGATCGACGGTCCGTACAACACCTACCTGCGGCCGGGCCTGCCGCCGACACCGATCGCCGCCCCGGGTCGGGCCTCGATCGAGGCAGCGCTCAATCCGGCGCCGAACCCGCCGGCGGGCGACCCGATCTGTGCCGAACTCGCGGATCCGACGTCGTGTGCCTACCTGTACTACGTGATCGCCGACGAGGAGGGCCGTCACGTCTTCGCATCGGAACTGTGGCAGCACGAGCGCAACATCGAACTTGCCCGCCAGGCCGGGGTGCTGTGAGCCAGCGCCGGCTCGCGGCGCTGATCGGGTCGCCGGTCGAACACAGCCTGTCGCCGGTGATCCATCAGGCGGCCTTCGACGCGGCTGTGGTCGAATGGACGTATGCGGTGTTCGACGTTGCTCCCGGGCGAGCCGTCGCCGCGGTCGACGCAATGCGAGTGCTCGGCATTCGAGGACTGTCGGTGACGATGCCGCACAAGCACGACGTCGCCGCAGCAGTCGACCGGCTCGACCCGGCAGCGAGCGCGCTCGGCTCGGTCAACACCGTCAGTTGGGACGGCGACGAACTGGTCGGATCGAGTACCGATGGGGCAGGTTTCGTGGCCTCGCTCACCAACGAGGGCATCGATGTCGACGGCGCCCGTGTCGCGGTGATCGGTGCCGGTGGGGCCGCCCGTTCGGTCATCGACGCGCTCGGTCGCGCTGGTGCCGACTCGATCAGAGTGATCAACCGCACCGCTGACCGCGCCGAGTCGGCGAGCCGCCTCGCCGCGGTCGCCTCGGTGGGCGGTGCCGACGACATCGGACGAGCCGACGTGGTGGTCAATGCCTCGAGCGTGGGCATGGGCGTCGACCCGTCGGTGGCAAGCGACGCCGACCTGCCGTGCAACCCGGCGTTGCTCAGCGCGAACCAGGTCGTGGTCGACCTCGTGTACCACCCGCGCCAGACCGCCTGGTTGACCCAGGCCGCCCTGGTCGGCGCTCGCACGGTCGACGGGCTCGGCATGCTGATCCATCAGGCGGCGCTGCAGCAGCAGGCCTGGCTGGGTCGGTTGCCCGACGTCGGGGTGATGCTCCGTGCGGCCGAGCAGGCGCTCGCCGAGCGTGCATCCCTCCAGCCCCGGCCCGATGGCGCCGGACGGTAGCCTCGTCTCGATGTTGCGGTATCTCACGGCGGGCGAATCCCACGGGCAGGCGCTCGTCGTCATCATGGAGGGCCTCCCGGCCGGCCTCCCGATCACCGTCGAACAGATACAAGCCGAGATGGGCCGGCGACGCCTGGGTTACGGACGTGGGCCACGGCAGCGGTTCGAAGCAGACGAACTCACCTTGATCGGCGGGGTGCGCCACGGCCGCACGCTCGGTTCACCGATCGCGATCGAGATCAAGAACTCCGAGTGGTTTCGCAGCGACAAGTGGCACGAGGAGATGAGCCCGGCGCCAGGTGAGACCAAGACGCCGCTCACCCAGGTTCGTCCTGGCCACGCCGACCTTGCTGGCATGCAGAAGTATGGCTTCACCGACGCTCGAGACGTGCTCGAGCGCGCCAGCGCCCGAGAAACCGCCGCTCGTGTCGCCGCCGGTGCGGTCGCCAAGGCGTTGCTGTCGCACATCGGCGTCGAGATCATCTCCCATGTCATCCAGATGGGTGCTGCCCGGGTACCTGCCGATGCGGTCCGCCCGACGCCCGATCAACTCGACCGGGTCGATGACAACCAGGTGCGCTGCTTCGATCTCGATGCCAGCGAGGCGATGATCACCGAGATCAAGGCCGCGGCGAAGGACGGCGATTCTCTCGGCGGCGTGGTCGAGGTGCTCGGCTTCGGCGTCCCGGTCGGGTTGGGTAGCCACGTCCACTGGGATCGCAAGCTCGACTCGATGTTGGCGCAGGCCGTGATGAGCATCCAGGCCGTCAAGGGCGTCGAGATCGGCGACGGATTCGAGGTCGCCGGACGGCGCGGGAGCGTTGCGCACGATCCGATCTCATGGGACGCCGACGCGGGCGAGTACCGCCGGGGCAGCACGTTGGCCGGAGGCACCGAGGGTGGCATCTCCACCGGGGAACTGTTGGTCGTCCGCGCTGCCATGAAGCCGCTGGCCACGCTGAACGTGCCGACGCTCGAAACGGTCGACACCGTCACCAAGGAATCGACCGTGTCGTTCAAGGAGCGCACCGATGTCACCGCGGTCCCCGCGATGGGCGTGGTCGCCGAAACGATGGTGGCGCTGGTGTTGGCCGCCGAGGCCCAGCGCAAGTACGGCGGTGACTCCCTCGACGAGTTCGTCCGCAACGCCGAGGCGTTCGCGGCCACGCTGCCGTGAACCACTTGGTCCTCGTCGGGATGATGGGCGTGGGCAAGTCGACGGTGGGGCGATTGGTCGCCGCCGAACTCGATCGTCCCCTTTACGACTCTGACGAGATGATCGAGGAACGCACCGGGCGAACCGTGCGTGAGATCTGGTCGACCGACGGTGAGGCCGCATTCCGGGCGCTCGAAACCGACACACTCCTCGAAGCGCTGGCCGAACCGGAGCAGTCGGTGATCGCCGCCGCCGGTGGGGTGGTACTCAGTGACCGCAATCGCGAGGTGCTGAAAGGTGCCGACGCCCACGTGGTGTGGCTGCTGGCTGACGTCGAGGTGCTCGTCGACCGGGTGCGCAGCGGAGGGCACCGTCCCCTGCTCGACGACGATCCCGAGGGCACATTGCGACGGATGTTCATCGACCGAGCGGCGCTGTATCAGGAGGTTGCCGACGCCATCGTGTCGGTCGACCACCGCTCGCCTCACGACGTCGCCAAGGCGGTGCTGCGATGCTGCGCGTGACCGTGCCGCTCGCCGACCGTTCATACGACGTGGTCGTCGGTGAGGGCGCGATCGGCGAGTTGGGCGCGCTGCTGGCGTCGTCGGCCCGGCGTGTTGCCGTGGTCACCCAAGAGGGGATCCCGCTGGCGGTCTCGCTGCCGGATCACGACGTCGAGACGTACGTGATCGGTGCCGGCGAAGACGCCAAGACCCTCGCCACGATCGAGACGCTCATGCGTGGATTCGCCCGTCAAGGACTGACCAGGCGCGACGTGGTCGTCGGGGTCGGCGGTGGCATGGTCACCGATGTCGCCGGTTTCGCTGCCGCCTCGTGGCATCGCGGCACGCCGGTGGTGCACGTGTCGACCACGCTCCTGGGCATGGTCGACGCAGCGATCGGCGGAAAGACCGGGGTCAACCTCCCCGAGGGCAAGAACCTGGTCGGCGCGTTCTGGCAGCCGTCCGGTGTGATCTGCGACCTCGACGCGCTTGCGTCGCTGCCCGAGCGAGAGACCCGTTGCGGCCTGGGTGAAATGTCGAAGTACCACTTCCTCACTGGCGATGATCTGTTGTCGATGCCGCTCGATCAGCGCATCGCACGATGTGTCGAGATCAAGGCTGAGGTGGTTGCGTCCGACGAACGCGAAGGAGGGCGGCGAGCGCTGCTGAACTACGGCCACACGTTGGCCCATGCCCTCGAGATCGCGACCGATCACGACATCGCTCACGGCGAGGCAGTCGCGGTCGGGTTGGTTTTCGCCGCCGAACTCGCACTCGAACTCGGTCGGATCGACGAGGAGCGCGTCGACGAGCACCGTCGGATCGTGGCGGGGGAGTACGGGCTGCGCATCACCCCACCCGAGCGCCTCGACGTCGACGACCTGATGGCGTTGATGGCCCGCGACAAGAAGGCGCTCGTTGGCCTGACCTTCGTCCTGGACGGCCGTAGCGGTGTCGAGGTCGTCGAAGACGTCCCCGAGCCCGCCGTCCGCTCGACCCTCGAACGTTTCGTTACTCATGGTGTCTGACACCATGAGTAACCCGCCGATCGACCACGCTCGGCGGGTCGCGATGATCCAGCCTCGGCTACCGCTGGGCAATGGGTGTGATGCACTGCTGTTCACCGATCTCGTCGACGTGCGCTGGCTCACCGGGTTCACCGGCTCGAACGGTTGGGTGGTGGTCCGTCATGACGAGGTGATCCTCGGTACCGACGGCCGCTACGGCGAACGGGCACGGGCCGAGACCGCCTCAGCTGGGGCGACCGTGCACGCTGAGACGACACGACGTGGTTTGCACGACCGGTTGGTCGCTTCGCTGGCAGGGGCGAAGCGGGTGGGACTCGATCCGTCGACGACCAGCCGGGCCGAGTGGACACGTCTCGCAGCGTACGTGACCCTCGAACCAACGGAGTCGCTGGTTGGACTCCGGCGCCAGATCAAGGACGAGGCGGAGATCCAGCGGATGCAGGCCGCCGCCGCCGCTGCCGATGCTGCGCTCGTCGAGGTCGAACCGATGCTGTTCGCCACGGTTGACGCGCCCGCCACCGAAGCCGACATCCGCGACGAACTCGAGTATCGGATGCGTCGCCACGGCGCCGACGACCGCAGCTACGAGACCATCGTGGCCTCCGGACCCGTCCACGCTGCCCGCCCCCACCACGACGCGACCCGGCGCACGATCGTCGAGGGCGACACCGTCATCATCGACGTCGGCGCGCTGGTCGAGGGGTACCACTCGGACATGACGCGCTCGTACGTGATCGGCGAGCCGAGCGAGCAGCAGCGCGAGATCTATGCGCTCGTCGCGGCTGCGCAGCGCGCAGGCATCGATGCGCTCGCTCCCGGTGTGACGGCGAAGGCCGTCGACAGCGCGTGTCGCGACCTGTTCGTCGACGCCGGTTACGGCCGCTGGTACCTGCACGGAACCGGCCATGGCGTCGGCCTGGTGATCCACGAATCGCCGTTCCACTCCCAGGCGTCCGAGGAGGTCTTGGTTGCCGGAAACGTGGTGACGGTCGAGCCGGGGCTCTATCGTGTCGGCTTCGGTGGATTCCGGATCGAGGATCTCCTCGTCGTCACCGAAACCGGCTCGCAGCCACTCACGCACACCCCGCCGCGACCATTCAGCTCGTGAGCCCGGCTGTTCGAGAGGTGCCAGGCACATCTCGAACACGAACGGGCATTGCACTCGAAAAGGACCCGACCATGCCGCAGATCTCCGTGAACGACTTGAAGAACGGAATCACCCTCGAACTCGACAACGGACTGTTCCAGGTCATCTAGTTCCAGCACGTCAAGCCGGGCAAGGGTGGCGCGTTCGTTCGCACGAAGATCCGCAACCTGAGAAGCGGCGCCGTGATCGACAAGACGTTCAACTCCGGCATCAAGGTCGAGCAGGCGATCGTCGACCGCCAGGACATGCAGTTCCTGTACAAGGACGGCGACGATTACGTGTTCATGAACACCTCGACCTACGACCAGATGAACGTGCCGAACACTGCGCTCGGTGAGGCCGCCGACTACCTGACCGAGCAGATGATCGCCCAGATCGCCCAGTACCAGGGCGAGATCATCGGCGTCGAGATCGCCGCGTCGGTCGAACTCACGATCGCCCAGACCGAACCCGGTGTCCAGGGTGATCGTGTGTCGGGGGCCCGCAAGCCGGCCACGTTGGAGACCGGCAAGGTGCTCCAGGTCCCGCTGTTCGTGGAGCCGGGCGACAAGGTCAAGGTCGACACCCGCACCGGCGAGTACCTGACCCGCGTCTGACGTTGGGTCCTGACACATCATGGCTGCCATGCCGCGCCCCGACGACCGCTCCGACGCACGGGAACGCGCGCTCTATCTCCTGTACGAGGCCTACTCGAAGGGGATCACACCTGCCGATGCGTTGGCCCTGCAGGTGCTCGAACCCGACCAGCTGACCGTGCTGCTCGTCACCGGTGTCGGTGACCACGTCGAGCAACTCGACGCGGCGATCGCCGCCCGAGCCAAAGGTTGGACGCTGGTGCGCATGCCGGTGCTCGACCTGAACGTGTTGCGCCTCGGCGCATTCGAACTCGCCCATCGTCCCGACGTGCCCGTCGCTGTAGCGATCGACGAGGCCGTCGAGCTTGCCAAACGGTTCTCCACCGACGACAGCGGCAAGTTCGTGAACGGGGTGCTCTCAGCGCTGGTGGGCGACCTGCGTTCCTGATCGCCAGCGACTGCTCGATCTACGCCCCCTGCGTCCCGGAATCCGGGACTCGACGGGCGCAGATCGTTCCGTGGGTCGGTGGGGGGTTAGATCGGGGTGGCCGGTTCGGAGGCCATCGAGCTGCGAAAGTGTTGCGGTGAGCGAATCGGGTGCGGCGACGATCGCCGTGGAGGCGGCGGACGAGGCCGCCATCGAACCGCGCTGGTGGCATCGGATCACCCCGCCGTCGGCGCCGGAGGTGTTCCTGGCCGGCGCCGTAGCGATCTGGACCTGGTACTTCACCGCCCGGTCGCTGAACATCCATCACGCACTCGGCACGGCCACCTACGACTCGGCCCTCTACGACCAGGGGATGTGGCTGCTGTCGCGGTTCGACGCGCCGTTCGTCACGCTGATGGGGCGCAACATGTTCGGCGACCACACGTCGTTCGTGCTGCTGTTCCTCGTACCGCTGTACTGGATCGCGCCAGGCGCGTGGATCATGTTCGCCGCGCAGTCGGCTGCGATCGCTGCGGGCTCGATCCCGGTCTTCCTGTACGCCCGCCGCCGACTCGGATCGGAATGGTGGGCGTTGATCGCCGCTGGCACATATCTTCTGCATCCCGCGGTCGGCTGGACCAACCTCGAGAACTTCCATCCGGATGCCTTCCTCGGCGTGTTCGTCGGCTTCGCCATCTATGCCGCTCTCGAACGCAAGTGGCGGATGTACGCAGTGTTCGTCGTGCTGTCGCTGCTGGTGAAGGAGGACGTGTCGCTGGTGATCGTGCCACTCGGGATCTGGGTGGCTGTGCGACGGGATCGTCGCATCGGAGTACTCACCGTGTTCGGCAGCCTGGCGTTCATGGCCGTCGCGATGTTCGTGGTGATGCGCAGCTTGATCGGGGTGCCCACCCGCAACTCGTGGCGGATCCCGTTCGGCGGCGTGCGCGGTGTGATCGACACGACGATCACCAACCCGACGCAGTTGTTCGAGCATCTCCGCAGCGACGATCGGCCCTGGTACCTCGTGCAGATGACCGCGCCGTTCGCCTGGCTCTTCGCCCGGCTGCCCGACGTGGCGCTGATCAGCGGACTGGTGTTGTTCACCAACGTCTTGAGCACGTTCTGGTACCAGTATCAGATCGACTACCACTACAGCCTGATCGCCGTGCCGGCGCTGGCGATCGGCACGGTGTACGCCATCGGGGCGATGTGCGATCGCGTGGTGCGGGTCCGTGGTCGGTCGCTGGGAGTTCGCAGTCGTCCGCTCGCCCTCGGCGTCCTCGCGGCGGCCACGTTGCTGACGGCGTACCTGTGGGCGCCGATGCCCTGGGGACGCACACCGATGTACTACGGCGACACCGACAACGTGTACGCAACTTCGGCGCGCGAGCTGTTCGAGCAGATCCCCGATGACGCAGTCGTGTCGGCGAACTATCGCCTCACACCGCACCTTGCCTACCGCGGGGAGATCTATCAGTTCCCGGTGCCGTTCCGGGTGCTGCTGTATGGGCCGAACACGTCGATGGAAGGTGAGCGCCTCGAGGATCGCTCCGAGCGGGTCGAGTTCGTCATGCTGCCTGTCGACCGGGACAGAGAGTTGACAGCCGACTGGCTGGCGGTCGACGACGCCTTCGACGAGATCGCCCGCAATGGGATCTGGGTGCTGTACGAACGCAACCGCAACGTGCCCCTACCAGGCTGAGAATTACATCAGGGGTCAGACCCGCGTTGTGATCCACGCAATCGGCCGACGCCGTTCGGTCGTACTGCGCCGTTACATCGCGGGTCTGACCCCTGATGTAATCAGCGCGGGCCGCGGATGAGTTGGCCGGGGAGTTCGCCGGTGAACTCGTCGTGGTCGACGATCTGGACGCCGGCGACAAACGTGGCGTCGTAGCCCTTGGCCTTCTGCACCAGGCGTCGTGCGCCGGCGGGGAGATCGTGTGCCATCCGGGCGGCGCCGAAGGTGAGGTTCTCGTAGTCGATCACGTTGATGTCGGCACGCAGGCCCGGCGTGAGCGCACCGCGGTCGCCGAGTCCATACAGCTCGGCGGTCTCCTGCGTCTGGCGCCGAACGACGTGCTCCAGCGGGAGTTTCGGGCCGCGGGTGCGGTCGCGGGTCCAATGGGTGAGCATGAACGTGGGTGTTCCGCCGTCGCAGACGACGCCGCAGTGGGCGCCCGCATCGGCGAGTCCCATGCGGGTCCCCGGATGCTGGTGCACCTCGTAACTGAACGACAGGTCGCCGTAGGCGTAGTTGAAGAACGGGGTGAGCACGATGCCGTTGCCGTCGTTCGATGCGAGCTGATCGATCATCAGGTCGGTCGCCCGAACACCGCTGCGCTCGGCGACCGCAGCGAGTGACTCCTCCAGTGGCGGCTCGTAGTCGATGTCGCCGTCCTCGACCGCCCAGAACCGGTCGAGCCGGTCGACCACCAGCTTCTGGTACAGCTCGCCGCCAACGACGGGGGCGCTGGCGAACTCGTCGCGCAGCGCAGGGTCGGCCAGCGCTGCTGCCCGCTGGTCGAGTGGCAGCCCGGCGATCGTGGCGTACGCCGGATGGAACGCGAGCGGATTGAAGCTGCCTTCGAGGCACATCAGCAACCCCACCACGCGGCCGGCCACCTGGGCCACGATCGGGATGCCTTCGTCCTGTGCTTCGTCCAGTAGGGCCAACACGTCCTTCCACAGGTCGGGTGCGTCGTCGGGCTGGTTCAGGTTGACGCTGATCGTGCGACCGGTGCGGCGGGCGAGTTCCTTCATCCACGGCCACTCGTCGATCGGGAGGTGGGCGTGGTCGGGGGCGAACTGGAACACGCCGTGGCCGGCCCGGGCGAGGGCGTCGGCGATGCCGAACAGTTCGTCGCGTTCGGCATGGGTGCCGGGAACCAACTCGCCGGACTTCGAGCGGTGGATCGGTGTGCGAGACGTCGAGAACCCGAGCGCGCCCGCACGCAGGCCACGCTCGACGATGTCGGCCATCGCTGCGATGTCGTCGTCGGTCGGTGCTTCGTTGGCGGCGCCACGTTCGCCCATCACGTACCCGCGAACCGGCCCGTGCGCGACCTGCGCGCCGATGTCGATCACGAACTGGCGCTTGTCGAGTGCGTCGAGGTAGTCCTCGAACGACTCCCAGTCCCACGTGAGCCCCTCGGTGAGGGCGGTGCCGGGGATGTCCTCGACGCCTTCCATGAGCTCGATCAGCCATTCGTGGCGATCGGGAGCTGCCGGTGCGAACCCGACGCCGCAGTTGCCCATCACCACCGTGGTCACCCCGTGCCACGACGACGGGGTGAGGTACGGATCCCACGATGCCTGGCCGTCGTAGTGCGTGTGGATGTCGACCCAGCCGGGTGTGACGAGTCTGCCGGCAGCGTCGACGATCCGGATGGCCTCGCCCGCGTCGATTCCCGCCTCGGCGTCGACCACGGCGGTGATCAGCCCGTTGTTCACCACGACGTCGGCGATGCGGCCGGGTCGGCCGGTGCCATCGACGACGAATCCCCCACGGATCACGAGATCATGCATGCGGCCACCGTAGTTGCTGCTACCTTCGCACTCACCGTGAAGCGAGTCCCGTGAGGCTCGCACGGAGGAGACGAGATGGCTGCTGACAACCCAGCCGCGAGCGCCAAACAGGTGCTCGGGCCCGATGACGTGCGACGTGCCGTCACCCGAATGGCCCACGAGATCATCGAACGCAACGGTGGCGTCGACGGTGTGGTCGTCGTGGGTATCGCCCAGGGCGGTGTGTGGCTGGCCGAGAGTCTCGGCGCCGAGATCGAGCGCATCATCGCCACGAGCGACGAACCGAGTGCGCCGGTGCGGGTCGGATCCGTCGACGCCAGCCTCTACCGCGACGACATCGGTCTGCGCCCGGTGAGCCCGGGGGCGGTCAGCGACCTCCCTGGCGACATCGACGGCGCCACGGTCGTGCTCGTCGACGACGTGCTGTACACCGGGCGAACGGTTCGAGCGGCACTCGACGCCGTGTCCGACTACGGGCGCCCCAGGGCGGTGCAACTGGCCGTACTGGTCGACCGGGGTCACCGGGAACTTCCGATCCGGCCCGACTTCATCGGAAAGAACCTCCCGACGAGCGCCGACGAACGAGTCACGGCAAGCGCCGACGGGGTGACCATCTCATGACCCCGTCTCGATCGTTGCTGGCCGTCGAGGACCTCGGTGTCGACGGCATCATTCGCATCCTCGACCTCGCCGATCACATGGCCGAGGTGAACCGCCGGCCCAACCCGAAGGTGCCGGCACTTCGCGGCAAGACGGTGTGCAGCGTTTTCTTCGAGGATTCGACCCGCACCAGGCTGAGCTTCGAGACGGCCGCCAAGCGACTGTCGGCGGACACGATGACGTTCGCCGTGTCGCAGTCGAGCCTCAACAAGGGCGAGAGCCTGCGCGACACGATCGAGACGATCGCGGCGATGGGCGTCGACGCGTTCGTCGTGCGGCACGGATCGAGCGGAGCACCACAGATGATCGATGCCTGGACCCAGGCGAGCGTGATCAACGCCGGCGACGGGTGGCACGCTCACCCCACCCAGGCGCTGCTCGACGCCTATACGGTGCGCACCGCCATCGGCCGCAGCGGCGGTCTCGACGGGCTCCGCATGGCCATCGTCGGTGACGTCAAGCACAGCCGTGTGGCCCGCAGCACGATCGCAGCGATGCGCATGCTCGGCGTACATGTCACGGTCGTCGCCCCCCGCACACTGCTGCCGCCCGACGTGGGCGAGTCGTTCGCTGATGCGGTCACCGACCGCCTCGACGACGTGATCGCGGAGGTCGACGTGTTGTATCTCCTGCGCGTGCAGCAGGAGCGGATGAACGAGGCGCTGGTGCCGAGCCTGCGGGAGTACACGACCCGCTTCGGTCTCACCGCTGAGCGCGCTGCCGCCTTGGCGCCGCAGACGTTGATCATGCACCCGGGCCCGATGAACCGCGGCGTCGAGATCACTGTCGACCCGGCCGAACTGCCCGGTGCGGTGATCACCCAGCAGGTCACCAACGGCATAGCGGTTCGTATGGCCGTCCTGTTCGACCTGCTCGGCTCCGGCAACACCGCACCCGACACCACCTCCGACACCAGCATGGAAGGAGGCTCGCTGTGAGCCTGTTGATCACCGGCGCCCGCGTCATCGACCCCACGGGCGAGCGTCGCGTCGACGTGCGCGTCGATGGTGCCGTCGTCAGCGAGGTCGCCGAGCATCTCGACCCCGTTGACGGTGATGACGTGATCGACGCCGCGGGTCTCGTACTCACACCCGGATTCGTCGACCTGCACGTGCACCTGCGCGAGCCGGGCCGTGAGGAGGCCGAGACGATCGAGACCGGCAGCCGCGCTGCGGCGCTCGGAGGATTCACCGCCGTCGTCGCGATGCCGAACACCGACCCCACCCAGGACAGCGTCGAAGTGGTCGACTTCGTCCGTCATCAAGGCGAACGCGCCGGATTGTGCGAGGTGCTGCCGTCGGGTTCGATCACCGTGGGTCGCGCCGGGGAACGCCTCACGCCGTTCGCCGAACTCGCCGGAGCCGGCGTGAAGATCATCACCGACGACGGCAATGGTGTGCAGGACCCGCTGCTCATGCGGCGGGCGCTCGAATACGCCGACGGTCTCGGCATCACGTTGGCGCAGCACTGCGAGGTCGAGCGGCTCACGATCGGCGCAGTGATGCACGAGGGGTCGTGCTGTAGCCGGCTCGGGCTGCCGGGCTGGCCCTCGATCGCAGAGGAACTGATGCTCCACCGCGACATCGAGCTGGTGCGCCTCACCGGTGTCGGCATGCACTTCTTGCACCTGTCGACGGCGAAGAGCGTCGAGCTGGTCCGTGCGGCCAAGGCCGACGGGCTCCCCATCACCGCCGAGGCGACACCGCACCACTTCAGCCTCACCGACGAACGACTCGAGACCTACGACGCGCTGTACAAGGTGAACCCGCCCTTGCGCACCGCCGCCGATCTTGCGGCGATTCGCGCCGGGCTCGGCGACGGCACGATCGATGCGATCGCCACCGACCATGCTCCCCATGCTCCCGAGACCAAGGAGCAGCCACTCGACCAGGCGCCGCCCGGCATGCTCGGGCTCGAGACGGCACTCGGTGTGTCGCTCGCCAGCCTCGACATGGCTCTCTCCGACGTGATTGCTGCGCTGTCGTGGAAACCGGCTGCGATCGCCGGAGTCAGCGACCGTCACGGCCGCCCGATCGAGCCAGGCGAGCCGGCCAACCTCACGATCTTCGACCCCGACGACGTGTGGGAAGTGGTACCTGCCCGGCTGGCCAGCAAGAGCCGCAACACCCCGTACATCGGGATGCCACTGCGGGGCCGTGTGCTCCACACGATCCTCCAGGGAACGCCGGTCGTTCGCGATGGCGGCGCGCTACGGTGATGAATGTCCATCCAGAGAAACGAATGACCATGCAAAGCCATGATTTGTGTCAGCCCGGATCTCCGTCAACGCGGTCTGCGCTGACACAAGTGCGGGAGGTGCGGCGATGACGGTGCGAGATGGAGCCCTGGTGCTCGCCGACGGAAGCGTTTTCGAAGGGGAATTGATCGGCGCGGAGGCGCCGATCGCCACCGGCGAGATGGTGTTCAACACGGTGCTCAGCGGCTACCAGGAAGTGATCTCCGACCCGAGCTACGCCGGCCAGATCATCACCTTCACCACGCCGCACATCGGCAACTACGGCGTCAACGCCGCCGATTTCGAGTCGCGTGGCACCTTCTGCCGCGGCATCGTCGTACGAGAACTGTCACGACGCCACAGCAACCAGCGCGCCGAGAGCGGGCTCGAGGCCATGTTGCAGCAGCACGGTGTGCCGGGTATCGGTGGCATCGACACACGTCGACTCACTCGGATCCTGCGTGACACCGGAGCGATGCCCGGCGCCTTCGGGTCGGCGAGCGAGGCCGAACTCGGCGCCGCAGCCGATGCCGAGCCGGGCACCGACGGCGTCGACTTGGTTCGTCAGGTGACGATCGACGCCGGCTACACCGTCGCAGCGATCGACCCCGACAGCCGCACCCGCATCGTGGCGATCGACTACGGCATGAAACGCAACATCGCCGTCAACCTGTCTCGCTACGGCACCGTCGAGGTCGTGCCGGCGACCACCAGCGCCGCCGACATCCTCGCCCGGGGAGCCGACGGCATCTTCTTGAGCAACGGCCCCGGCGACCCGGCGATGGCGCCGTACGCGGTCGAGACGATCCAGGGACTGCTCGGCAACGTGCCGATCTTCGGCATCTGCCTCGGCCACCAGTTGCTCGGCCGTGCCATCGGTGCCGGCACGGTGAAGCTGCCGTTCGGTCACCACGGCGGCAACCACCCGGTTCGCAACGTCGCCACCGGCAAGGTGGAGATCACCAGCCAGAACCACAACTTCGCCGTCGACCCCGACTCGATGTCGGGCAAGGCCACGATGACCCACGTCAACCTCAACGACGGGGTCTGCGAAGGCCTGCGCGTCGACGGCGAACTCGCGTTCAGCGTCCAGCACCACCCCGAGGCCAACCCCGGCCCGCACGATTCGCACTACCTGTTCGAGGAGTTCGCCGAGATGATGAAACAAGCGTCCGCCACCGGCCAGCCAGGACGGTCTCGCTGATGCCGAAGCGCACCGACATCCACTCGATCCTGATCATCGGTTCCGGTCCGATCGTGATCGGCCAGGCCTGTGAGTTCGATTACTCCGGTACCCAGGCGTGCCGGGTGCTACGCGAGGAGGGGTACCGCGTCATCCTCGCCAACTCGAACCCGGCCACGATCATGACCGACCCGGATTTCGCCGACGCGACCTACGTCGAGCCACTCACCTGGGAGGTCGTCTCGGCGATCATCGACCGCGAGCAGCCCGACGCGGTGCTGCCGACACTCGGCGGCCAGACCGGCCTCAACATCGCGATGGAACTGTTCGAGCGCGGCCTGATCGGCGTGCCCGGCAAGCCCGAGATGATCGGCGCCAACGCCGAGGCGATCGCCACCGCGGAGGATCGCGAGATCTTCAAGCAGGCCATGCTGGGCATCGGTCTCGACTGCCTCCGTTCCGGTACGGCCCACACGATGGAGGAGGCTCGCGTCGTCATCGCCGACATCGGCCTGCCCGCCGTGATCCGCCCCGCGTACATCCTCGGTGGCCGCGGTACCGGTATTGCCTTCACCGCCGAGGAGTTCGAGAAGATCGCCTCCAACGGCCTCACCGCCAGCCCGATCAGCGAGATCCTGATCGAGGAATCGGTGTACGGCTGGAAGGAATACGAACTCGAAGTGATGCGCGACCACGCCGACAACTGCGTGATCATCTGCGGCATCGAGAACGTCGACCCGATGGGCGTGCACACCGGCGACTCGATCACCGTGGCGCCGATCCAGACGCTCACCGACGTGGAGTACCAGGAGATGCGCAACTCGGCGCTTGCCTGCATCCGTCGGGTCGGTGTGGAGACCGGTGGGTCGAACGTGCAGTTCGCGGTCGAGCCGTCCACCGGCCGCCAGGTCGTGATCGAGATGAACCCGCGCGTGTCTCGTTCGTCCGCGTTGGCGTCGAAGGCGACCGGGTTCCCGATCGCCAAGATCGCCGCTCGACTCGCCGTCGGCTACACCCTCGACGAGATCCCCAACGACATCACCAGAGCGACGCCGGCGAGCTTCGAGCCGGTGATCGATTACGTGGTCACCAAGATCCCGCGATGGGCCTTCGAGAAGCTGCCCGGTACGTCCGGTGTGCTCGGCACTCAGATGCAGTCGGTGGGTGAGGTGATGGCGATCGGTCGGACGTTCCCCGAGAGCCTGCAGAAGGCGCTTCGTTCGCTCGAACAGGGCCGCCTCGGGCTCGGCTGCGATCCCGCCGAGGAACAATTGGCCGGGCTGTCCGACGACGAGTTGCTCGCCCAGGCGACGATTCCCACCGCAGATCGCATCCAGCAGGTCGGAACGCTGCTGCACCGTGGCGTGTCGATCGACGCCGTGTACGAGGCGACATCCATCGACCCGTGGTTCCTCGATCAGATGTCGATGATCACCGAGGAACGTGCGGCGCTCGCCGACACGACCCTCGACACGGTGACCACGCGGGCGTGGCGGCGGGCGAAGCGACTCGGGTTCTCCGATGCGCAGTTGGCCCACCTGTGGTCGGTGGCGGAGGACGACGTCCGAGCCGCTCGCGAGGCGGCGGGCGTGCTCCCCACGTACAAGACCGTCGATACCTGCTCGGCCGAGTTCCCTGCCGAGACGCCGTACCACTACTCGACCTACGAAGACGAGAGTGAAGTGCGTCCCTCCGATGCGCGCAAGGTGGTCATCCTCGGCTCGGGTCCCAACCGGATCGGCCAGGGCATCGAGTTCGACTACTGCTGCGTGCACGCGTCGTTCGCGCTGCGCGACGCGGGCTTCGAGACGATCATGGTGAACTGCAACCCCGAGACCGTCTCGACCGACTACGACACGTCGAGCCGGCTGTATTTCGAGCCGCTCACCAAGGAGGACGTGCTCAACGTCATCGCCGTCGAGCAGCCCGAGGCCGTCATCGTCTCACTCGGCGGGCAGACCCCGTTGAAGCTCGCAGGCCTGATCCCGCCCGAACTGGTGGCGGGAACGTCGCCCGACTCGATCGACGCCGCCGAGGACCGCGAGCGTTGGAACGCGATCTGCGACGAGTTGCGGATCCCGCAGCCGCCCGGTGGCACGGCGATCGACATCGAACAGGCGCTGGCGATCACCGATGACATCGGGTTCCCGGTTCTGGTCCGCCCGAGCTACGTGCTCGGTGGGCGGGCGATGCAGATCGTTCACGACCGCAACCATCTCGCTCGTGCCATGGAGGAACTCGCCGGATTCGGCAGCCTCGGCAAGGAAGGTGGGCTGTCGGCCGAACGCCCCGTCCTGATCGATCGGTTCCTCGCCGACGCCACCGAGGTCGACGTCGACGCCATCCGTGACCACACCGGCGAGGTGCTGATCGGCGGTGTGATGGAACATGTCGAGGAAGCAGGCGTGCACTCCGGAGACTCTGCCTGCGCGTTGCCGCCGCCGACGCTGCCCAGGTGGGTGGTCGAGGTGATCGAGTCGTACACCGCAGCGGTCGCGAAGTATCTCGACGTGCGCGGCCTGATCAACGTCCAATACGCCGTCGTGGGTACCACGGTGTACGTGATCGAAGCCAACCCCCGTGCCAGCCGCACGGTGCCATTCGTCGCCAAGGCAACGGGGGTGTCGTTGGCCAAGGTGGCGACCCGGGTGATGCTCGGCGCCACCCTGGCCGAGCTCCGCACCGAAGGAGTCCTGCGCGAGCCGGTCGGCGGGCACGTTGCAGTGAAAGAAGCGGTGATGCCCTTCAACCGGTTCCCCGAGGTCGACCCGGCGCTCGGGCCGGAGATGCGCTCGACCGGTGAGGTGATGGGCATCGCCGCAACGTTCGGCAGGGCGTTCTACAAAGCCGAGCTGGCTGCCGGGAATCCGCTGCCGACGACCGGCACCGTGTTCCTCTCGCTGGCCGATCCCGACAAACCCGCCGGGTTGGTGGTCGCTCAGCGGTGCCGGGCCCTGGGGCTCGGAATCGCGGCGACCGAAGGCACCGCCGAATACCTCGCTGCGTTCGACTCGCCAGTCGACCAGGTCGTCGCAAAGGTGCAGGAGATCGGCGACGACGGCGAGCCCAGGGTCACCGCAGTCGACCTGATCGCCGACGGCAAGATCAGCTTCGTGGTCAACACACCGCGCGGTGCACTCGGACGCAGCGACGGCGAGCAGATCCGCAAGGCCGCCAGCCTGCACGGGGTGAGCTGTGTCACCACGGTGCATGCGGCGCTCGCAGCCGTGCAAGGTCTGTCCGAGAGCGAAGGTGAGGTACTCACGGTGAGGACGCTCCAGGAGTACCACGCCGTGCTCGACGCCACGACAGGGGCCGAAGCGTCGTGATCGACACCCGCGTCACCGTCGGGAGCGTCGAACTCGACGCACCGGTGATGACCGCGTCGGGGACCGCCGGGTACGGCACCGAACTCGGCAGCTATCTCGACCTGTCGTCGCTCGGGGCGGTCGTGACCAAGTCGCTCGCCCCCTACGAGTGGCCTGGCAACCCGGCGCCCCGCCTGCATCCGACACCGCAGGGGATGATGAACGCAGTCGGACTCCAAGGTCCAGGGGTGCAGTACTGGCTCGATCACGTCGTTGGTGACCTCGTCGCGAGCGGTGCCACGATCGTGGTCAGCATCTGGGGTCGCAGCGTCGACGACTATGCAGAGGCGGCCGAATTGCTCGCTGCGGCCCCACCCGAGGTGGTGGCGGTCGAGGTGAATCTCTCCTGTCCGAACCTCGAGGGTCGGGGCTCGATCTTCGCACACGACGCCGCACTGTCGGCCGAGGTGATGTCCGTGACCGCGTCGTGCGATCGTCCCCGGTGGGCGAAGTTGAGTGCGAACACCGACCGGATCATCGACGTCGCCGAGGCGGTGATGGCCGCCGGGGCCGAGGCGGTGACCTGTATCAACACCCTGCTGGGCCTCGCCTACGACCCCGACACCCTTGCGCCGACGCTCGGTGCGGGTGGGGGAGGACTGTCGGGGCGAGCGATCCACCCGGTGGCCGTGCGCGCCGTCCACGACGTGCACCAAGCGCTCCCCGAGGTACCGATCATCGGAGTCGGCGGGGTTGCCTCGGCCTGGGATGCCGTGGAACTGCTCCTGGCCGGAGCGTCCGCGGTGCAGGTGGGCACCGCCTCGTTCGCGGATCCAGCCGCTGCAGCGACGGTCCAGCACGAACTGATCGAGTGGGCATCCGAACGTGGATTGACCCGGCTCGCCGACATCGCCGCGATAGCTTGAGCCCATGGCAACACCCCCACAGCTGACCCCCGAGCAGCGCACGGCGGCGCTCGCCAAGGCGGCCGAAGCACGCGCCGCTCGCGCCGAGATCAAAGCCCGTCTCAAGATGGGATCGATGTCGCTCGCCGATGCGCTGTCGTCCACCGACGTCAATGTCGGCAAGTTGAAGGTCGTGTCCCTCCTCGAATCGCTCCCGGGGGTCGGCAAGGTCAAGGCTCGTCGCATCATGAACGACATCGAAATCGCCGACAACCGTCGAGTCCAGGGGCTGGGCGGTCAACAGAAGTCGAAGCTCCTCGAACTCCTCGGCTGAACGGGCCGGTTGCGTTGATCATCGTCGTCTCGGGCCCCGGTGGGGTCGGCAAGGGAACCATTGTCGATGCGCTCGTGCGGCGCGACGACGGGTTGTGGCTGAGCCGTTCGTGGACCACTCGTGAACGTCGTCCGTCCGAGGCGACTGATGCCTACGTGTTCACCGACACCACTGCGTTCGAGCGGCACATCGCTGACGGTGGCTTCATCGAATGGACCGAGTTCCTCGGTAACTACTACGGCAGCCCACTGCCCGAGCCGGGCCGCGAGCAGGATGTCGTGCTCGAGATCGAAGTCGATGGCGCCCAGCAGGTGAAGCGGCTCTTCCCCGACGCGCTGCTGTTGTTCGTGGTACCACCTTCGCGAGACGAACAAGAACGTCGCTTACGCGGGCGCGGTGATCCCGGCGACAAAGTCCTGGCCCGCTTGAAGAAAGCCGAGGACGAAGAACCGATCGGCCGGGCGCTTGCCGATCACATCGTGGTCAACGACGATCTCGACGACACGATCGAGGAAATGTTGCAAATCATCGAAACCGCTCGCGCCCGGTAAGGTGATTCCCTTATGGCGCTCGACCACGACACGATGATCAATCCGCCCATCGAGGGTCTTCTCGACACGGTCGACTCGAAGTTCACCCTGGTCACGCTGGCGGCGCGACGGGCACGCAACATCAACTCGTACTTCAACCAACTCGGTGACGGCCTCGGACACATGATCCCGCCGCAGGTGTCCTCGGTGGCCCGTAAGCCCCTGTCGATCGCGTTCGAGGAGATTGCCCAGGACAAGATCGTCTGGACAGCGGCGCCCGAGGTTCCCGACGAGTCCGAAATCGCCGCCGCCGAAGCTGCCGACGACTGATCCGCGTTCGGGTCGTCACCGGCCCACCGCACCAGAGCTGAAGGGGACATCGATGCTCGCAGGCAAGCGCATCGTGTTGGGGGTCACCGGCGGTATCGCCGCCTACAAGGCTGTCGAGGTCTGTCGCCGACTCGTCGATGCCGGCGCACACGTGGTGCCGATCATGACCGAGGGCGCCGAGCACTTCATCGGTCGAACCACGCTGAGCGCGCTGGCGTCCGAGCCGGTCCAGACCGAGCTGTGGGACAACCCGACGACCCCCATCCCGCACACCAAGATCGGTCAGGGGGCCGATCTGATCCTGGTCGTCCCTGCCACGGCCCGGCTGCTCGCTGCCTATCGAATGGGGCTGTCGACCGACCTGCTCACCAACACGCTCATCGCGACGCGGGCGCCGGTGATCGTGTGCCCGGCCATGCACACCGAGATGTGGGAACACCCGAGCGTCGTCGAGAACGTCGAGGTGCTGCGATCGCGCGGTGTGCATGTCGTCGAGCCCGAGTCTGGGCGACTCGCTGGGGGAGACATCGGCCCCGGCCGGCTGGCCGACCCTGCCGCAATCGTCGCTGCAGCGGAACGGGTGCTCGGCCCTCGCGACCTCGATGGTGTGTTCGTCGTGGTGTCGGCCGGTGGCACTCGTGAGCCCATCGACGCAGTTCGGGTGATCGCCAACCGCAGCTCCGGCAAGCAGGGCTACGCGGTCGCTGCCGAGGCGGCGTCACGTGGGGCCCGTGTCACCCTCGTGTCGACGGCGAGCTTGCCCGTCCCGCCAGGCTGCCACGTGGTCGAGGTCGAGACCGCCGAGCAGATGCGCGACGCGATGACCACGGCGTCATGTGACCACGACGTGATCGTGATGAGCGCAGCGGTCGCCGATTTCCGCCCCAGAACAGCTGCCGAGGGCAAGCTCAAGAAGCGCGATGGGGCGCCCGAGATCGTGCTCGAGCCCACACCGGACATCCTCGCCGAGCTGGGTGCCACGAAGCGCTCCGGCCAGGTGCTTGTCGGGTTCGCGGCGGAAACCGACGACCTGGTCGCCAACGCCACGGCGAAACTGCGTGCGAAGCACCTCGACCTGATCGTGGCGAATGACGTCGCCGCGCCGCAGGTTGGCTTCGCTCACGACACGAATGCGGTTACGCTGCTGCGGCCCGACGCGGAGCCTGTCGAGATCGACCTCGCATCGAAGCGAGATGTCGCTCGGGCCGTCATCGACACCATTGTCTCCATCCGCTCGACACATCGACAG
>JBBQEU010000052.1:0-22594 GCA_038321235.1 Acidimicrobiales bacterium | reverse complement strand
CAGCGTCGCGTCGTCGTCACGGGGGTCAACCGCGGTCTCGGGCGGGCCATCGCCGAGCGCTTCATCGAGCGAGGGCACCTCGTCTGGGGGACGAGCCGGAGCGGCGACGCTCCAGCGGGCGTCGCGTCGTGTGTTCACCTCGACCTGACGAGCGAAGCTTCGATCGTCGAGGCCGCGCAGAGCATCAGCGACGACACCGATGCCATCGATCTGCTCGTCAACTCTGCCGGGGCGGATGCACGCAGCTTCGGGGCCGCGGAGGATGACCGTGGTCCATTCGACTTCGATGCGATGGTGTTCAACGCGGTCCTCGCGGTGAACGTGACCGGCCCGATGCTGGTCACCCGCCACCTTCTCCCACTCCTGCGGTCCGGCACTCGTCCGATGGTGGTCAACATCAGTTCCCAACTCGGATCGATGCAGGTCGCAGCCAGCAAGGGGCGCGATGCCGCCTACAGCGTGTCCAAAGCGGCGCTGAACATGCTGAGCGTGAAGTCGGCAGCCGCCCTGCGCAGCGCAGAGATCGGAGTCGTCACGATGCATCCGGGTTGGGTCGCCACCGACATGGGCGGACCGGATGCACCCCTCGCTCTCGACGAGACATCGACGACGATCGCCACGACGATCGAATCGTTGACGCTGACCGACAGTGGACGCTTCATCCGGTGGGACGGTCACGACCATCCGTGGTAACCGTCGAGGGGTGTCTCGACGAGATGACAGGAGTGGATGTTCGTCGTCCCCCAGACGGACCACACAAGCGGTCTGCGGTCCGATGACGCCAGAGGACTCCGTCGTCAGGATCGACACCATGAGATCCCCACACTCCAGCCCACTTCTTCTCGACGACCAGGTTGCGGCGGGTGAGTTCGGCGGTGCGCTGCAGGCTCTGCGAGCACCCGCTGACCCTCAGACGTATCGCAACATCCTGTATCTGTTGCTCGGACTTCCACTCGGCACGATCTGGTTCACACTGATCATCACCCTCGTTGCCGTGGGTGTGGGCCTGATCGCCGTGGCGCTCATCGGCATCCCCGTCCTGCTCGGTTCGTGGTACCTGATCCACTCATTCGCTGCGTTCGAGCGGTGGACGACGATCTTTCTGCTCGGTCAGCCGGTGGCACCGCTCACGCCGGTCGACCATGGACATGGGAACCCGTGGACCCGACTCCGCCGCGTGTCCACGGACGCCGCACGTTGGAGGGAACTGCGGTACCTGCTGCTGCGGTTCCCGGTCGGAATCGCGACCTTCACGATCGCTGTGGCGCTCCCGACCGTCGCAGCCTCGATGGTGTGGACGCCGTTCCACCTCCGGCGCGACGACCACGACTGGGGTACGTGGCCGCTCAGCACGACCCTCGAGAACCTGGGAACGAGCGCCCCGTGGTCGTGGCTCTTCGTGCCCGTCGGGCTGCTGTTCGCACTCGCCTCGCTGTACGTCATGAATCGACTCGCCGGCGCCTGCGGCAGATGGACGGCGCGTGCGATCGGCGACGTCGATCAGGTCGACGCCAGCAGGCCGTCGACAACCAGCTCGATGCCTAACGCGAACTCGTCGCCGTACTGATAGCCGGGTCGCAGGACGAGTTCGGTCGTGAGTTCGGCGAGGTGAGGAAAGGCGGCGAGCATCTCCGCTGGGACGATTTCATCGACCTTCTGGCCCATGTCGTCGCCGGGACCGAACGGCAGCGACACCTCTTGCAGGACGAAGCCGTAGACGTAGCTGTCGATGAGTGACAGTGCGTGGCCTGCTCCGACGACCGTGAATCCAGCGGCCCGACAGCAACCGATCATCGCATCGTGTTGCCGCAGCGTCGCCATACCCGGCGACGAGCGCGAGTCCATGAGCCCCACCGCCCACCGGTGGCGCAGCAGGACGCCGCGCAACGAGTCGGAGCGCCGCATCATCGCTGCCTTCCAGGCGAGGTCCAGCGACGGAAGTTCGATCTCGGCGAACACCCAATCGATCATCCCGTCGAGGAGATCACCCTTACTGGCGACGTGGTGATACAGCGACATCGCTTCGACCCGCAGCGACTTGGCCAGCTTGCGCATGCTGAGCCCCGCGATCCCGTCCTCGTCAGCGAGAGCGACCGCAGCACGAATCGCCCGGTCCCGGGTGAGAGGTTCGGTCGTTCGTTTGGTGTTCGTGTCGTTCACAGGGCCTCCGCTGGTTCGGTGACGTGTCCGGCTCACTGTGCAAGACGTCACATCTGGTTGACAACCGTACAGCGTAAGGCTAGGTTCATC
The DNA here is from genome assembly GCA_038321235.1 of Acidimicrobiales bacterium. Taxonomy (GTDB): domain Bacteria; phylum Actinomycetota; class Acidimicrobiia; order Acidimicrobiales; family Ilumatobacteraceae; genus Sva-07. The sequence continues at coordinate 20,344 of JBBQEU010000052.1, read as the reverse complement.
TGGCCTTACATCGTAAGGCCAGATGTATCGCACCACTGGGCCGAGGAGGGCCCTGATCATGATCAGTGAAAAACTCTCAGACGGTTCCGTCGGAACGACTCCCACATCGAAGCGCCTGCCGTCGACGATGCAGGCGATCGTTCAACGCCAGTACGGCTCGACCGAGGCGCTGCACCACACCACCACTGCAACGCCAACTCTTCGAGACAGCGAGGTACTGATCGCCGTGAGCGCCGCAGCGGTGGACCGAGCCACGTGGCATCTGATGGCCGGGAGTCCGTACGCCGCGCGAGCGGCGTACGGACTCCGCAGACCGAAGACGCAGGTCCCAGGCTGCAGCCTCGCCGGCACGGTCGTCCAAGTGGGTGAGAGGGTCGAACGCTTCGCCGTCGGCGATCGTGTCTTCGGCACCGGTCGTGGCGCATTTGCGGACTATGCAGCCGCAGCCGAGGACAAGCTGGCACCGATCCCGAGCGGACTGGACTTCGCAGCCGCGGCGGCCGTTCCCGATTCGGGCCTGACGGCATTGCAGGCGGTCACCGCTGTGGGGCAGGTCGCAGTCGGCCAATCGGTGCTGATCATCGGTGCGTCCGGCGGCGTCGGATCGTTCGCGACGCAGATCGCCTCGAACATCGGGGCCCACGTCACCGGCGTGTGCAGCACTGCGAAGGCCGAACTCGTGAGCTCACTCGGTGCGACTCGAGTGATCGACTACACCCGCACGACGATCGAATCCGACGGGACCAAGTACGACGTGGTGATCGACATCGGTGGCAACACGTCACTTCGTCGCCTGCGCAACGTGATGGAACCTCACGGCACGCTCGTCATCGTCGGCGGGGAAGGCGGGGGCAGGTGGTTCGGTGGAACCGACCGTCAACTCCGGGCGCTCGCTTGGTCCCCCTTCGTCGAGCAACGTCTCACCACGTTCATCGTGACCGAGCACCACGCAGGACTCGACGAGCTCGCAGCCATGTTGGCAGCCGGCACCGTTGTTGCGGCCGTGACGAGACGCTATGCGTTGGCCGACGTGCCGACAGCGATCGACGACCTCGTGGCAGGTCGAATCGCCGGCAAGGCGATCATCGTCATCGACGACCGCGTGACAGACGTCTCGTGATCTCGGTCCATCATCTCACCAAGCGTTACGGCTCACGCAGCGCCGTCGACGATCTGTCGTTCGAGGTTCGAACCGGCCGGGTGACCGGCTTCGTCGGACCGAACGGTGCAGGCAAGTCGACCACGATGCGCATGATGGTCGACCTGACACGACCAGACGAGGGCGAGGTGCGTTACGGCGGCGAGCGCTACCGCGACTTGCCGAACCCCGCACGCGTCGTCGGAGCCGTGCTCGACGCGCGGTGCATGCACCCAGGGCGCTCGGCTCGCCAGCACCTCCGAGCACTCGCGGCACTCATTGGCGTTGCATCGTCGCGTGTTGAAGATGTGCTGGCCCAGGTCGGCCTCGACTCCGTGGCCGACCGGCGTGCCGGGGGCTACTCGCTCGGCATGCGTCAACGGCTGGCCCTCGCCGGCGCACTCCTGGGCGACCCCGCTGTGCTCATGCTCGATGAACCCTCCAATGGCCTCGACCCCGACGGCATCCGTTGGCTGCGCGATCTGCTGCGCGACCATTCGAATCGGGGCGGAACGGTCTTCGTGTCCAGTCACCTGATCGCCGAACTCGCCATGTTCGCCGACGATCTCGTCGTCGTCGGAACCGGCAAACTCATCGTCGCCGACACCGTCCACGCAATCCAGCAGCAAAGCGGGCGCTACGTCGTCGTGCGAGCAGACCGTTTGGGCGACCTCCACCAACTCCTCGGTACCGACGATGCCGATGTCGAACTGTTCGACGGTCGCCTCATCGTTCGCAACGGCTCGATCGGCGACATCTCACGCCGAGCGTTCGAGCACGGGATCGCCCTCACCGAACTCACCGAGATGACCCAGACCCTCGAAGACAGCCTGCTCGAGCTCACTCGCGCCTCCACAGAATTCACGGCCTCATGAACACAGCAACGCTTGACACCGGGCGCGTCTCGTCGCGCCGCCCCAACCTTGGTGGCGCCCTGCGCGCGGAAGCGATCAAGGTCACATCAGTACGCAGCACGTGGCTGCTCCTCGCCATCAACGTCGTCGGCGGGTTCATCGTGTCGTTCGCCGTCGGGGCACTCGTGACCGACGAGGTCCTCACGATTGCCGAGGTCGGGTTCTACTGGACGGTGGTCGCTGCCGTGCTGGCAGCGATCGGTGGGGTGCTGATGTTCACTGCCGACGCGCAGCACGGCACGCTGGCCCCGGCGATCGCCGCTCGGCCGACGCGGACCGACATCGCCTTCGCCAAAGCAGCCGTAGCGACACTACTGGGTGCTGCGTTCGGCGCGTTCGGGATCGTGGCCGGTTTCTGTGGCGCCTCCCTGAGCGGCATCGATGCCGGCGAACTCTCCGCCGCTCCTTCCACCTCCGCGTGGGCCGTGATGTACACGACGCTGTCCGCCGTCCTCGGACTCGGGCTCGGCATGATCGTGCGACACGGTGCCGGTGCGGTATCGGGTTTGCTCGTGTGGGGCTTCGTCGTGGAGAACCTGCTCCTCGTTTTCATCCCCGCCGAGATCGCCAGGTACCTGCCGTTCGTCGCAGGCAACCACCTGCTCGACCTCGACTCCGACATCGATTCCCCCGAGGCCATTGCTGTGGCGCTGTCGAGGGTCGAGAACGCGGCGGTCTTCGCCGGGTACGCGTTGGTGTCACTCGCCATTGGAATCACCATGCTCACACGACGCGACGTGGACTGACGGGGGAGGCGGCCCACGTGCCGATCGAGCCGGCGGTGTCGTCGACGAGACAGTGCAAGGTCACCGACGGCCCGTCATCCAGAACGAGGTGCGCACCGTTGTAGGTGGCGACGCGACCCGACGGCATCCACGCCGCAACCGGGGTGTCGAGCTCGATGTTCAACGCGTCGACGTCGATCACCACGAGCCCCCCGAGTTGCACCGGGCCGGCCGGAGCCTGGAGACCGCCCACACCGGTCGCCACCACGCGCTCGCCGTCGATCGTCGTCGTCACGTGGGCGATGTCCTGGAGGTCCACCCAGCGGCTCGGCGTGGTGCGCTGCTCCACGATGCGGCCGCCGGCGTCGAGGCGGTACCAGCGCCTCGACGCCCACGACACGGCGAACAACGTGCCGTCGGCAAGCGCGCAGATCGCTCCGAGATGGTCGTCGAACGGGAACGATTCCACTGTTGCCAGCTCGGCGTCGAGCCGCATCACCGTGGTCGTCGATCGGGGCCGGTACTCGGCAACCGCGATCCAGCAGCCCGGCGAGCCGGCCGTCGCTGAATCCGTGGTGAACCCACCCGGATGGAACCGTTCGCCGTCGGTGACATCGACCCGGCGCAGCACCTCGCCGTCGGTCGAGACCATCACCACCTCGCCCCGAGCCGAACCCGGATGGACGGTGCTCACCAACCATCCGTCACCCCATCGACTCAAGCCCTGCGGGTGCCCGACATCACCGCTCACCACGAGCGAATCGACCAGCTCCCATGTGGTCGTACGACCCAACGAACGCACCCCGTCGATCGTCATCCGGCCAGTGTGGTCGACCGACGCCACAGTCCCCACCATGGCATCCGGCAGCGCAGTTGCGTATCGCGGGCGTCGCGGTGGAGAATGCCGCCACCAATTCGCGGCGCTGGGGCGCCCTGTTTCCGAAGGGGATCGAATGTCGAGGCGTCTCATCGGTGCCGGCCTGTTGGCCTGTGTGCTGTTCTCCGGTGCCGTGGTGCCGACCGCGCTCGCTCAGGGTGACAGCGGAAGCGGTAACTCGGGCGACACCGTCACCCTCACGATCGGCCTGCTGCAGGACCTGTCGTCGCCGAACGTCACCGTTGGATTCCTGGTGCCCGACTACGAGGTGTGGAACCTGCAGTTCGCGTCGCTCACCGACAAGGCCGCCGACGACTTCGAAACCATCCCAGGACTGGCCGAGTCGTGGGAGGGGTCGAATGACGGGCTCACCTACACCTACACGTTGCGCGAGGACCTTGCCTGGTCCGACGGCGAGCCGCTGACCGCCGACGACATCGCGTACACCGTCAATCGGTCGCGCGACGAGGAGTGGAGCAACCACTACTCGACCGTGCAGAACCTCGACGCCGTCGTGATCGACGAGCGGACCGTCGAGATCACCTCGTCGGTTCCCGATCCGAAGCTCCCCACGATGGACGCATACATCGTGCCGAAGCACATCTACGAGGACATCACCGCAGACGACCTCGCCTCGTACGAGGGGCTCGACGGCGTGGCCTCCGGCCAGTACTCGCTCACTGAATGGCGCTCGGGCCAGGACTGGACGATGCAGAAGAACTCCAACTGGTACGGCGACGACAACGGCATCGACCGCGTCGTCTTTCGCGTGTTCACCAACGGCGACGCCATGGTCGCTGCACTCCAGGCCGGCGAGATCGACGCTGCGCATGCGCTGCCTCGTTCCGCGCTCGAACGGCTGGAGGGCGATCCGAACATCGAGACCGTGTCGGGTGAGCAGGGTTCGTTCACCGAGCTCGCCATGAACGGCGGCGCCGGCGGACTCGGCGACGGCCATCCGGCGCTCCAGGACCTCGACGTGCGCCACGCCATCGCCCACGCGATCGACCGCAACGTGCTCTTCGACCGCGTGGCCCTCGGCACCGGTTCGGTCGGCTCGGTCATCATCCCGTCGGCCGACCCGGTGTGGACCCCCGAGCTGTCGGACGACGAGGTCTTCGCGTTCGACCCGGATCTCGCCAACTCGATGCTCGACGACGCCGGCTACCTCGACACCGACGGTGATGGTGTTCGCGAGATGCCCGATGGCACCGACCCGTTGAGGTTCCGCTACGTCGAACGATCCGAGTCCGACGACGCACCGGCGATCCGCGAGTTCGTCACCCAGTGGCTCGCCGACATCGGAATCGGCACCGAGGTGTCGGTGATGGACGACGGCCAGCTCTACGAAGCGAGCATCGCCGGTGAGTACGACCTGTTCGTGTGGGGGTGGACGCCGTTCGTCGATCCCGACCCGCAGCTGAGCTACTTCACCTGCGACGAACTCACGACCGATGTCGAGTCGCCCGGCAACAACGACGCCAACTGGTGCGACCCGGCCTACGACGAGCTGTACCAGCAGCAGAAGGTCGAACTCGATCGTGACAAGCGCATCGAGATCGTGCACGAGATGGTGAAGCTCTTCCACGAGAACGGCACCTACGTCGTGTTGCTCGCCGACGCGGATCCACAGGCCTACCGCACCGACCGCTTCGAGGGATGGCTTCGTCAGCCTGCCGACATCGGACCGGTGCTGTTCTCCAACAGCTCACCCACCTACGCCAACCTCCGGGTGATCGACGGCGGGGGAGGGAGCGACGGCGGGATGTCGACCGGACTGTTGATCGCGCTGATCGTGGGAGCCATTGTCGTGGTGGGTGGGGGCGCCTTCCTCGTCGCCCGGTCGCGAGCGTCCGCCGACGACCGCGAGTAAGTCGGTGCGGGCACGATTCGTCATCGCCAAGGTCGCGGGCTCGCTTGCGACCTTGGCGTTCGTGCTCGTCGTCAACTTCTTCTTGTTCCGCGTCGTCAACGACGACCCGACCGCCTCGATGTTCCGGGGCCGGAACATGAGCGCCGAGCAGATCCAACAGCGACGTGAACAGTTCGACCTCACCGGATCACGGTTGGAACAGTTCATTGCCTACGTGGGCCAGACGTTGCGCGGCAACCTCGGCGACTCGTTCCTCAGCAACCGACCGGTGACCACCGAGATCCGCGAGGCGATCTGGCCGACTGTTGCGCTCGTCGGCACGTCCACCGTGTTCGCCATGGTCATCGGCGTCACGCTCGGCATCTACGCGGGCTGGCGGCGCCGGAGCAAGTTCGACGTGGCATCGACATCGTTCTCGATGTTCACCTATTCGGTTCCCGACTTCTGGTTGGGCATGCTGCTCCTCGCGTTCTTCGCCGTGAACCTCGGCTGGTTCCCCACCGGTGGGTTCGAGGATGCCGGGAGCACGGCACGTGGGATCGCTGCGCTGCTCGACCAGGCGCACCACATGGTGCTGCCGGCGTTGACGCTCACGCTCGCGTACATCGGCGAGTACATGATCGTGATGCGCTCGTCGATCCTCGACACCGTCGGCGAGGACTACCTCCAACTCGCCCGGGCGAAGGGTCTGCGCGATGCCGATGTCCGCAGACGACACGCGCTGCCGAACGCACTGTTGCCGGTGGTGAGCCTGACGGCACTCAACTTCGGATTCATCCTGTCAGGAGCGATCGCGGTCGAGTCGATCTTCTCGTGGCCCGGCCTCGGCCAGGCGACGCTCGAGGCGATCCGTGGCCCCGACTTCCCGATGCTGCAAGGGCTGTTCCTGTTGTTCAGCGCCTCGTTGATCGTGGCAAACCTGGCCGTCGACCTCATGTACGGCTTCCTCGATCCGAGAGTGGGCAGCCGATGAGTGACACCGTGCTCGAACCGACGCCGGCCGATCCAGTCGAGTACTCGCCCCGAGCTGCAGTTCGGGCGCGCCGGCGGGCGTCGGTCGTGGAACTTGCGCGCCACGTACGCGCCGACCGTATAGCGCTCGCTGGACTCATCGTGCTGGTCGCCTTCATCGTGATGGCCGTCGTCGCGCCGCTGATCAGCCCTCGCGCCGGTCTGAGCGCCGTCGACTCGATCGGCAACCCTGCATGGGCCCGCCCGAGCTGGGACTTCCCGATGGGCACCGACCACCTCGGACGGTCGGTGGCAGCCCAGTTCGTGTGGGGGGCGCGGGTCAGCCTGTTCGTCGGGTTCGCGGCCACGATCCTCACCGTTGGCATCGGTTCGCTCGTCGGCATCGTGTCGGGATTCTTCGGCGGCTGGACCGATTCGGTGCTGATGCGCCTCACCGACTGGTTCCTCGTGATCCCGTTCCTTCCGTTGGCGATCGTGTTGGCGACGATCCTCGACCGCTCGCTGTGGAACATCGTGTTCGTCATCGGGGTGACGTCGTGGCCGTCGACCGCCCGACTCGTGCGCGCCCAGGTGCTCACCGTCAAACAGCGGCTCTACGTCGATCGGGCGCGGGCGCTCGGCGCAGGACGCACCCACATCGTGAGGCGTCACATCCTGCCGAACGTGGCGCCGCTGATCCTCGCCAACGTCACGCTCGCAGTGCCGATCTCGATTCTCACCGAGACAACGCTCGCGTTCCTCGGCCTCGCCGATCCGAACCAGACGTCGTGGGGCAAGACCTTGGAGGAGGCATTCGGCGCGGGGGCAATCAGCCGGAACGCGTGGTGGTACTACCTCCCAGCAGGCCTGGGCATCGTGGCGGTGGTGCTCGCGTTCACGCTCTTCGGGCGGGCCCTCGAAGAGATCCTCGACCCGCGCCTGCGCCGCCGGAGTGGAGGACGACGATGAGCTTGCTCGAGTTGCGCAACCTGCGCGTCACCTATCGATCCGAGCGCGGCGATGTGCCAGCAGTGCGCGGCGTCGACCTGACCATCGAACGCGGTCAGACCGTCGGGCTCGCCGGCGAGTCGGGCTGCGGCAAGTCGACGATCGCCGGTGCGGTGCTGCGCCTCCTCCCGAAGGACACACTGGTCGAGGGCTCCGTGCTGCTCGATGGCGAGGACGTGTACGCAATGAAACCCGGACAACTTCGCGCCGTGCGCTGGAGCGGCGCGGCCATCGTGTTCCAAGGGGCCCTGCACTCGCTCAATCCGGTGCGACGCATCGGAGGCCAGATCGAAGAGGCACTCCTGTTGCACGCTGTCGACCTTGGCCTCGACCGAGGGCAGGCACGGCGCCGCGTGGGCGAACTACTCGAGCGGGTCGGCCTACGAGCCGACCGAGCACGGAGCTACCCGCACCAGCTGTCGGGCGGGCAACGCCAGCGGGTGTTGATCGCGATGGCGCTCGCGTGTGAGCCCGACCTGCTGATCGCCGACGAACCCACCACGGCGCTCGACGTCATGGTGCAGGCCCAGGTGCTGGCGCTGCTCGCCGAACTGCAGCTCGACCGCGGCCTGGCGCTGCTGTTCATCACCCACGACCTCTCGGTGCTCAACAGCACCTGCGAGCGCCTGGTGGTGATGTACGCGGGCCGTGTGGTCGAGGAGGGCCCGAGCCGAGAGCTGTTCGCCGATCCGCGGCACCCGTACGGGCGGGCGCTGGCGCAGGCATTCCCCACGATCGGCGACCCGGCCTCACGGATGCATCCCAGCGGCTTGCCCGGTGACCCGCCCGACCCCGCCGCGCTCCCGCCCGGGTGTCCGTTCCACCCTCGCTGCGACGTTGCCGTCGACGAGTGCTCGACCGTCGACGTCTCCTTGCGCGACGTGAGCGCCGGACGTCGAGCGGCGTGCGTCCACGTCGAGGTGACGACATGAGCGACCTGTTGCGTTGGAGCGACGTGCACGTCACGTTCCCGAACGGGTCCAGGTCGGGCGTCGTACGCGCCGTCGACGGGGTCGATCTCACGGTGGCAGCAGGCGAGGTGCTCGCCCTCGTCGGCGAATCTGGGTGCGGCAAGACGACCCTGATCCGGTCGGTCCTCGGACTCGAACCGGTCGCATCGGGCTCGATCGATTTCGACGGCGAGGTGGTCACCGGGAACCGACGTGCGCTGCGCAGTCTCCGCCGTCAGGTGCAGATGATCTTCCAGGATCCGACCGGGGCGCTCAATCCCCGCCAGACGATCTACGAGGCCGTTGCCGAGGGCATCCGTATCCACGGTGTGGCCGGCCGGGAGGTCGACCTGGTCGCCGAAGCGCTGAGCCGCGCTGGCCTGCGACCGGCCGAGCGGTACATGCCGCGCTACCCGCACGAGGTGTCCGGCGGTCAGCGCCAACGTGTGCTGATCGCCGGGGCGATGGTGCTCGCTCCTCGCCTCCTGCTCGCCGATGAACCGGTGGCGTCCCTCGACGCGTCGATCCGCGGCGAGATCCTCGCGCTCATGCGCTCACTGGTCGACGACACCGGCATCTCGATCGTGGCGGTCACCCACGATCTCGGCCTGGCCTGGAACATCGCCGATCGGATCGCGGTGATGTACCTGGGCCGCATCGTCGAGATCGGTGACGCCGAAGCGGTGCTCGCCGATCCGCAGCATCCCTACACGAAGGCGTTGCTGTCGGTGGTGCCCGAGGCCGACCGTCTGGAGCAGCAGATCCTGGTGGGAGAGACACCCGATCCCGCAGCGATCCCGAGCGGCTGTCGGTTCCATCCTCGCTGTCCGCTGGTGGCCTCGGGTGAGGCCGAGCGTCTCGGGATTCTCGACCGATGTCTCGGCGTCGACCCCGCGCTCGTCGGCACCGATCCCGGCCGAGCCGTCGCCTGCCACCAAACCGTTACGCGTGGTGTCAGACACCACGCGTAACGGTTCTCAGGTGGGGCGGCGCGAGCGGGTGAGGCGGTACGTGGCGAGGGCCGCCGCGAGCGCCAACAACGCCAGCGCGGAGACCATGCCGACGGTGGTGACTGCATGGGGCACGGTGCTGTCAGCACCGGGGTTGCGGTCGGCGATCCCGACGGGGTTCGACCCGATCTCGCCGAGCGACGAGATCCACAACCACAGCGACACACTCACCCCGCCGGCGGCCAGCCCGAGGCCGTAGCTGCGCACGATCAACATGCCGACGACACCGGCCAGCACGATCAACCCGACCTGGCCGATGCGCCCGGCGAAGAACGCTGCTGGAAGATCGCGGGTCGGATCGACCGAACGGAAGTTGTCGGCGAATGCGGCGTCGTTCATCTTCACCAGCGGCCCGAACGCGAGCACGACCATCGCGACGGCAGTGACCGCCGCCACCAGCGGGTTGAGGGCTGGCCTGCCTCCGGAACCGATCGAACGCAGCGATGCGAGGAACACGACCACGCCGACCACGCCGACGCCCACGATCAACCACCAGCCGAGGTCACGGGTGACCCGGAGGGTGAATTGCACCGACGAGGTGCGCGTGATCGACTCGGCGACGGCGATCGGGAACTCGGCGAGCCCGATCGACAATCCGGCCCAGCCGGCGAGCGCGAGCCCGGCACCTCCGGCGAGCCCGGCGCCCCACCGCAGTCCGAAGCAGGCGAGCAAGCCACCGAGCACCATCACAGCGCTGCCGACGAAGCCCGCGAGACCGAGGTTCGAGCCGAGCTGCTCCAGCGTCTGCGAGCCGGTGGCGATGCCCGACGCAGGCCGAGTAGTGCGGATGTCGATCACGTCGGCGACGATCGTCATCAGCATGGCGGCCGCACCGAAGATCGCCAGCAGGAAGATCACACGCACCTGGAACGGCTCTCTGGGTGCCGGATACTCCGCGAGGTCGGCGTGGCCGTCGAAGAGGGCGGGCATCTCAGCCGTGACGGGCGGAGCGAACACCTCGAGTTGCGTCGTCGGTTGCAGCATCGCCCCGACCGGTTCGGTCGTCTCGGTCACCTCCACCGGCTCGGTTGGTCCGGCGACCTCGATGAGACCCGTCACTGCGACCGGTTCGGTCACCTCGACTGGTTCGGTCACCTCGACTGGTTCGGCGACCTCGATGGGTTCGGTCACCTCGATGGGTTCGGTCACCTCGATGGCTTCGACCGGTTCGGTTGGTTCGGTCGCCTCATCGGTGTGATCGCTGCCCGTCTCGTCGACGGCTGGTGTCGTCAGCGTCGCTCCACACTCGTGGCAGAACTTCTGGTGCTCCGCGACGTCGATCCCGCAGCGAGCACACACCATGGCGCGACTGTAGAAGATGTCGCCGCTCGCATCGCGTCGACCACCGAATGATCGCGGCCCGGATCGTTGTCGGATCGCGTGGCATCGGGCCCGTGCTGGGCGACACTGTCGGCGTGGCCGGACGCTTTGCGCCTTCCCCGACGGGTGATCTGCACCTCGGCAACCTTCGTACAGCGGCGATTGCTTGGCTGGCAGCTCGATCGTGTGGCGACGATTTCGTCGTCAGGATGGAAGACCTCGATCGTCACCAGTCCAGCCTGCAATTCGAGTTGTCGCAGCTACGCGATCTCGAGGTGCTCGGGATCGACTGGGATGGCGAGGTCGTCCGCCAGAGCGAGCGGTTCGATCGCTACGAGGCAGCTCTCGCAGAGCTTGCCGCGCGCGACCTCGTCTACGAATGCTTCTGCACTCGCCGAGAGATCCGCAACGACATCGACGCCGCTGCGAACGCACCGCATGGACCGCCTGGGTCGTACCCGGGAACCTGTCGCAAGCTCACCAACGGCGAACGAGCCGCCCGCCGCCTCGACGGGCGGCCTCCTGCGTTGCGACTGCGCACCGATGGACACGAGATCGAGTTCCACGACCGTGTGCACGGCGCCGTGACCGGCGTCGTCGACGACGTCGTCCTACGACGTAACGACGGTGTCCCCGCGTACAACCTTGCCGTCGTCGTCGACGACGCTGTCCAAGGGGTGACCGAGGTGGTTCGAGGTGACGATCTGTTGGCCTCGACAGCCCGCCAGATCCATCTGCAAGAACTGCTCGGTCATTCGAGGCCGACGTACGTGCACGTCTCGTTGGTCGTCGACGCCGACGGCGAGCGCATCGCCAAGCGGCGCGGTGTGCCCGTGACACTGAGCGAACTTGCGGCGGTCGGCGCCACGTCCGCCAACGTCGTGGCGTGGATCGCGACGTCGCTCGGCCACGACGCAACGGGTTCGACCGCCACTCTGCGTGATCTCGTGAGCTCGTTCGATCCGGCTGCGATCCCCGCAGGTCCCTGCGCACTGCCATCGTTCGCGTTCCGAACCTGACGAGCGGCGGAACATCGACGAGGTGCCGACGAGGCGTCGGGTGCGGCCGTTAGGCTCACGTACCGTGGTCGACCAAGAGCGAAAGCGCGCGAAGATCGGCACCCTCGTGGTGTTCGGGCTGGTCGCCATCGCGGGCTGCTCGACGGCGGTCACCAGTGGAACGGGCGGTGACGGAGCCGGAGCCGCCGAACCACCAGCCGTCAACGCCGTTGCCAGTCGTGACGACGTCGGTGACACGGACGCCCCCGAATCGATCGAGACCACCACGGCTGCGCCCACGACCACGGTCGCACCCACCACGGTTGTGCCCACCACGGTCGCACCCACCACCACTGTGGCGCCGACGACGTTGCCACCCACCACCACCGTGCCAGCGAACATCATCCCGGTCGGCATCATGGATCCCACGCTCCAGGCGGTCGGTACGAACAGCGGCCAGGAGACGGCACGAGTGCAGCTGCGACTGTACGAACTCGGCTTCTGGCTCTCGGCTGCCGACGGCGACTACGGACTCACCACCAAGCAAGCTGTCATGGCGTTCGAGAAGTACATGGGGTTCGAGGCCGATGGCAACGTCGACCAGCGCACCGCCGACGCCCTCACCACCATGAGCCTGCGTCCCATCGCCCGAGCGAACTCCGGCACGCTCGTCGAGGTCGACAAGGCCAAGCAGTTGCTGTTCTTCGTGATCGACGGCAAGACCGAGTGGATCCTCAACACCTCGACCGGCAACGGCGAGGAGTACACCGAAGAGGACAAGAACACGCCTGGCGAGATGATCACCGGTGTGTCGCTCACGCCGAGCGGTTTGCACAAGGTCAACCGCGAACGCCCGGATGGCTGGTGGGAAGGCGATCTCGGCGAGATCTACCGACCCAAGTACTTCGTCGGCGGTGTGGCGGTGCATGGCTCGAACAGCATCCCCAACTACCCCGCCTCGCACGGATGTGTCCGGGTGAGCGTCCCGGCGATGGACTGGATCTGGGACAGCGGCATCATGCCGATGCGTGTCCCGGTCTGGGTCCACGACGGCGCCTGAGTCGCTGACATTTCGCGGTGACCGGTCTGGGAGACTGATCGCCATGCTTCCCGCCATCGGCGCCGTCCGGCCCTGGACCGACCCCCACATCGTGTCGATCAACCGGCGCTCGATGCGCCCACCCACCACTGCAGTCGCGACCCTCGACGCCACCCGAGCGGGACAGGCATCGCAGTGGCGGCGGTCGCTCGATGGACGGTGGAAGTTCCGGCTGTTCCACCACCCCGACCGGGTGCCGTCGACCGCCGTGGTGAAGCCCACCCGAGGATCGTCGTGGACGACGGTCACCGTGCCGGGCAACTGGACGCTGCAAGGTGTTGGCGACCTCCCGCAGTACACGAACGTCCGAATGCCGTTCCATGGGCCGCCACCGCGTCTGCCCGACGACAATCCCACCGGGGTGTACCGCCGCACGATGACGATCCCAGCGCGTTGGTTGCGGCGCCAGGTCGTGCTCCACATCGGCGGCGCCGAGAGCGTGCACGCGCTCTATGTCAACGGCCACTTCGTCGGCTACGGCACCGACAGTCGTCTCGCCAGCGAGTACGACATCACCGAATTCGTACATGGCGGTGCGAACGAGATTGCAATCGTGGTCATGCGATGGAGTGCCCACAGCTACGTCGAAGACCAGGACCAGTGGTGGATGGCCGGCCTCCACCGCTCGGTGTACGTCGAGGCGCGCGGTGTGGTGCACCTCGCGGCGCTCGAGTGCGATGCCGGCCTGAGCGGTGCCGGCACGTCCGACGTCGTCGGCACGTTGGTGGCCCGCGCGACCATCGACGGTTTGGCGCCGCCTGGGCCGGGATGGAGCGTGCGCGTCGGAGTCGAGTCGATGAGCGGGCGACGTCTTGGTCGCTCCCAGACCGTCGACGTGCCACATCAGTTCGCGATCCCGTACGTCTTCACCGGGCACACCGCAGTTGCAGAGTTCGAGTTTCCGGGTATCGATCCGTGGTCCGGTGAATCGCCCACCCGGTACCGCGTCACCGCCGAACTGCTCGATCCCGACGGTGCCGTCGCCGAGGTGCACACGCAGCTGATCGGGTTCCGCTGCGTCGAGGTACGCGACCATCAGTTGCTCCTGAACGGCGAGCCGGTGTGGATCTTCGGCGTGAACCGCCACGACCATCATCCGACACGTGGCAAGGCGGTGACGCTCGACGACATGCGCGACGACCTGCTGGCCATGCGGCGCCACAACATCACTGCGGTTCGTTGCTCGCACTATCCGAACGATCCCGGGTTCCTCGACCTGTGCGACGAGCTCGGCATGTACGTCGTCGACGAAGCCAACATCGAGAGCCACGCCTACAACACCAGCCTGTGCGACGACGCCCGATACCGTTCGACCTGGCTGTCACGCGGTGCCCGAATGGTCGAACGCGACCGCAACCATCCGAGCGTGATCCTGTGGTCGCTCGGCAACGAAGCCGGCTACGGCACGAACCACGATGCACTGGCCGGATGGATCCGACGGGCCGACCCGTCGCGACCATTGCACTACGAGGGAGCGGTGTTCCACGACGGGTGGGTCGACGGAGGTTCGGCTGCCAGTGATGTCGTGTGTCCGATGTATCCGACGATCGATTCGATCGCCGAGTACGGGCGCAACGGCGCAGGGTCGCGACCGCTGATCATGTGCGAGTACAGCCACGCGATGGGCAACTCGAACGGCTCGCTCGCTGACTACTGGGACGTGATCACGACCACACCGGGACTCCAGGGCGGCTTCATCTGGGAGTGGAAGGATCACGGCCTTCTGACCGGTCTGCCGAGCGGTAAGCGCGGGTTCGCCTACGGCGGCCAGTTCGGTGACGAGCCGAACGACGGCAACTTCGTCGCCGACGGGCTGATGTCGTCCGACCTGCAACCGCATCCGGGTATTCAGGAGGTGATGTGGGTGTATCGGCCGGTGGTCGTGGCGCTCGTCGGGGACACGCTGGCTGTCACCAACCGGCGCAGCTTCGCAGACCTCTCCGATCTCGTCGGCTCCTGGGAACTCCTCGTCGCCGGCGATGTCGCAGCGTCAGGCGTGGTCGGAGACGTCACGGGTCAGACCCCCGTTGTCCCACCCGGCTCCACCGTCGAGGTTGCGCTGCCGTGTGTGGTACCCGACGGCCCCGATGTGTACCTGACCATCCGCTGGAGCCAGCGCCGTGTCACCGAGTGGGCCCCCAAGGGCCACCTCGTCGCCTGGGACCAGATCGCCCTCAGCACCCCAGACCCCACCACCAACCCGAAAAATGTCGGCGGTGTTGCGCTCAGCGCAACGCCAGCGCGCCATTTCGGTGAGATCCGGGTCGATCCGAGGCTGGCGTTGTTCCGGGCGCCGGTCGACAACGACGGGTTCAAGCTGCTCCCCGACCTCGGTCGTCGGATCGGTGTCGGCGGCGACGGGCTCGGTCACTGGATCGATGCCGGTGTCGATCGGTTGCCCGCCGACGAACTCGTCGAGCACGAACACATCATCGACGACCTCGACGACGGCTCCCAGGTGCACACCCATGTGGTCAAGGTGTCGGACAGCCTCGACGACGTGGCCCGGGTCGGCGTGACCTTCGAGCTCCCGCCGGGTTACGACCGGCTGCGCTACTACGGCCGAGGGCCGCTCGAGAACTATCCCGACCGCAATCGCGGAGCGGTTCTCGGCATCTGGGAGGCGGACGTCGACGAGCCGCCCTACCTCGTGCCGCAGGAGTTCGGGCTGCGCACCGACTGCCGCTGGTTCGAGTTCATCGACTCGTCCAGCGGTGCGGTGCTGCGCCTCGATGTGCTCGACCCCACATCGCTGCACGTTTCGGCAACCCGCTTCACAACCGAGGACTTGTACACCGCCGCACACGAGACCGATCTGCGTCCTCGCCGAGGCCTGGTGGTACACGCCGACGTGGCGCATCGCGGCATCGGCACGGGAAGCTGTGGTCCCGACGTCCTCGACCGCTACCGCATCACCCCCGGCACCTACCGCTTCACCTATCGGATTACATCAGGGGTCAGACCCGCGATGTAATCGCATTACATCCCGGGTCTGACCCCTGATGTAATCCAGTCGGTGATCGACGGGGCGCCTTGCGGGTCGTCGCCGAAGTTGTCGATGCGGTCACCGATCCACTCGAACAGGCTCGCCTGCGCGACCACCTGGAACACGAAGTAGGCGACCAGGAGCACGATCGCGACGATCGCTGCGAGCCGGATCCACTTCACGACCCGGTTCGTGTATTCGGACACGAGCGGCACGAAGTCGCGCTGCATCTGGCGGGCCCGCTGAGAGAACAGGTCGGCAGCCCGGTCGACCTCGCCGCGCGCCGCGCGGCGAACATCCTCGACGATCTGCTGCGAATCGGGCCGTCCGATTCGATTGGCGACAGCACCCGCGGTTGACGCAACCTCGGGTGCCACGTAGCGGTGCGCCGCCGCGAATGCTTCGCGCTGCTCGAACGACAGCAGCTCAGCCGCGCTGGGGGGCGAGCGTCGCGCGTCGGTCCAGTCGAGGCCGTCCCAGAACCGCAGCGTTGTCTGGCTCTCGGGATCCGGATACCAGCCGGCTCGTGGTGCGTCGACGCGTCGCACGACTATCGCCGGGTCTCGGACCGGTCCGGCTCAGGCAGGTCGACGCGGTCGTCGTCGTCGGGGACGGGCAGCCCGCCCTTGGGGCGCACTTCGTCGTCGGTGTCGTCGTCACTGCTCGCCGCGGCGAGGGCCGCCACCGTGCCCAGCAGACCGGAGAACTCGGCGGGGATCACGAGCTTGGTGGCTCGGCCGTCGCCGATGCGTTCGAGCGCCTGGAGGTACTCGACCGTGAGCACGGCCTTGTCGGCGCGAGCTTCCTTGATGCCGGTGAGGCGGGCCTTGGCTGCGTTGCCTTCGCCCTCCCCGATCAGCTCCAGCTGGAACTTCTCGGCCTTGGCGCGTAGTTCGATCGCCTGGGCCTGGCCCTCGGCGTCGAGCACCGCTGCTTGCTTGCGGCCTTGGGCGGACAGCACCGCTGCCTGCTGCTCGCCGTCGGCGCGGGCGATAGCCGCTTCCTGGTAGCCCTTGGCTTCGGTGACCGTGGCACGACGGTCGCGCTCGGCGCGCATCTGGGCGTGCATGGCCGACACGATGTCCGGTGGCGGATCGATGCGCTGGATTTCGACTCGTACGACTCGCACACCCCACTTGTCGGTTGCATCGTCGAGCACGTCGCGCAGTTGCGTGTTGATCGTGTCTCGCGAGGTCAGCGCACGGTCGAGTTCGAGGTCGCCGATCAGGTTACGGAGGTTGGTCTGGGCGAGCTTGGTGAGCGCCATGAAGAAGTCGGCGACGTTGTAGACCAGTCGTTGCGGGTCGGTGGCCTCGTAGTACACGACTGCGTCGACCGACACCACCACGTTGTCGGCAGTGATGACTTCCTGCGGTGGCACGTCGACCACCTGCTCACGCATGTCGATCAGCTGCATCGTCTCGATGAACGGCAGGATCAAGTTGAGACCCGGCTCTCGCGTGGTCTTGTACTTGCCGAGACGTTCGACGAGCCCACGCTGGTACGGGCGCACGATCTTGACTGCGCTCACGAGCACGCCGATGCCGATGAGTGCGATGACGATCAGGACGATGGCGATGGGGTTCATGGAAGCTCCCGGTTTGGTTGTCGGACTAGTTGGGCGGTGCGGGCGGCGGAGGGGACGATGACGTGGGTGGAGCGTTCGGTGGCGCCGCGGGCGGTGCTGCGGGCGGCACGACGTCGGTGGACTGGACGATGACCTTCACGCCGCTGACCGCAACGATGCGAACGTGGGTTCCCTGCGCGAGCGGCCGGCCGTTCTCGGAGGTGGCACCCCACACGTCGCCGTGGGCGGTGATACGACCGCGACGGTCGGTGTCGTCAGGGTCGATGGCGGTGGTGACGATCCCGGTGAGGCCGATCAGGCGGTCGGCGCCCACACCGGGTTGGAGTTCGTTCTCGCCCGCGAATCGTTTCAAATATCGATAGAGCAGGACCCAGATCACCGCTCCACCGCCGAGGAACATGAGCCACTGGATCTCGATGGCGACGTCGTAGAAGCCGAGCAGCGCGGCGCCGAACGCCGACACCGCAAAGGGCAGCAGCACGAACGAACCGGCGAGCACGGTGAGCTCGATCAGCGCGAAGAAGATGGCGACGCCGAGCCATACCCATGGCCAGAAGTTCAGGTCGATCCCGAGATCCAGCACCCCGCCAACCTACCCCACCCCGTTTGTGTTGCATTTTCGGTGGGCCATTCCAGCGAAAATGCCGCGCAAACGTGTTGGGAGATGGATCAGTCGGAGGCGGTCGCGCGGCGGATGCGGAGGGGCTGGTCGACGGCGGTCTTGTTGCGGCCGGTCTCGAGGTCGAATCGCCAACCGTGCAGGGTGCAGACGAAGTCGCAGCCGTCGATCTCGCCGAACGCGGCGAGATCGGCGTTGCGATGCGGGCACCGGCGCTGGACCAGGTGGTCACCGATACGGATGTCGGGCTCGTCGAGGCGATCGAGCACGTCCGTGGGTGTGAGCTTGCGGACCACCTCGGCCTCGGCGCGACGCATGCGCTCGCGCGACAGCGACTTCAAGAAGTTGTAGACGTACTCGTTGAACTCACCGTCGCGCCACGCCGTGAATCGGCACGACAGCAACAGCGAGTTGCTCCAGTCGACTGCTCGGCGGGCGACGACGGTCTCGACGAGTTCGCGGGGGATGTCGAACCGGAACGAGAACGGCTCGCCTTCGTGTCGGCGTACCTCCGCGTTCGGGAAGTCGACGAGTATCGGCAGGTCTCCTGCGTTGATGAGCACGTTGGCGCCGACCTGGGCCCGCAGCGTCGGTGCCATCTCCAGGAGCGGCTCCCACCATTCCCGCAACGCGGTCAGTACGTCGGTGCTCGGCGGATTCCACGACGCTTTCAGCTCGTCGAGCCACGGCTTCCAGTCGGCCCGGTAGGCCTCGAGGTACGCGCGCTTGTCGGTGAAGATGGCCTCGACGTCGTCGACCGGCATCGGGTGACTCACCTCGATCGTGTCCGCACCGATGTCGATGGTGGTGCCGGGGATGTTCATCACGCCGTGTCGCCCAACAGCGGACAGGCGTCGCAAGAACTCGGTCTGGTCGGGAAAGATGGTCGGTTCGTCGCCGTCGATCATGTTGAGCGCGAACAGGTCGTCGTCGAGGAAGGCCGGCGGACCGGCGCTCGGCACGACGTATCGGGCGTCGATGTTCTCGACGTAGCGCATCGCCCGGGCGAATTGGGCGTCGACCTTCGCCGTGCACTGACGGCGTTTGTCGTCGGCGGCCATGTCGTACACCATCGGGTACCAGATCGCCCCCGAGAACTGCAGCCAGTGCAGATCGACCGGGCCGTGCGCACGCAGTTGGGCGAGGTCGTTGGTTCGGCAGTCGTTCTGATTGACCAGGATCGAGGTGCCGTCCGACACGACCAGAGCCGAGTCGCCGCCGGGGCCGTCGGTGATCGAGGTCTCGACATGGATCGCGATGGTGAGTCCCGGTGAGATCTCGAGCTCGTCGGTGTCGACCGTGCGGATGAACTCGGTGAACCCGAGTGCCTGGAGTGTTCGCTGCTGCTCGCGGGTCGGGAAGCCCGGCAGCAGGATCGGGATGTCTCGTCGCAGGTGGTCGCGCAGCCACGGCTCGTCGTGGTGGTCGCCGTGGAGGTGCGAGATGTACAGGAAATCGGCCTGCTCGATGCGCTCGCGCAGTTCGTCGCTCAGTTGGTCGTTGCGGGGGAAGACGAACCATGACCCGAAGAACGCTGGTACGAACCACGGGTCGCAGACGATCGAACCGGCGTCGGTTTCGATGAGCATCCCGGCGTGGCCGATGGAGGTGGCGCGCATCGGCTCAGGGTACGTCGATCAGACGCTGATGATCAGGCGACGGGCGGATCGGTGAACTGCTGGCCGGCGCGCGAGACGTGCTCGGTCCAGGCGCTGCCGTCCCAGTAGCGAAGCTCGAAGCGGCCCGACGGATCCGCGTACCATCCGGCCGGAACGGCCGACTCGGCGGCCGGAGCGGCTTCGGCGACGGGCTCGGATGCGGCGGGTTCGGGCTCGCTCACCTGGGCGGCAAGATCGGCGATCGAGGTGTCGACCGACTCGTCGGCGGAGGAGTCGGTCTCGGTGGCCGGTTCCTCCGGGGCGCTCGCCCAACCGTCGGGCTCGTCGATCGGCGCTGGCGTCTCGGCCACGACGACGGCCGCGGCAGCCGGCATGAACGGCGAGTCGTCGACCGGCTCGTGCACCGGCTCGTCGGTGTCAGCGGGCTCGTCGATCGGCGCTTCTTCTGAGGTGTCTTCCTCGGCTGGCGCGTCGACGGCGGGCTCGACCTCGTGCTCGTCGGCCTCTCGCTGGAGGTAGGCAACGATGTTGGTGCCGGCGGCCACGATCGAGACGACCGACCAGCCATCGGCGGCCTTCTCGTTGAGCAGCGGTGCCAGTGAATCGGCGTCGTAGGACGAGGCGGTGACCGAAGAGAACTCCTGCATGGCCGAGATGCTAGACGACGGA
>JBBQEU010000051.1:0-22688 GCA_038321235.1 Acidimicrobiales bacterium | reverse complement strand
AGCCAGCTCGCGCACGGAACGCGTGGCGGTGTCGTGGAGGTGCAGCACGGTGTCAGAGTCTACGAGCACCCCCTCCGGCCAACCCGGCACCGTTTCCGATCGCAAGCCACCCACCCCAATACGCTTGCGTTGCGATCCGGGTGGACCGGGTCACCCAAATCCTCACGCAACGTTCTGGGCAAGGGGGTGGGGGCGAGTCGGTAGCCTCGGCCCTCTATGGCGAACATCCCCGACAAGCCGACGCTCGACGGCATCGAGGAACGCTGGGCCGCCCAGTGGGACTCCGATGACACGTACCGCTTCGACGCGTCGGCACCGCGCGAGGGCGTGTTCTCCATCGACACCCCTCCGCCGACCGTCAGCGGGTCACTGCACGTCGGCCACGTGTTCAGCTACACCCACACCGACACGATCGCCCGGTTCCAACGCATGTCCGGCAAGGCCGTCTTCTACCCGATGGGGTGGGACGACAACGGACTGCCGACGGAGCGCCGAGTGCAGGCCTATTACGGCGTCCGATGCGATCCGAGCCAACCGTACGTCGACGGCTTCCAGCCTCCGTTCCGTGGCGACCCGCCGAAGGAGCACCAGGCGATCCCGATCTCGCGCCCCAACTTCCTCGAACTGTGCGACGAACTCGTCGAGATCGACGAGGAGCTGTTCGAGCATCTGTTCCGCCGCCTCGGGCTCTCGGTCGACTGGAACCTGAAGTACGCGACGATCGACGAACGGTCGCGCCGCATCAGCCAGCGGGCGTTCCTGCGCAACGTGGAGCGCGGCGAGGCGTACACGCAAGAGGCACCGACGCTGTGGGACATCGATTTCCGCACCGCTGTCGCCCAGGCCGAAGTGGTCGACCGGAGCCGATCCGGCGCCTATCACAGGATCGCGTTCGCCCAGACCGACGCCGGTCCTGGTGAAGCGGCGTCGATCGAGATCGAGACAACCCGCCCCGAACTGCTCGCTGCCTGCGTGGCGCTCGTCGCCCACCCCGACGACGAGCGATTCAAGCCACACTTCGGTACGACCGTGAAGGTCCCGCTCTACGGCCAGCACGTCGAGATCCGGGCGCACGAACTCGCCCAACCCGACAAAGGCACCGGCATCGCGATGATCTGCACGTTCGGCGACACGACCGACGTCACGTGGTGGCGCGAGCTCTCCCTCGCCCTTCGCGTGATCATCGGGCGTGATGGTCGAATCCTTCCCGAGGTCCCCGCCGGCGTCGACGTCGCCGCCTACGAATCGATCATCGGGAAGTACCCGAATCAGGCGCAGAAGATCGTCGTCGAACAACTCACCGAATCCGGCAACCTGATCGGCGAGCCGCGAAGGATCGAACATGACGTGAAGTTCTACGAGAAGGGCGATCGTCCGCTCGAAGTCGTCACGTCACGCCAGTGGTACATCCGCAACGGCGGCAAGGACAGCGCCCTACGCGCTGCGCTCGTCGCGCGAGGCGACGAGGTCACCTGGCATCCGGACCACATGCGTCACCGTTACGAGAACTGGGTCGAAGGACTCAACAGCGACTGGCTGGTGTCGCGCCAGCGATTCTTCGGCGTGCCGATCCCGGTCTGGTACCGCCTCGACGACGCCGGCGAACCGATCTACGACACGCCGCTCCTGCCCGACGAAGCCGATCTCCCGATCGACCCCTCGACCGACGTGCCCACCGGCTTCACCGCCGACCAACGCGACCAGCCGGGCGGTTTCGCAGGCGACCCCGACATCTTCGATACCTGGGCGACGTCGTCGCTGACCCCGGAGATAGCCGGGCTCTGGGAGGAAGACGGCACTGACCGCTTCGACCGGGTCTTCCCCTTCGACATGCGCCCGCAGGGTCACGACATCATCCGTACCTGGCTGTTCTCGACGATGACCCGGAGCCACCACGAGTTCGGAGTCGCACCCTGGGGTCATGCCGCGCTCTCGGGCTGGATCCTCGACCCGGACCGCAAGAAGATGGGCAAGTCTTCAGGGAACGCTCAGACGCCCGATGGCCTCCTCGAACAATTCGGCACCGACGCAGTCCGTTACTGGGCGGCGTCGGGTCGCCCGGGCGTCGACACGACGTTCAGCGAAGACCAGATGAAGGTCGGCCGCAAGCTCGCCAACAAGCTGCTCAACGTCACCAAGTTCGTGCTGCAGTTCGGCGCACCGTCAGGTGACCGGTCGCTCGATGACGCGGTGACCGACCCGATCGACCGGTCGATGCTCGCCAAGCTCGACGCCGTGATCGACGACGCAACCGCTGCGTTCGAGGCGTTCGACTACGCCCGGGCGCTGGAGCGCACCGAGGCGTTCTTCTGGTGGTTCTGCGACAACTACGTCGAGCTGGTCAAGGGCCGAACCTACAACGACGAACGCCCCGAGGGTGCCGACTCGGCCAAACGAGCGCTGCGCGAGGCGCTGGGCGCACTGCAACGGCTGTTTGCCCCGATCCTGCCGTTCGCCGCCGAAGAGGCATGGAGTTGGTGGAACGAGTCGAGCATCCACACCGCCGCATGGCCCACACCGTGCGGTGACGACACCACACCATTCGGCGACCCGGCCCTGGCTGACGTCACGATCGAGTTGCTCACCCAGGTCCGTCGCTCCAAGACCGAGGCGAAGCGCAGCCAACGTGCCGTGGTGGAATCACTCGTGGTCACGGCACCGACGGCGCTTCACGCTGCCATCGACGCCGGACGATCCGATCTCATCGATGCCGGATCGGTCCTCGACCTCCGCGTCGTCGAGGGCGCCGAGGTGTCCACCACGGTCACCCTTGCCGACGAAGACTGACTCGACCGGCATCGGGCCTTCACGGCTCCTGGACCCATCTGCCATCGGCCGTCGTCCATTCGCCTACACTCGGCGCCGTGCCAGCGAAGTTGGGGCTGCCCGCGATCGTCATCGCATTCCTACTCGCTGTTGCTGCGCCCGTACTCGCCGACGACGTCACAGCGAACCCCGACCCACAGGCGAGCACCATCGCACCGCAGCCCACGCCACCGGACGCCCCCTCGCCCGAGACCACGACGACAGCCGCCGGATCGCTCGACGCGGTCGCACCGGTCGTGGTGACCGGTCCGGCGACCGTGAGCGGTCCGGCGACCCGAGGCCCCCAGGTCCAACTCAGGCCGCCCCCGCCGAGTCCATTCGATCCACCCGCCGACAGCGGAAACGGCCGGCGAGTGGTCTACTCCAAATCGCAGCAAACGGTGTGGGTGTACGACGAGACCAACACGATCATCAAGATGCACCGCGTGTCGGGTCGCCAGACCCCACTCGACCCGGCCCCTGGCACGTATCAGGTCTGGTCCCGTTCACTCCGCACGTTCTCGATCAACAACCCGACGATCACCTGGGGCTACATGGTGCGTTTCGCCAAGGGCGGGCGTGACGGAAACATCGGCTTCCACGAGATCCCGTATCAGTACGGCCAGCCGGTCCAATCAGTCGACCAGCTCGGTGAGGCGCTGTCCGGGGGCTGCGTCCGCCAGACGCCCGAGGATGCGATCTGGATGTGGAACTGGGCCCAGATCGGCACCGTCGTCGTCGTCACCCCCTGAGACGGACCCACCCGTGAGGCGGGCGCCAGTCACAGGCAACCGACCTTACCCGCACCAACCCGACCCGCACCACGCCGGCGCGCCGGGTAGCGTCTCAAGCCGACATGTCCGACCCGTCAGCGCCCGACTCGTTGCCAGACGAGGCAGATGTCCCAACGTCCGAACAGGCACCGATCCCATCAGTGCCGCCGCCACCAGCACCCCCGCGTCCGACGGACACCCCGACCTCAGCGAAGAAGATCCCACGCACGTGGCCGCAACGACTCACGGTCGTGGCCGTGTTCGCGATGGCGATCGGATCGTTCGGCGCCGCCGGCGCCCTGTACGCGGGCCAGCGTGTCATCGAGGATCGCAACATCGCTCCGGCGATCATCGACCCGTCGCAAGCGACCACGCTTCCTGCCTCACAGCCCACCTCGGCCGACGGAACACCCGAGCCCGCTGCGCCACCGGAGACGTTCCCGCCCGCCGAACCCGATGCCCAGAACTTCCTGATCACCGGCGCCGACAACAACTCGTGCATCGACCCGGACTCGCCCTACTACGCCGCGTTCGGTGACCGCAGCAACCTCGGCGAGCGCAGCGACACGATCATGATGTGGCGGGTCAATCCGAGCACGTCACAAGTCGCGGTGCTCTCGTTCCCTCGCGACCTCTTCGTCGACATCGCCGGTACCTCACGCAAGGGTCGCATCAACGAGGCGTACCAGCGAGACAACCCGCAGAAGCTGATCGACACGATCTACCAGAACTTCGGAATCAACACCGATCACTTCGTGCAAGTCGACTTCTGCGCGTTCCGCACGCTGGTGTACGCCGTCGGAGGTGTCGCCGTGCCCTTCGACACCCCCGTTCGCGACCCGAACACCGGCCTCAACGTGCCCGTGGCCGGGTGCTTCACGTTCGACGGTGACCACGCTCTCGCATATGCCCGGTCACGCAAACTGCAATTCATCGACGAAAGCGGCGAGTGGAAGCAGGATCCCACGTCCGATCTCGGCCGCATCTCACGCCAGCAGGACTTCCTACGACGCACGGTGCAACGCCTGCTGTCGAAGGGGGCGTACAACCCCGACGTCGCCGGTGGCCTGATCGAGACACTGTCGGAGTACATCGTCGCCGACCCCGATTTGACCGCAAGGAAGATGCTCGAGTTCGCCGGCGTGCTCAGCGGGGTCGATCCGAGTGAGATCACCACCTATCAGATCACGGCGTCACCGGAGACGATCCAGGGCAACGCCGTGCTGGTGCCGACCCTGCAGAACGACAACATGCAGGCGATCCTCGCGGTGTTCCGCGGCGAGGCGACCCTCGGCGACGCCCCCGAGCAAGTCCTCGAACCCGCACCCGACGCGACGTCCGAGACCACTGTTGCGCCGACGTCCGTTGCACCGACCGACACTGGTTCGACCACCCCGGAATCGCCCGATTCGGTGCCGACCACCACCCTGCCGAGCGTGCTGGCAGTCGAGAACGACTTCGGCTTCGTTCCCGACAAGAACATCAGCTGCTGAACCCACCCACCGCGATGAGCCAAACCCCAGCATTCCGGGCGGGGGTTCGCTCATCGCCGAGTGGGTCCGATCGGCACGTTCAGGTGTCGAGCACCCGAGCGAGCGCCGCTGCGGCGTCGGACGGGCCCGACACGGTGGTGAACCGGGCGCCGACCTGCTCGGCGAGTTCTCGGGCCTCGACCTCGTCGGAGTCCGGCGCCACGATGACCAGTTCGTCGAGTCGGCGTGCTGCCCCATGCACGTCACCTGGCGCCGTCGCCCGGCAGTCGGACAGCAACACGGTGATCTTGCGGCCCGCCCTCGACCGCGAGAGCTGATCGGCCGCTGCGGTGAGCGCACCAGCGACGTCGGTGGTGCCGAACCCTCGCAGGGCGAGCACGGAGTCGATGACCCCCTCGTTCGACTTGGCCGTTTCCTGACTCTTGGCCGCCACCACGTCCTTGCCAAATGACAGCACCGAGTAGTCGTCGGGACTCCGCCACGCAACCGCCGAAGCGGCAACGGCGGCGGTGGCAAGCGGTCGGCCGGTCATCGATCCGCTGCGGTCGACCAGCAAGCAGATCGCAGTGCCCGGCGTCGACCACGACCTCACTCGGAGGTCGTCGGGGTCGACTGCGCTCGCTTCGGCACGCGCCCCCACCAACGCATCGAGGCTGGCGTCGACGTCGAGATCGCCGCCATCGGGTCGGTAGCGCTGAGTGCGCAGTCGACCGACTCCGCGAGGAGACGCTGGTCCACGCTTGGCGAGATCGAGGAACAGCCGACCCGCCAAGCGGCGGGCCAGTTCGCGGAGCTTCGGATCGGTCGCGCCCGTGAGCTCGGCCAGCAGAGCCAGCGTCTCGTCAGGGTCCTCCTGAAGCGCCCGCGACAGCGCCTCCTCGTCGAGTTCACCCACCTCCGGGGAGATTTCGTCGAAGTGCTCTTGCTTCTCGAGTGCTCGCCGCGAGGTGGTCTTGCGACGGGCCTTCGACACTTCGTCGTCGGCGGCGTCGCCCTCCTTCGCGGGCGGTGGGCTGCTCAGTGGGCCGGCGTCGCCCCGGTCGGGGCGACCGCTTTTCCCTCGTTCGACCCACCGTCGTCCTGCTTGCCGAAGACCGCCCTCCAGAGCTCACACACGATGTCCTCCGTCGAGCGCATGGCGCCCTCGCGCAGACGGACGCGACCCGACAGCGCCACCAGCGCTGCATCGAGCGATACGTCACCGGCCACTACCGACGATCCGCGAATGGTGGCGAGCGACGACGCGACCGCGCACATGTCGATTGCCCCTCGCACCGACGACCCCACGCGCAGGTCCCCGTGCGACCGGGTGAGGCGAACCAGATCGACAACCTTGGCGACCCAGTCGGGATCGAGTTCGGCACTTCCCGACTCACGGAGTGTGATCTGACGCTCGTCGGTTGCGGTCTGGTAGTCGACCGCGAGACGACACACTCGGTCGTACACCGCACCGGAGATGCGGGCGGTGCCGATGGCATCGAACGGGTTCATCGCCGCGACGAGACGGAAACCAGGTGCCGCCATGAGGCGACCGAGCCTCGGCACGTGCAGTTCACCCTCGCTCATCACCGTGATCAGGACGTTCAGGGTCTCCTCGGGGACGCGGTTGATCTCCTCGACGTACAACAACGAACCGTCACGCAACGCCGACGCGAGCGGACCGTCGACGAACACATTGGCGTCGTACCCTTCAGCCATCACGCGCGCCGGATCGAAGTGACCGACGAGCCGAGCTGGCGTGAGTTCAGCGTTGCCTTCGACGAACTCGAATCCGACACCGAGTTCGTGGGCGACCGTGCGCAGCAGCGTCGACTTGCCCGTGCCAGGAGGTCCTTCGATGACGACGTGGCGGTCAGCGAGCAATGCCGCCACGACCAGTTCGATCTCACGTCGTCGGCCCACCACGGCCGAGCCGACCGAGTTGACCAGTTCGGACGGGTGGGGTTGCACGTCGCGGATGGCAGGCTCAGACATGGGACCTCATCGAGCGTCGAACCTAGCCACCGGCCGTCGCCATCAACGGATCAGCCCGGGCGACCAGCGCAGATTGTCGAAGATGTCAGGAGTTCGCGGGGTCGAGTTCGATTCTCGGAACGCAATAGCTCGTCGTCTCGAGCCACGTGTCGAAGTTCTCGACCTCCAGCGGGCGAGAGATCCCGTACCCCTGACCGATATCGCATCCCAGTTCGATGAGACGCTCCATCACCTCGTTGTTCTCGATGCCTTCGGCAACGACCCGCAACCCGAGGTTGTGGCCCAGATCGACGGTGGACTTCACGATCACATCATCGTGGGCTTCGAGGAGGATGTCGGCGATGAAGCTGCGGTCGATCTTCAGTTCCGACACCGGGAGCCGTCGGAGGTACGACAGCGACGCGTATCCCGTGCCGAAATCGTCCAACGACAGCGACACACCGAGCTGGTGTAATCGGCCGATCGTCGCCATCACCCGCGGCACATCTGACAACAGTGAGGATTCGGTGATCTCCAAGGTGAGGAGTTCCGGCGCGAGTCCGTGTTGTTCGAGGCGGTGCGCGACCCGTTCGGCCAACAGCTCGTCGAGTAGGTCGAGCGTCGACAGGTTGACGGCGACGCACAGGTCGAGACCGCTGTTGCGCCACCTGCTCGTGGCGATGAGCGAGGCACGCAGCACCTGATCGGTCAGTTCCTTGATCAGGCCGGTCTCCTCCGCAACGGGGATGAACTCGTCGGGCCCGACCCAGCCTCTCACCGGATGGTGCCATCGCGCGAGCGCTTCGACCCCCGTGACGGTCGACGTCGCGAGGTCGACCTTCGGTTGGAAATGCACGGTCAAGTCGTTGTTGTCGAGTGCCTCGCGGAGGTCACCCAACAGCGACAGACGCTCGGGCGTTCGACGATCGAGTTCCTCGCGGTAACACTCGAGCCCCGCGTGCTGACGCTTCGCTGCGTACATCGCGACGTCAGCGCGGCGTAGCACCGACGACGACTCACGATCGTCGTCGGTCACCGCTGCCACGCCGATACTGACCGTGACGACCACATCGAGATCAGCCAGCTTCAGGGGTGTGTACGACACCGACAAGATCTCGTTCGCCACTTGGCGAACGTCGATGAATGTCGGCCGACGGACGAACACGGCGAACTCGTCCCCGCCGAAACGGGCGAACACGTCGTCATTGCCGAGCACATCGCTGACACGCTCGGCGAAGTGCACCAGCACCTCGTCGCCGACGTGGTGCCCGAGTGTGTCGTTGATGTCCTTGAAGTTGTCGAGGTCGAGCATCAACACTGCTGGGCAGTCGAGGTGATACGGCTCCGCCAGCATCACGTCGACGACACCGTCGAACGCTGCCCGATTGAGGTGCCCGGTGAGGTCGTCGTGTGTTGCAGCGTGCTCCACTGCGCTGTGCAGCCGGGTCTCGCGGAGAGCGGTGGCGAGGTGGCTTGCCAGTGTCGCGGTCCGAGCGACGTCGTCGGCGTCGAATCGTTGTCTCCCTGCCTGTCGTCCCGACACCACCAGCAGGCCGAGCGGTCCGTTCTCGTCGACGATGGGGGCTGCGATCGACGCACCGTCGTCGAAGCTGCGAGTCACGTCGTCGAGCTCGGCGAGCGAGGGGTGACTACCGACGTTGCCACGCACGAGGTGCACCGACACGTCGCCGACATCGTCGAGCAGCTCGACCTTTCCGTGTTGGGCGCGGATCAGCCTCATCGCTTCGTCGAGACCGGTCTGCGCCACGATGTTCGCATCGAGCGAGCGTCCGATCGTCGTGGTGAACCCCAACAACTCATCGAGGTCACTGTGCCCCTGGCTCACCTCGGAGAGCCGCAGCAACACATACCACAGACCAACGACTGGGATCACCGAGAGGACGAGTAGTTCGATCCCGAACAGCAGTGGCGCCACCGTGATCGCAGCCACGCACGACACGAACGGTGCGGTCAGGCCCACCGTGCGAACAGCCCGTCGGAGTCGAGCGAGCAAATTGTCTTCGAACAGCGAGACCACGACGGCCACAGGGACGACCCCGGCGAACGTGGCGGCCGTTGTCGCCACCGCCGCAACGATCAGGAATCGACTCTCGGAGAATTCGGCAGGGTCGACTGCGAAGCGGACGAGCGAGAACGCGACCGCCGTCTCGAAGATGAAGAGACCGACATTGAAGATGCACTTGTTGGCGCTCGGGCGCCGCAAGAGGATCGCGAACATTCCGCCGACGACGCGAGCGCCTGTCGCCGCCGCCGGCCCGAGGAAGATCATCGCAACGATGGTGGGTACCTCCGACAGCGAGAACGCCAGCGCCTCGCTCCGGTACTCGAGCCGGAGCACGATGCGTTCGGCGACGGCGTACATCACGAGCACGACCACGGCCGTCCACCACGGACCGTCGACGAACGAACCGGTGAAACCGCCGGACCAGGCGAGCATGACCACCGCCGCCGCTACCAGCCCTGCGCTGAGGACCACCACGAGTGCGTTGGCGCGAGCGACCGACCCGGGGCGCGGCTCATCGTCGACCTCGGTGATGGCCGGCGATTCGTCTGCGATCGTCATCGGGGTGCTGCTGCACCGTCTCGTCGCACGATCGGACCGTGTGTGCCGGCACCCGTGACGCACGGAGGTTGAGAAACAGCAGACGTTTACGACAGACGCACCCCGAGCGCACCTGGCGGGCATCGACTGTTCGAGATGTGCCGGGCACATCTCGAACAGTCGGCCATGCGGGAACGCTCAGTCGTAGATGAGGACGCCGCGGATGTTCTTTCCGTTGCGCATGTCCTCGAAGCCCTGGTTGATCTCGTCCAGGGTGTACGTGTTCGTGACGAGCGTGTCGAGATCGAGCTGGCCCTGGGTGTACAGCTCCAGCAGCTGCGGGATGTCCTTGCGGATGTTGGCCGATCCGAACAGCGAACCGATCAGCTGCTTCTCGAACAGCGTGAGAAAGGCGCCGGGGATCGCCACCGATGCCTCGGCGGTCGGGTGGATGTTGGTCACGACGATCTTGGAGCGCTTACCACCGAGATGGAACGCCTCGCCGAGCGCGTCACCGTTGCCGACGCCCATTGTCATGATGACCTTGTCGAAGCCGCGGCCCCACGTCGAGTCCCCGAGCGCCTCCATGGCCTCTGCGACGGACGCATAGGT
This sequence comes from Acidimicrobiales bacterium, assembly GCA_038321235.1. Lineage (GTDB taxonomy): Bacteria > Actinomycetota > Acidimicrobiia > Acidimicrobiales > Ilumatobacteraceae > Sva-07. The sequence goes on along the minus strand of JBBQEU010000051.1, from coordinate 12,489 downwards.
GTGCGTGGCACCGAGTTCCATGGCCGTCTCGCGCTTGAACTCGACCGGGTCGATCGCAGCGATCACGCGCGCGCCGGCGAGCTTGGCGCCCTGGACGGCGTTGGCGCCGATGCCGCCGGCACCGACGATCGCAACGAAGTCACCCGGGCCGACCTCGGCCGCGTAGACCGCGGAACCCCAGCCCGTCACGACGCCGCAGCCGAGCAGGCAGGCGCGGTCGAGCGGAATGTCCTTGTCGATCTTCACGCAGCTCGACTCGTGCACCACGGTGTGGAGGGCGAACGTGCCGAGGAGGCACATCAGGCCGAGATCGTCTCCGGCGGCGGTGTGGTGGCGAGCGGTGCCGTCGGAGATCTGACGGCCAGTCGGGAACGCCGCGCCGCCGACATCGCAGAGATTCGAGTGACCCGACGCGCAGCTCGGGCAACGACCGCACGCAGGGATGAAGCCGAACACCACATGGTCGCCCGGTTCGAGACCCACGACGTTCGCTCCGACCTCCATCACGACGCCGGCGCCCTCGTGGCCGCCGATCAGCGGCATCGGCGAGGTGGCCCCGGCCAGATCGCCGGTGACGAGGTGTTCGTCGGAGTGGCACATGCCCGATGCCTTCATCTGCACGAGCACCTCACCGGCTTTCGGCGGGTCGAGCTCGATGTCCTCGACGCTCCATTCCTGGCCGACTTCTCTGAGTACTGCTGCCTTTGTCTGCATGTTTCGAACAGTAGGCCAGGTGCGATTGCCCCGTGGCATCAGACACACTGGCGCAGTGATCGAGCCCGCCGCCTCTCCCGTCGACGTCGTGCGTTCCGTTCGCGAGTTGTCCGACGACGACCTGCACAACCTCGCTGAAGTGGTACGACAGGTGCAGATCGAGCGGGCGATCGACAGCGGCGACCACGACGCGATCATCGCCGCCGGATTCGAATCGGGCTTCGGACGCGACGGCCTGGGGACGCTGCCGTGGGTGGAGGGCAGCGTGATCGTCTGCCCGGGAGGCCTGGTGTCGAAGTCGAAGGCCAGCCACCGCTGCCGGTTCATCAGCGTCGACGACACGTGGGTGTGGGACTCGGGTCTGCTGCTGCGCGAGGACAAGCGGTCGTCGCCGGGCACGCAGGAGGGATTCCGGGCGATCGCGCTCGTTCCGCTCGTCGACGGCACCGAACTCGACGTGGTCACCGGCAAGGCCCGCAGCGGCCAACACTCCGTCGACCACGTCGTGAGCTACGAGGTTCGCAGCGGCCAACTCGTCGAGGTCAGCCAACGCAACGTCACCCCCGCCAACATGCGCTGAACCAACCCGACTCAGCGGGGAGTGTTACTCGTGGTGTCTGACACCACGAGTAACACTCAGCGGGGCAGGACGCGGACTTCGATGTACTGGTCGGCGGGGAGCCAACGGTCGACGGCATCGCGGATGTCGGCCGCGGTGATGCCGTCGATCAAGCGGGGCTGTTCGAGGAACTCGTCGAACGAGGCAGTGCCGGCCGGGTCGGTGATCACCGACAGCACCTCGTCGTTGACCTGCTCGTTGCTGAACAGGTCGAGCTGCTGGCGGATGTTCTCACTGGCCGCCTGGAACTCGCGATCGTCGGGACCGGAGGAGCGCAGATCGTCGAGCTGCGCGATCACCGCTGCGCCAACTTCATCGAGCAGCTCCGGCGCCGTCGTGTTCGAGATGTACGTGACGGCGTACGGACTACCACCCGGGTCGATCTGCACGAACGCGTAGGGCGAATACGAGTCGCCCAGCTCCTCGCGAACCACGTCGGTCAACCGCGAGGTCACGACCTCCTGCAGGATCGCCGCCACGACGTCGTCGCGGCGATCGGCGGTGGCAGGCGCCGTGAACAACAGGGCCAACGATGCCTGTGCGCCTTCGCCAGCGGTGGTCTGTTCGACGACGACACCGGCCGGCGGCGGCGGCTCGACGTAGTCGACCGCTTCGACCCGGCCGGTCGATGGCAGCGTGGCGAGATAGCGGCGCGACAGTTCGATCACCGCGGTGAGGTCGAAGTCACCGCTGAACGCGAACGAGAAGTCCGATGCATCACCGAAACGGTCGCGGTACACACGGTCGATGTCGTCGGCGGTCACCGAGTTCAACGAATCGACGGTGGGCAGCAGGAATCGTGGATCGTCGTAGCGAGCATCGAGCAGCGTCGTGAACTCCGCATAGCCGGGATCGATCGACGGGTCGGACGCGATCGCCAGTTCATCGTCGAGGTACTGATCGAGTGCGACCGGGTCGACCCGAGGCTGCGTCATCGAGAGGTGGATCAGCTGGAACAGCGTCTCGATGTTGCTCGTCGCCGAACTCCCGGAGAACCCCTCGGTGAAGGCGTCGATTCTGGCCTGCAGCCCGACGTCCTTGTCGGAGAGGAAATCGTCGAGTTCCACCGGGCCGTAGGTGGCGAGACCGCTCTGGCCCACCACCGCTCCTGCCGCGTCAGCCGCCGGCACGTCTGTGTCTGCGAGCACGGCGAGGCCACCAGGACTGCGCGCCTCGAACGCCACTTGGCCTTCGACGATCGTGCTGGTGTTGAGCGACACACGCACACCGTTGTCGAACTCGAGCACGACGGGATCGACGAAGTCGTCCATTCCGTCGTCGCTCAGACGATCACTCACCATCTCCTGGATCGGGTCCGGCGCGACCATCAGCTCACCGTCGATCCCGGCATCGTCCGGGCGCGGCTGGAGGTCGCGATCACCCATCGAGCTGGCCTGCGCCACGAACGTGGAGTCGTCGGGTACATCACCCGCCTCGTTCGTCGGCACCACGATCAGGACGTGCGCGCCGGCGTCGGCAAGCCGCTGCACGAACCGGAATGCGATCGTCTCGGGGGTCGCTCGATCGAGCACGGCGTTCGTGAAGTCGAACTGTGCGTCGGCGGTGGGGATCGGTTCATCGGTGAGTGCGTGACGGACGTATTCGTCGGCGAAGTCGGCGTCCTGGCGCGACTCGCGCCCGTCGTAGGTCGACTGCGCCGACGTGCGATACGAATCGACGGTTCGTTCGACCTCTGCCTGCGAGAACCCGAACCGGCGAACCCGTTCGTACTCGTCGAAGACGGCCTGCGTCGACGCTTCGAGTGCGTCACCGTCGGCCGACACGATGATCTCGGGTGCATCGAGGCTTCGCACGAATCCGCTCGAATCCACACGGGCATCGTCGAACGGCGCTTCACCGCGCAGGGCGTCGTTGCCGAGGCGTGTGGCGATCATGTCGAACGCCATCGAGTCGAGGATCGAGTTCTGGTAGTCGGCTTCGACCGACTCCGCTTCGGCGACGGCAAGCGGCAGTGTCACCTGCGCGAACCCTTCGGCCACGTCGGGGTCGGCGAGGATCAATACCTGCGTCTCGTTCGATGGTTCGACGTTCAACTCGGGTCGGGCGGGCGATGCGCCTCGGGCCACGATCGGGCCGAACCGATCGGCGATCCCGTCCTCGATCGTGTCGACGTCGATGTCGCCGACCACGACGATCGCAGTGTTGTCGGGTCGGTACCAGTCGTCGTAGAACGACCGCAGCGGCTCGGAGTTCATCGAGGTGATCGCATCGTCGGTCCCGATCGGGTCCTTCCCCTCGTACGGCGATCCGTCGAGGAGGAGTGCTTCCAGCGCGTCGAAGATGCGGCCGTTCGAGCTCGACTCGGAGCCTCGCCATTCGTCGAGCACGACGCCGCGCTCTGCTTCGACCTGCACTTGATCGATCGTGGCGGCCGACAGCCACTGTTCGAGCACGTCGAGACCGGTGTCGACCACGGTCGGATCCGCGGTGGGCATCGTGAGCTGATAGACGGTCTCGTCGTAGTCGGTGTAAGCGTTGATATCGGCTCCGAAGCCGCCGCCGAAGCTTCGCAGTAGGGCGATCAGTTCGTTCTCGGGGAACTCTTCGGTGCCGTTGAACAGCATGTGTTCGAGGAAATGGGCGCCGCCGTCCTGAGCGTCGTCTTCCAACACCGAACCAGCGTCGATGGCGAGACGCATCTCGACGCGACCGCCGGGATTGTCGTTGTCGCGGATGAAGTACCGCAGACCGTTGTCGAGTTCACCGATCACGATTGCCGGGTCGGGCTCGCTCATCGACGGCAGTCCGCTCGGATCGGGGGCCGTGATCGGTGTCGACCCGTCAACCGGCTGAGCAGCGTCAGTACTCGCGGGTGCGGCGTCGGTGGGGGTCCGCACCTCGACGTCGGACGTCGCAGTGCATGCTGCGAGCAACCCGGCGATGACGACTGCGGTCGCAACCCGGGAACGTCGAGGCCGACGAGCAGAGATCACGGCGAGAGACTACGACCGGCGACTGCCTCTGCGATGCCGCGACGAACCCGTTCGGTCCAGTCGACGTCTTCGGTCGACTCGCCGCTGGCCTGCACGGCAGCTCGCTCGGCGGCGAGCGTCTCGGCGAGCGAACCGATCTCGTCGGTGAGGAACTCGTCGATCACGTTGCGAAGCTCACGGGCGAGCGCTGGGCTGGCCCCGTCGGTGCTGACCGCCACCGACACCCGGCCCCGCCGTGCGATGGCCGGCAGGATGAACTCGCAGTCGACCGGCTGATCGGCTGCATTGGTCCAGATGTCTCTCGAGCGCGCCTCCGCTGAGATCGATCGGTCGACCTCCTCGTCGCCGGTCGCAGTGACGACGAGGCGCATGCCGTCGAGATCCGTGGGCTCGAACGCACGGGAGCGCACCTCGTCGAGCGTTGACGCGTCGACGTGCTCGCTCACATGAGTTGCGACCAGCCGCACACGGGCACCGGCAGCAGCCAGACCCTCGGCTTTCCGGGCTCCGATTCGACCGCCACCGACCACGAGGACCGGCACGTCGTGGAGATCGAGGAACACGGGATACGCGAACGTCGATGCGGGTTCGGAGGCCATCGGTGGAAGTCTACGAATTCAATTCCCTACAAAGTTGATCTATTTGGTCGGCTTTGATTGAATGCACGCCATGACCACCTCCCCAACCCGCTCGACGGACCGTCCCGAGGAGACCGACGATCCTGTCGTCGACGCCCACCGCGTGCTGCGTTGGGCGCACCGCCAGTTCGGCAGCGGGCTGTGTGTGACTGCGAGCTTCGGCGATGCCGTACTCGCCCACGTGGCGAGCGAGGCGATCCCGGGGGTGGAGATCACCCTGCTCGACACCGGGTACCTGTTCGCCGAGACCGAATGGTTCGCCGACGACCTGCGATCGCGTTTCGATCTCAACCTGCGCATCGTGCGACCCGAGCCCGGTCTGGCGGTCAACGTTTGGCAGACCGACACCACTGCCTGCTGCGCTGCCCGTAAGGTCGAGCCGCTCAGCCGAGCACTCGCCGGACGGACCGCCTGGGTCAGCGGCCTGCGGCGCAGCGACTCCGCCGCTCGCCGTACCGCACCGTTCGTCCACGACGACCTCCTGCGCGGCGTGGTGAAGATCAACCCGCTCGCTGGCTGGACCGACGCCCACGTGGTCACCTACGTCGCAGCGTACGGGATCCCCGATCACCCGCTCGCCGATCGGGGGTACCCCTCGATCGGCTGCTGGCCGTGCACCCGACCGGTTGCCGATGGCGACGATCAACGCGCCGGTCGGTGGGCCGACAGCGACAAGACCGAATGCGGGTTACACCTGTGAGCGCCGACGCCGAAGCAATCAAGCTCGCCAGCAACTACCTCGGTGGCACGATCGGCGAGGAGCTGGCCAACGACCGCGACGACTTCGACCACGATGCCGAGCTCTTGCTGAAGTTCCACGGGATCTATCAGCAGGACGACCGTGACGTCCGCCGGGCTCGGACGCAGCTCAAACTGCCGCTCGACTACTCGTGCATGGTGCGAGCCTCGGTGCCGGGCGGCGTGATCACCAACGACCAGTGGTTGGCACTCGATCGCGTGGCCGCTCTCGCCGACAACAAGCTCCGGCTCACCACACGCCAGGGTGTGCAGTACCACGTGGTCCACAAGGGCGAGCTGCACGAGCTGGTGGGTGGGATCAACTCGTCGCTGTTGACGACACTCGGCGCCTGTGGAGACGTGGTTCGCAACGTGATGGCCTGCCCGCTCCCCCATCCGGAGCGCACCACCGTGCTGGAACCACTGCTGGCCGAGATCGTCGCCCGGTTCCGGCCGCAGACCGAGAGCTATTGGGAACTGTGGGTCGATGGCGAGCGAGCCGTGTCGGCCGAGCGTCCGGGAGCCGCTGCGCCGATCGACGAAGTGGAGCCGATCTACGGCGCGGCCTACCTCCCACGCAAGTTCAAGATCGCCGTCGCCTGGCCCGGCGACAACTGCGTCGACATCTACACCAACGACGTCGGCATCGTTCCGACACTGTCGGAAGGAACCACCGGTGAACTGACCGGCTATGTCGTGCTCGCCGGAGGCGGGATGGGCATGAGCCACAGCCGTCCCGACGACACCTATCCGCTGCTCGCGCAGCCGATCGCGTGGGTGTCACCCGAGGACGTCGTCGACGTGGTCGAGGCGATCGTGACCACGCAGCGCGACCACGGCAACCGAGAGGACAGGTCCCGGGCTCGGCTGAAGTATCTGCTCGAAGCGCGCGGTGTGGCCTGGTTGCGCGAGCAGATCCAAGAGCGCACCGGGCTGGCGTTGGCCGACCCGGTCGCGTTGCCCGCCTGGGAGGTCCATGCCCATCACGGCTGGCACGACATCGCCGGGTCGAGCACGCTCGGCCTCCCGGTGCCCTCGGGCAAGGTCGCGGGTGGGCTCCGGCTGGCGATGCGGCGCCTCGTTGCTGACTCGACGGTGAGAGAGCTGCGAGTCACACCCCGCCAGGACCTCCTCCTGCTCGGCGTCACCGATCGCGGCGCCGTCGAGAACGTGCTTCGAGCGAACGGTGTTCGGCTGGCCGACGACCAGAGCCCCACCCGGAACCTGGCGATCGCCTGCCCGGCATTGCCGACGTGCAGCAAGGCGCTGGGCGAGGCCGAGCGCGTGCTGCCCGATGTGGTCGATCAACTCGAGAAGGTTCTGGCCGACACCGGCAACACCGGGCTCCCCTTGCGGTTGAACATGACCGGCTGCCCCAACGGCTGCTCGCGTCCGTATGCCGCTGAACTCGGCATCGTCGGGCGCACGAAGAAGAACTACGACGTCTTCGTCGGCGGCTCGCCAGCGGGCGATCGCCTTGCCCGTCTCCTGCGCGCCGACGTGCCGTTGACCGAGGTGCCCGAGCTGCTACGACCACTCCTCGACGCGTTCGCCCGTTCCGGCGACGGTGTGAGCTTCGGCGACTGGAGCGTCGAGCAGGACTGGGACCACCTCCAATCGCTGCTCCCCGCCGCCACCTCGCGCCGTCAGCCCCGGAGCGACACGTGACCCCCCGCCACACCCCCGTTTGCGTTGGATTCCCGGTGGACCGGGTCACCCGAAATGCAACACGAACGACACGGAGGCGGCGGTGAGCGTGGCGTTGGTCGGGGCGGGGCCGGGCGATCCGGACCTGCTCACGCTCAAGGCAGCTCGGCTGCTCGCAACAGCAGAGGTGGTGGTGCACGATGCGCTCGTCGGCGACGGCGTGCTCGCGTTGATCCCCGGCTCAGCGGAGCGGATCGATGTCGGCAAGCGGCCCGGTCGCCCGATACCGCAGGAGATGATCTCGGCGTTACTCGTCGAGCTCGGCCGCCAGGGCAAACGGGTGGTGCGCCTGAAGGGCGGCGACCCGTTCGTCTTCGGACGCGGCGGTGAGGAGGCCGCAGCGCTCGCCGAAGCTGGAGTGGCGTTCGAAATCGTGCCGGGCATCACGTCGTCGGTCGCCGCGCCTGCGGCCGCCGGCATCCCGGTGACCCATCGCGGTGTGTCAGCTGCGTTCACCGTCGTCACCGGTCATCGACGCGCCGGTGAACCCGACGTCGATTGGCGCTCGCTCGCCAAGGTCGGGGGCACGATCGTGGTGCTGATGGGCGTGTCGCAGCGAGCAGCGATCGTCGCCGAACTGATCGCAGGTGGACTCGACCCGACCACGCCCGTTGCCGCAATCGAGTCGGCCACTACGGACAGCCAGGTGGTCGGTCGCTGGACGCTGGACGAACTGGCCCTCGCTGACGTTCACTCGCCCGCCGTGATCGTCATCGGCGCCGTCGCGGCCTTCGAGTTCGTCAGCGAGCACCTCCCAGCGATGAGCGAACCGGCCAGATAGCGCGATTTCGCTCATCACTCACCCGGGCGACCGGCAGACTGGTGCGGTGGAACTCCCGCCACCCCGGCTGAACGGGCCGCCAGACACCGCGTCGACGGTTGCGACGTCTGCGCTCGCGGATTCCCCGCTGCGCATCCACGGGCTGACCAAGTCCTACGGATCCACGCGGGCGATCGACGGGCTCACGTTCGACGTGCCACTCGGCGCCTGCTACGGGCTCGTCGGGCCGAACGGCAGCGGCAAGTCGACCACCATGCGCGCCGTGGTTGGCCTGGTTCGACCCGATGCCGGCTCGATCGAAGTGTGCGGGATCAGCGACGACATCCTCGCCGTGCGTCGATCGATGGGGGTGATGCTCGACCCGTTGCAGCTGTTCGACCGCCTGACGGCCTGGGAGTACGTCACCACCATCGGGCAGCTTCGAGAACTCGACGCCGCCACGATCGAGCAACGCAGCACCGAGCTGTTCGCCGTGCTCGACATCCTCGACCACGCCGACCGGCCGATCGCCGGCTACAGCCACGGGATGCGCAAGAAGACGGCGCTCGCTGCTGCGCTCCTCGCCCGGCCCCGCCTCGTGATGCTCGACGAACCGTTCGAGGGGGTCGATCCCGTGTCCACACGGGCGATGCGGCGCATGCTCGACCGTTTCCGTTCCGGTGGCGGCACCGTGGTGTTGTCGACGCACGTGATGGACATCGTCGAGCGGGTGTGCGACCACGTCGGCGTGATCCATCGCGGCCGCATGGTTGCGTCGGGACCGATCGACGACCTACGCGACGGACGCCGCCTCGAAGACGCGTTCATCGACGTGGTTGGCGCCTCCGACGTCGACGATGACGCGCTCGAATGGCTCGGCTGATGCAGGCCACGTCGCCCGGTGATGTCTCGGAACGAAGCACCTCGAACCGCGGCCTGTCGGACCGAGAGGCCCCGAAGCGGGGTATCTCGAACGCGACGGTGGTGCGCCTCTTCGCCTGGTTGCGGTGGAAGGTGCTCCGTGGCGCCCTCCGGAGCGATGGTGCACAGAAATGGGCGGTCGCCGTCGGCCTGATCGGTTCGGTCCTCGTCGGGGCAATCGCTGCTGCAGTCCTGTTCGTTACCGGGCGCACGACCGACGACCCAGCCACGCTGTTCGTACTCGCTGCTGTCGCCATCACGCTCGTGGTGGTGATGGTCGGCATCATTGCCGGCCTCACACAGCCCGTCGACCCGCGGGTGCTTGCCACCGAACCACTCACCGAACGCCAACTCGGGCTCGGTGTGCTCGCTGCGTCGGCAGCCGGACCGCCGGGCATGTCGGCGGCCCTGGTCGGCGTCGGGGCATTCGCCGGCGCCGCCCACGCGCCGGCGTCGATCGTGCCAGTGGCGCTCGCCGTGGTGGCGTTACTGATCACGCTGTTGCTGGTCTCGCGCACCACCGTCAACACACTCGGGCTGCTCGCCGTGCGATTTCCTCGCGCCGGCCAGCTCGTCGTGGGTGTCGGCAGCCTCGTGTTCTACGGCGGGTTCCAGATCGTTCCCCGAATGGTCGGCGACGTCGGCAGCGACGAACGCGCCGATCTTGCCGCCACGTTGCGACTGACGCCGATGGGTCAGTTGGGCGAAGCGCTCGGCATCGCCGACGATCGGCCGCTCGCAGCTCTCGGCCACGTCGCGCTCGGCTCGCTGTGGCTCGCTCCACTCGCGTTGCTGTTCGCCTGGTCGACCAGGCGGCTGCTCGTCGCCACGAAACGCGATGCATCGCGGCGAGAACGCACCGAACGTCCGCATCCGATCAGCGCGCTCGGGCGGCGGTTGTGTGGGCCAGGAGCGATCGGTGCCGTCGCCTGGCGTGGTGTCCTGGTTCGACTGCGCACACCGCGCACAGCATTGGAGACCTTCACCGGCGCTGGTGTCGGCCTCGCCATCGTGCTCGTACCGGCGCTCACGGTCGACGATGTCGGCGCCGGCGCCGTACTCGTCGGCGGGGCGGTACAGCTCGCCGTGCTGTTCATCGCCGGTAACAGCTTCGGGTCCGACGGACCGGCCACAGCTGGTGAGATCCTCACCGGTGTCGACGCCAGAGTCCTCGTGCGCGCCAAGGCCCGCTCGGTGGTGGTGGTGGCAGCCCCGATCGCCATCGTCGGACCATTGATCGCTGCTGGCGTGTCCGCTGAGTGGAACTACCTGCCGGCCGGGATCCTCGTCGGCATCGGCGGCCTCTTCGCCGGCACCGGCGGCGCGATGGTGCAGTCGATCCTCGTGCCGATCGCGATCCCCGACAGCGACAATCCACTCGCCACGGGCGACTCGAACAAGGGCTGGTTCGCCGCCATCGCACTGGCGATCGTGATCGCTGCGCTCGCCATCGTCACCCTGCCCGTCGCATTGGCGCTGTTCTGGGCGGTCAACCAGCAATCGCTCGCACTCGTCACGTTGTGTGCCGTTGCGACTCTCGGCGCTGGCGTCGCAGTGCTGCGCGCCGGCATCACGATCGCCGCCACCCGTTGGCGCCGCGACGAAGCGGGGTTGTTCGCATCGATCACGCCCGTTCGGTGATCGACGCCGAGATGGTGCACTCCAACCACTGCGGTTAGTCTCGCCCCATGAATGAAACGACTACCACGCTCGACGACCCCGCCGTGACGTCCGATGCCGTCACCGACGAACTGATCGACGACGAGCTGCTCGTGGAAGAGATCTCGATCGACGGGATGTGCGGCGTCTACTGACGTCTGCATCGGCGAGCGACCGACCCATCGACGTGACCGCCACCGAAGGCGCCACCACACTGCTCGATCGGCGGCTCGCGCTCCACCCACAGGTGGCGCTGCGGCCCGAACCGTTCGGTGCGCTCGCCTACCACTACGGCAATCGCAAGCTGATCTTCCTGAAACACCCCGATGTCGTCCGCGTCGTGCAGGCGCTCAACGGCGACGACACGCTCGCTGACACACTGCTCGCCTGCGACATCGAACCCGCCCGCTGGCAGTCGTTCGAGCGGGCACTGATCGCCCTCACCGAATCGGAGATGCTCCATGAGCGCCACGAAGACGCACCTGGTTGAGCAGCTGAAGGGCGGCCTCGACGCGCCCATCTGCCTCACCTGGGAACTCACCTACGCCTGCAACCTGGAATGCGTGCACTGCCTGTCATCGTCGGGCCGCCGCGACCCTCGCGAGCTGACCACCGACGAGGCCAAGGCCGTGCTCGACGAACTGCACGATCTCCAGGTGTTCTACATCAACATCGGCGGCGGCGAACCGATGATCCGCCGCGACTTCTTCGAGCTACTCGAGTACTCGATCGGTCGCGGCATCGGTGTGAAGTTCTCCACGAATGGTGCGTTCATCGACGCCGACAAGGCACAGCGCCTTGCGGCAATGGAGTATCTCGACATCCAGATCAGCCTCGACGGCACCGACGCCGTCACCAACGACGCCGTGCGCGGCGAGGGTTCGTACGACACGGCCATCCGGGCCATGAACCACCTGCGTGACGCCGGGTTCGGTGAGTTCAAGATCTCCGTCGTCGTCACCAGGCACAACGTCGATCAGCTGGACGAGTTCAAGGCGCTCGCCGACTCGTTCGGCGCCCAGCTGCGCATCACCCGGCTGCGACCGTCCGGCCGCGGAGCCGACTCGTGGCACGACCTGCATCCGACCCAGGCCCAGCAACGCCAGATCTACGACTGGCTCGTGGCCAACGGCGACAACGTGCTCACCGGCGACTCCTTCTTCCACCTCAACGCACTGGGCGAACAGCCGCTGCCCGGGTTGAACATGTGCGGCGCTGGGCGTGTGGTGTGTCTGATCGATCCCATCGGCGACGTGTACGCATGCCCGTTCGTGATCCACGACGAGTTCAAGGCCGGCTCGGTACGCGACGAGGGCGGCTTCGCCCAGGTGTGGAAGCACAGCGATCTGTTCGCCGAACTGCGCACGCCACAGTCGGCGGGCGCGTGCACATCGTGCGGCAGCTACGACGCCTGCCAGGGAGGGTGCATGGCGGCGAAGTTCTTCGTCGGAATCCCGCTCGACGGCCCCGATCCCGAGTGCGTCGACGGGCACGGCGAAGCGGCGATGCTCGCTGCGTCGGCAGGCGATCGGCCACGCCCGATGATGGACCACTCCAAGCCGGTCCGTGTGGGTACTCCTGAGCGCGTGTCGGTGGCGATCGGTCGCCGCTGATCGCGACGCCTGCTCAGGGTTTGCGGGCGACGAACAGGATCCGACTGAACGGGAAGAAGCACGGCTCATCACTCCCGAGTGCTTCGATCAGTTCACGTTCGTAGTCGGCCAGGAATGCCTCATAGGTTTCCGGTGCCAACACGTTGCGAAAGCGGGTGAGCGTCGT
>JBBQEU010000050.1:0-22829 GCA_038321235.1 Acidimicrobiales bacterium | reverse complement strand
GCTGCCGGTGTCGGAGGCGGTGGCCTTGCGCCCCGCCGGCGAGATCGTCACCCGCACCCTCCGCTGGGCCACCATCCCACCAGCGTGAGCTGTTCGAGATGTGCCAGGCACATCTCGAACAACTCCCGTTGGTGGGGGGGTGGCCCAGCGGAGGGTGCGGGTGACGATCTCTCCGGCGGGACGCAACGCCACCGCCTCCGACACCGGCAGCCAGGGCAGGCGGAGCGGCACGCGCGTCCACCCTGGCATCAGGGCGACTGCAGCGCCGGCGATCAGGCCGTAGGGGGCGCGTGCGGCGAGCGGCAGCGGCGGCTGCAGGAGGAGGTAGCGAGCTGCGGCGCGCGCCTCACCGGTGCCACGCAGTTCGGGCCGGAACGCGGCGAGACGGACGCGCAGTCGTGCCTCGGTGTCGGGAGGATCGACGACCCCGAGTGCACGCGCCACCACCGCAGTATCTGCAACGTACTGGTCGCGATCGTCACCGACCAGCGGTTCGGCTCCGTAGCGGTCGTGCGCGGCGAGGAAGCTGTCGAGCTCGGCGATGTGCACCCACTCGAGCAGGTGCGGATCGTTGGCGGCGTACGGTTCGCCGTTCGATGCGAAACCCTCCACATGGCGGTGCACGCGGTGGACCACGTCGACGGCTCGCTGGGCCTGCGATGCCGGCCCGAACGTGGTGGCCGCGAGAAAGTCGGCGGTGCGTTGGAGACGACCCCACGGATCGCGGCGGTAGTCGGAATGCTGCGCGACGCCCGCCATCGCCAGCGGATGCAACGACTGGAACAGCAGCGCCCGTAATCCGCCGATGAACATCGAGGCGTCGGCATGCACCCGACGGATCGGCGCATCGTCGGCGAACCATCCAGGTTCGCCGGTGTCGAACAGCTCGGCGTGACGGGTGGGCGCCTCGGGTCCGATCACCCGAGTCCTCACCTGCTCGCCGAGCCAAGTTCGAACGTCGAGTGCCATTGGCCCATCGTGCCACGGCCCCGTGAGTACCATCCGGACGTGCCCGAAGAAATGCCGCCCGAGCCGGAGACCGCGCCTGCCGGGTCCGGCAGGTCGGGCCGTCGCCCCACTGACGCCGAGGGTCGGCCACTCGAACGACGCGCCACCGATCGCACGCTGCCGCGGTGGGTGATCCCCACCATCGTGCTGTTCTGGCTCGGGTACCTGCTCACGTTCACGACCCGGCACGTGTTCCACCGGCTGTCGTCATTGTTGGTGCTGCTGCTCGTGTCGGTGTTCCTGTCGTTGGCGATCGAACCGGGCGTCAACAGGCTGGCACGGCGCGGCTGGCGGCGTGGCCGAGCCACGATCATGATCCTGTTGGGCGTTCTCACGGCATTCCTGATCTTCGCCGGCGCGGTCGGCACGCTCGTCGGCACCCAGGTCGCCGACCTGCTGTCCGAGTCGGATGCGTACATCACCGACACGGTCAACTTCCTCAACGACAACTTCGGCACGAACATCGATCCACAGGACGTGATCGGAGAGTTCAACGACCCGGACGGGCGCGTCCAGGAGTTCATCCAATCACAGAGCGACGAGGCGGTCCGATTGTCGTTGACCGTGGTCGGCGTGATCTTCCAGGCGCTGTCGGTGCTGCTGTTCACCTACTACTTGGTCGCCGATGGCCCGCGCATGCGACGCGGGATCTGCTCGCGTCTGAACCCGGCTCGCCAGGCCCAGGTGCTCCGGGCCTGGGAACTGGCGATCACCAAGACCGGCGGCTATCTCTACTCTCGGGCACTCCTCGCGCTGCTGTCGGCGTTCTTCCACTGGATCGTCTTCCAGTCGATCGGCACCCCCGCGCCGATCGCCTTGGCGCTGTGGGTGGGCCTCGTCAGCCAGTTCCTGCCGGTGGTCGGCACCTACCTCGCCGGGATCCTGCCGGTGCTATTGACGCTGCTCGACTCACCGCTGAAGGCGGCGATCGTGATCGGGTTCATCGTCGTCTACCAGCAGATCGAGAACTACTTCTTCGCGCCGCGCATCACCGCTCGCACGATGGAGCTCCATCCGGCGGTGGCATTCGGTGCCGCGCTCGGTGGCGCGTCGTTGCTCGGTTTCGTCGGGGCGTTGCTCGCCCTTCCGGCCGCCGCGATGATCCAGGCGCTCACGAGCGAGTGGGGCAACCGATACGACGTGATGGACAGCCAGCTCACCGCGGTGCCCGAACCCCGATCGGCACGATCGAGCGGCAGCCCGAATGCGCCACCCGACGTCGGCGCGACACCCGATCCCACATGACCCGTTTCGACGACCGGGTGGCTCCGATTGCCCTGGCGACGCGCAGTGGACTGGAAGAGTCGGTCCACCACGGCGCCGGTGTCGCGATCGACTCCGATGGAACGGTGCTGGCCACCATCGGCGATCCGGGCCTCGTGGTCTATCCGCGATCGTGCCTCAAGCCGATGCAGGCCCACGCGATGGTCGGCCTCGGGCTCGAACTCGCCGACGACCAGCTCGCTGTCGCGTGCGCGAGTCACGACGGATCGGCGCTGCATCTCGAAGCGGTCCGTTCGATCCTGGCGCGGTACGACCTCGGCGAGACCGACCTCGCCAATACCGCCGCCCGCCCATCCGGCACGTCCGCACGGGCCAGCGCCAGGGTCGCCGGCGTCGAGCCGTCCCCGCTGCAACAGAACTGCTCGGGCAAGCACGCTGCGATGTTGGCCACCTGTCGGATCAACGGCTGGCCGATCGACGGCTACCTCGAGCTGGATCATTCGTTGCAGGTGGCCATCACCGCGGGGATCGAGTCGCTCGGCGCTGTCGTGACCCACGTCGGCGTCGACGGGTGCGGCGCCCCGACCCATGCAATCGGGCTCGCAGATCTGGCCAGGGCGTTCGCCACATTGGCTGCGCCTGGGTCGATGGTCGGCCGAGCGATGTCGTCGCACCCCTCGATGGTCGGTGGGCCGACACGCGACGTCACGCTCTGGATGCAGGCCGTACCGACACTGGTCGCGAAGGAAGGCGCCGCTGGGGTGATGGCCGCCGGGCTCGCCGATGGTCGCGCGATCGCGTTCAAGGTGGCCGACGGCAGCGATTCCGCACGCCAGGCCATCGTCGCGGAGGCGCTGCGCTCCGTGGGCGTCGATGTCGATGCGATGGCGGCGAGCACCGTCGAACAGGTCGAGGTGCCCGTCCTCGGTCACGGCCGGCCCGTCGGTCGCCTCGAGGCGCTCGAGTGGACGCGATGCAGTTCCTGACGCTCGATCGCGAGTCGTTCACCTACGGAGCGTCGATGCCGATTGCTCCGCTGGTGTGGCGGGTGATCGCGGAGAATCCGTCGAAGTTCACCTACCACGGCACCGGGACATACATCGTGGGTGGCGATGCCGTGGGGCGAGGTGACGTCGTCGTCGTCGACCCGGGCCCGCGTCTCGACAGTCACCGTGATGCGCTCGTTGCGGCGCTCGCGGGCAGCACCGTGCGCGCCATCCTGATCACCCATTGCCACGCCGACCACTCGCCGCTCGCGGCGTGGCTCGCCGCAGAGACCGGTGCGCCCACCATGGCGTTCGGCCCCCATGGCGACGACACCTGGGACATCGGTGACGACCCGTCCGAGGTGCTGGCGGCGGAACGGCGCGAAGCCGAGGAGCGACGCGCCGACGGCGAGTCGGGCGACGAGGAACCGGTTGCGTCGGTGGTCGAAGAGTCGACTGATCGCGAGTTCGCCCCCGACGTCGTGGTCGGCACCGGCGATGAGGTGACAGCGGGCGACGGATGGGCGATGACAGCGCTGCACACGCCTGGGCACACCTCGAACCACACGTGTTTCGTGCTCGACGACGGCACCACGCGTACGATCTTCACCGGCGATCACGTGATGGGGTGGAGCACCACCGTGGTGTCACCGCCCGACGGCGAGATGGCGGCATACCTCGAGTCGCTGCGGATCGTGGCCGGGCGTGCCGACGACGTGGCCATCCCGACGCACGGCCCACCGATCGCCGACCCGTCCCGCTTCGTCACCGAGCTGATCGAGCATCGTCTACAGCGCGAACGCCAAGTACTCGACGCCGTCCGGTCGGGTCTCGACACGATTCCCATGATCGTCGAGTGGCTCTACGGCGACGTTCGGCGCGAGCTGCACAAGCCAGCCCGTCGCAGCGTGCTCGCCCACTTGGTGAAGCTGGTCGATGAGGGGACCGTCAGCGTCGACGGCTCGCTGCTTCCGCGTCTCGACGCGGCGTACCGGGCAAGCTGATCCGCGCTCCGATACCGAGGCGTCGCACCGTCGATCCAGTTGGTCGGTGCCGGCTGGATCGGGCGATGATGTGCAGATGAAGTGACGGCGACCACCTCGTTGCTGGCTGGCATCCTCCTCGTCGCGGCCTGCAGCGGATCCGACGATGCCCAATCGGTACCCGACACGTCAGCACCGCCAGTCACCGAATCGGCGACGACGCTGGCACGCGCCGACGACCACGGACGCGCCGACGACCACCGACGCCATCACGGTGGGCGCCTGGATCTCGATCCCGGGCGGTGACGACTGCACATGTTCCGACGGCAGCGAGTTCGAGCTGTGGGAACGACCGGCCCACCCCACCAAGGTGGTGTTGTTCTTCCAGGGTGGTGGCGCATGCTTCAGCGCCGAGACGTGCGGCCCCGACAGTTCGTCGTTCACGCGCAATCTCACGATCGGCGAGGCACCGGACTTCGGCGGCATCTTCGACGAGACGAACCCCGAGAACCCGCTGGCCGGTCACTCGATCGTCTACGTGCCCTACTGCACGGGTGATGTGCATCTCGGCGACCGCGTCACCGAGTACTCCGACACCGTGACCATCGACCACAACGGCTTCCCCAATGCGATGAAGGGGCTCGACACGGTGCTCGCCAACCATCCCGATGTCGAGCAACTCGTGGTCGCCGGAGCAAGTGCCGGCTCGATCCCGACGCCGGCGTTCGCGGGGCTCGCTGCCGACTCGTTGCCCAACACCGAGATCGTCACGTTCGGTGACAGCTCGGCGGCGTACCCCGACGTGCCTGCCCTCAACGCCGGAATCGGAGCGCTGTGGGGGCGTGCTCGAGAACGTGCCCGACTGGCGGGTGAACGAGGGCCTCACCCCGGAGGAGTGGAGCATGCCGGGCCTCTACGTCCAAGCCGGCACCGAGCATCCCGAGATCACGTTCGCCCGCTTCGACTACGCCCACGACCAGGTGCAAGCCACCTTTGCCGGACTCGCCGGCATCGAAGCCGACGACCTCGCATCGTTCATCGACCAGACCGAGTTCGACATCGAATCGGCGGGCGTTCCCGTGGCGTCCTACATCGCCCCGGGCGAGTCGCACACCATCGTGATGCACGACGACTTCTACGACCTGGAGGTCGAGGGCGTCCGGCTCGTCGATTTCCTCACCGCGCTCGTGAACGGCGACGTCCCTGCCGACGTCCGCTGCACCGTCTGCCGGTGAAAGTGACGGGTGGTGTCTGCGTCACCAACTGCTCTGGCGTATCTCGTAGCCCGCAGCTCGCGCCGACGCGATCAGCGCAGTGGCTTGCTCGCCGCTGCGCACCGCGAACGTGGCGTGGATGCCGGTCTCGCGGACGTGCAGTTCGAGCCCTTCGCGAACGTGTTGTACCTCGATCAGGTCGGCGCCGCCGTCGGCGAACACGGCGAGGAGGTGGGCGAGCGAACCCGGCTGGTCGTCGATGCGGGCGACGACCGACAATCGACGACCGGCGCTGTTCTCGTGGCGGCGGATCAGGCTGGGCACGACGCCGAGGTCGACGTTGCCTCCGGACAGCACGATGCACGTCGACCCCTCGATGCTGGGCGTGACCACCCCCGACAGCAGGGCCGACACCCCGACTGCGCCAGCGCCCTCGACGTAGAGTTTCGCCCGATCCATCAACATCACCATCGCGTCGGCGATCGCGTCCTCGTCGACCGTGACGATCTCGTCGACCCACCGCTCGACGAGCGGTCCCGTCAGTTCGCCGGGGAACTTGACAGCGATGCCATCGGCGAGCGTGACCACCGGTCCATCGGCCGGCGACCCACCGGCGTACGGTGCACAGACCGAAGCCTGGACGCCGATCACTCGAACGTCGGGCCGAAGCGACTTGACCGCGATCGCCGTTCCGCTGATCAAACCCCCACCACCGAGCGGGACGACGATGGTCGCGAGATCATCGATGTCCTCGACCAGTTCCAGCCCGAGCGTGCCTTGACCGGCCACGACAGCGGGGTCGTCGAACGGAGCGCAGAACGTCATCCCCGTCGAGCATGCGCGATCCTTCGCCTCGGCGACTGCCTCGGCGAGGGCCGCGCCGTGTTCGACGACGGTGGCACCGAGCGCCCGGCACGCATCGATTTTGGTGATCGACGCGCCGACAGGAACGAAGATCTCGCAAGGCACGCCGAAGTACTGTGCGGCGAAGGCGAGTGCCTGCGCATGGTTGCCCGCGCTCCCGGTGGTGACGCCTCGCGACGCGTCGGCGCCCAACGAGGCAACCTTGTTGGTGGCACCGCGGATCTTGAACGCGCCCGTTCGTTGCAGGTTCTCGGCTTTGAGTACGACGTTGCCGCCGATGCCGGTCGACAGGGTGAGCGAGCTGATCACCGGCGTGTGCTTCACGACCTCGGCGATCACGCCGCGGGCGGCCCGGATGTCATCGAGGTCGACGTCGTGCTCCACAGTCGAACCGTACTGCGATCGACGAGACGCAGTGTTGCGCTCGACGGTCAGTCGATGCAGGTCAGTCGGGTTCGGGGAGCGGATGTTCGGGCAGCTTGCGGACACGAGCACGCCGCCTCCGGCGGGCGGGGATCATGTCGCGCATCTCTTCGAGATTGCCGAAGCACAGCAGTCGGTCGTTGGCCTCGAGCTTGCGGGCGTCGCGTGGGTTGGGGATCACATCGGTGTCGCGGTGCAGGGTCAGCACGGTGATGTCGCGGTCGCGTAGACCCGACTCGCCGATCGTCTTGCCGACGAAGTCGCCGGCCTCGCGCACGAGGAGTTCGGCGACGCCGTATCCGGTGCTCACCGACAGGCGTTGGCGTACATCGAGTTCCGGGAACGCGACCTGGTTGGCCACGTGATCGATGATCGCTCCGGCCACGTCGAGATCGGTGGCCCGCTCGATGCCTTCCAGTCCTGGTGAGGAGTTGACCTCCATCACGAGTGGGCCGTCGTTGCCCTCCAACATGTCGACGCCTGCGACGCGCAGCCCCATGATCTGCGCGGCGCGCACGGCGGTGCGTTCGTACTTCGCGTCGAGCGACACGCCCTCGACCGTGCCGCCACGGTGGACGTTCGAGCGGAACTCGTCGCCCTGCGCAGTGCGACGCATCGCCGCCACGACCCGATCGCCGACGACGAGCGCGCGAATGTCGCGCCCCTTGCTCTCGGCGATGAACTCCTGGATCAGGACGTTCTGTTTGGTGTTGTGGAGCGTCTCGATGATCGCCTCGGCCACCTTCTTGTCGGGAGCGAGGATCACGCCGATGCCCTGGGTCCCCTCGAGCAGCTTGATCACGACCGGAGCGCCACCGACCCGCTCGATCGCTGGCAGTACGTCCTTGCGGTCACGCACGAACGCGGTCTTCGGCATCCCGATGTCGTGGCGCGACAGGATCTGGATCGCGCGCAGCTTGTCGCGCGAGTTGGTGATGCCGTTGGCCGTGTTCGGTGTGAACACGTCCATCTGTTCGAATTGGCGGACCACGGCCGAACCGAAGTAGGTGATCGACGCCCCGACTCGCGGGACGACGGCGTCGTAGTCCGACAGCGGCTTGCCCCGGAACTGCAGGTCGGGTTCGTCGCCGGACAGGTCGATCGCGAATCGCAACGTGTCGAGCACCTTGCACTGATGGCCGCGGTCGAGCGCGGCGAGCTTGAGGCGCTTGGTGCTGTACGAGCGCGGTGCCCGCGACAGGATGGCGAGCTTCACGTTGGCCTCCGGGGCGAGCGAGTTGGACGAGTCGTGGCAGGCGGTGGCTCACCGATTGCCTCACTGCGGTTGCGGCGGCGAACCGACTTGTCGGGTCGACCGCCGAGGTAGGACACGCCGGGGTCGATGAGGAACCGATTGCGGAGGGCTTCACGTCCGACGAGCATGCGAAATCCCATCTCGTCGCGGCGCGTCAGTGTGACCTCGGCCGTGACCGGTCGACCGGCGAGGACGACCGAGGTGTGCACGACGGGTCGGTGTTCGACTTCGCCGGAGGAACTCTTGACGTCGCGGGTCGCGACGACGGCAGCCTCGGCGACGACGGAGTCGGCTGTCGAGCGTTGCCAGGGGTGGACTTCGAAACGGATCCATGGGCTTCCGTCGCGGTCGAACCACTCCAGCCCGAATGCGTGCAGCGATGATGTCCGGGCGCCGGTGTCGACTTTCGCCTTCATGTGCGCCACATCCCAGTCGGGGAGCGCTACCCATTCGCGCCACCCCAACGTGATCGGTTCGGGGCGCTTGGCCGGAGACACGGACGCACGCTATCGCCCTGTTGGTCGTCACTGCTCGGCGGCGGCCCGTCGCGCTGACCGCCGCTGTGCCGGGTGCGCAGTGGCGACGTGAGCGATGTCACATTGCGAAGTCCGGCGGCGACGTTGGAGCTCGCCGCCTGCGTGGCAGGATGAAGTTCGTAACACAACCGTAATGTTCGATTCGTCGCAAGGAACACAATGCTCAACTGGTTCGCCTCGGCCTCGGAGGCCGTCATCCTCCTCCCCATCGCAATCGCCCTGTCGTGGATCGCCCGCACCACCATTCGAACGCTCACCCGGCGAGCGGTTCGTCGAGCGCAGCGAGCTGACGGTACGTGGCGGGTCCGACTCGACCGACTCGGCGACGATGGCAAGGCCGACGTCCGCAAGCGTCAGCGAGCCGACGCCGTGGCTCGCATGCTCGGCCGTGTGGTCACGGTCGTGATCTTCATGTTCGCGATCTTCGCAGCGCTCGAAATCCTCGGCGTCAACCTGGCATTTGCCATCTCCAGCGCCGGCTTCGTTGGTTTGGCCATTGCACTGAGCGCCCAGGACTTCGTGAAGGACTTCCTCGGCGGTACTCGAGCGCTGCTCGAGGATCGCTACGCGGTGGGCGACGAGGTGGTGCTGCGGGTGTCGAGCACCGAGGTGCGCGGCACCGTCGACCTGATCGGCTCGGCATCGATCCGACTCCGCACTCCCGACGGGGCGACGTGGCACGCCGGGCATCATTCGATCGAGGCGGTCACCAACCTCTCGCAGCTTCCAGCGGTGAGCGACATCGAGGTGCCCCTCGACGACTGGGCGGCCGCCGACGAACAGCGTGCCGTCGATCGCTTGGCCGGGGCGTCGAACGACGTGGGGCTCACCGGGGTCGTGTTCATGCGCGACATCGAGACCCACGAACCCGAGTCCGACGACCAGGTGGCGGTCGACACGGTGACCGTCCGGGTCAAGTCCAACCGTCCGCTGAGTTCGCCCGAGGCCGCGATCGTCCGCAACAAACTCCTCGAGCGCTGATTCACTTGTCGGTCGGCCGGGCGCGCCCGTTCGATCGACGAGCTTCGAGAAGGTGATGTGAGCACGAGAGAAGCTGTTGGGCACTCGTCGGGCACGACCGCAGCGCTGGCTCTCGGAGCGCTGGGGATCGTCTACGGCGACATCGGCACCAGCCCGATCTACGCCGTGAGGGAGAGTTTCGATCACGCCGATCTGGCCGTCACCGTCGAGAACGCATACGGCATCGCGTCGATCGTGTTCTGGGCGTTGGTGATCGTGATCTCGATCAAGTACCTCGCACTGGTCATGCGGGCCGACAACCACGGTGAGGGCGGCATCCTCGCACTCACCGCGCTCGTCGGGCCGGCTTCGGGTCAACCGAAGGGCGCGCTCGCCGCGGTGATCACGCTCGGCGTGTTCGGGACGGCGCTGCTGTATGGCGACGGATTGATCACGCCAGCGATCTCGGTGCTCAGCGCAGTCGAAGGATTCGAGGTGGCCAGCGATGCCTTCTCCGACTTCGTCATCCCGATCGCCATCGTGATCCTGGTGGGACTCTTCGCCGTGCAGCGCCACGGTACCGCACGGATTTCTCGGATCTTCGGGCCGGTGATGTTGCTGTGGTTCACCACGCTCGGCGCGCTCGGTCTCCGTCAGGTGCTCGAACACCCCGGCGTGTTGCGTGCGATCTCGCCGACCTATGCGATCACGTTCTTCGGTGATGAACCCCTCAGGTCGTTCGTGGCGCTGGGCTCGATCTTCTTGGTGGTCACCGGCGGCGAGGCGCTCTACGCCGACATGGGACACTTCGGTCGTCGACCGATCCAGCTGAGTTGGTACGTGCTCGTGCTCCCGGCGCTGCTGCTGAACTACTTCGGACAAGCCGCGTTGCTCGGAGCGTCGCCGGAGATGATCGAGAGCCCGTTCTACCGGCTCGCTCCATCGTGGGGCACGCTGCCGTTGGCGCTACTCGCCACGATGGCCACGATCATCGCGTCGCAGGCGTTGATCTCGGGGGCGTTCTCGCTCACCGCGCAGGCCGTGCAGCTCGATTACCTGCCACGCGTGAAGATCGTGCACACATCGCCGCACCACATCGGCCAGATCTACGTACCGGTCGTCAACTGGCTGTTGATGATCGGTTGCGTCGGGCTGGTGCTCGGATTCCGCAGCTCCAGCAATCTCGCGTCGGCCTACGGCATCGCCGTCACGATGACGATGCTGATCACGACGCTCTTGTTCTTCCGGGTAGCCCGCGACCGATGGGGCTGGTCGCTCGTCAGGGCGCTCGCCGTCTGCGTCCCGTTGCTGGTGGTCGACATGGCGTTCTTCTCGGCGAATGTCCCCAAGATCGTCACCGGTGGTTGGTTCCCGCTCGTCGTCGGTCTCGCGCTCGTCACGCTCATGACCACATGGCGGCGCGGCCGCCAACTGGTCGCCGAGCGCATTCATCGAGGTGAACGTCCGATCGACACGGTCGTCCACGAAGCGCAGGCGGCCGACGTCGAGCGTGTGCCGGGTATCGCCGTCTACATGTTCAAAGACGTCGGTGCCGCACCGCCGGCGTTGATCGCCAACCTGCGGCACAATCACGTGCTGCACCAACTCACCTTGTTGGTGTCGGTCGAGACGTCGGAGGTGCCTCGAGTCCCGCCAGAGGAGCGGGCGAAGATGCGCAAGGTCGGCTCCGGTATCCAACAAGTCGATCTCCGTTTCGGGTATCTCGACGAGCCGAATGTGCCCGAGGCGCTGGAATTGCTGGCGATCCCAGGGCAGCGCTTCGATCCGGAGGCCGTCACCTACTTCATCGGACGCGAGACAGTCTCGGCGACGAAGGCACCCGGGATGCGTCCGATGCGCGAGCAGCTGTTCGTGGCGCTGAACCGCAGCGCATCCAGCGCTTCACGCTTCTTCTGCCTCCCCGCCGACCGCGTCTTCGAAGTCGGCACGCTCGTGGAGATCTGACCGTCACACCGTGCCGGGCCTGGCGTGACCGACCGTGGCCGGTCAGTGGCCGAATTCGGTGGTGATCACTCGGCCGTCGCGTTGGCCGGCACTCGGGGCGAGGTCGGTGACCACGAAGGATCGCTGCAGCCACCGGTCGTAGCCGTCGAAGCGAGCGGTGAAGGGCGAGCGGCCGTGCACTGCGACGTTGTTGTCGACCACGAGCAGATCGCCGGGTTCGAGCACGACCGAGGTCTGGATCTCCTCGATCAGGTCGCGGACCTGTACGAGCACGTCGTCGGCTTCGGTGTCGGTGCCGACGGTGAGGTCGGCGTCGAACACGAACGTCGGCTCTTCCCGGGTGCCGGTGATCAGTGGGCGGTCCGGCCCCAGCTCGTTGTTCCGCCCCCCGAGGAAGCTGACGTCGACCGCGGTTCGAAAGCGCGGCTCGAACATCACCTCGACGACGTCGTCGGGAAGCTGATCCATCAATTCGTGAACCGAGACGAGCGTGGTGTGTGCTGACGGATCGCCGCGCAGGCACAACAGCAGAAGGTACCGCGGGCGGAATGGATGGAACGCGGTCTCGGTGTGGAACATCAGCTTCGACCGCGACGAAGTCGACGTCTGACGGTCGGCGTCGGTCTGGGTCGGCACGATGTTCTGCACGATGCGGCCGCCGTGCTCGGGGACGTAGCCGACAGGCTGGCCGAGCCGGCGAGCGACAGTCAACAGTGTGAGTTCGGTCCCCAGGTCCTTGACGACGGGCGACTTCGGCGTGGCTGGTGTCAACGGCAGATCCCCGATCGGCGCGTTACGGATGAGCAGTGCGCCTGATCGATGTGACTGGGACGCGAACCGCACGATCGCTTCGTCGACGTCGCTGGGAAGGTCACGGGCGCCGAGCGCGGCACGAAGAACCAGGCCCTCGTCGAGCTGATCGGTGGGCGGCATGCCCACAACCCATCCGGAGGCATCGATCGATGCTGGCGCGCACTGTGTGGTGGTGGCACTCGTCGTGGACATGGTCGCCTCCTCGTGGATGAAACGGATGTGCCAACTGTATCACGAGAATGAAACACCGCGAGTCACCGGGTAGCTCGAGCGGGAACGCCGCCCGCTACGGTGATCGTTTCATGGAGGTCGAGCAACGGCTGCGCGAACAGGCCGAACGTCTCACGCCGTCCGAGCGCCGGATCGCCGAGACGATCCTCGCCGGTCCGCAGGTCGTTGCGTTCGGCACCGTCGCCGACCTCGCCGCAGCGGCGGGCGCCGGCACTGCGACCGTCGTGCGGTTCGCGGTCAAGCTCGGCTACGACGGGTATTCCGAGCTGCAGGCGTCGATCCGCCGCGACCTCGCTGGACAGTTGCGTCCCGCTGTCGAACGAATTCGCGACCAGCCGGCCACCGGGGGACCGGCGCTGCTCGCTCGGCATCTCGCGATGGAGATCTCCAACGTGCACGCAACGCTGGAAGCCGTCGACCCCGCAACCCTCGAAGGCGCAGTGGCGTTGCTCGCCGCCTCGGCGCGTCCGGTGTTGGTGCTCTCGGGAGTGGCGTCTCGTGGCGTCGCGATGCAGTTCGTCGGCGACCTCGAACAGCTTCGGCCTGCCTGCCGCCTCCTCGACGGCAACCCGATCGACATCGTGCGCACGTTGGCGTTGGTCGGCGCCGAGGCGACGGTCGTCGTGCTCGACCTGCGGCGCTACGAACGCTGGCTGATCGACGCCCAGCGCGAGGCGCGCTCGAACGGTGCGGCCGTGATCTCGATCACCGACAGCGTGCTGTCGCCGCTCGCTCGCGCCGCCGACCACTCGTTCGTCGTCGACGCCGCATCCGCGGGGCCGTTCGACAGTCACGTCGGCACGCTCGCCCTGCTCGACCTGCTCGTCGCCGATGTCGCTACCGCGCTGCGCTCCAGCGCGACCGAGCGCCTCGATCGCCTCGAAGCGGCGTGGCAGCGCGCCGACGCCCTCACCGACGACTGAGCTGAACTCGGCCCAGTAGCGTCTCGACGATGAGTGAACTCCGGGTCGCTGCCCTGCAGATGGCGATGGTCGACGACCTCGACGCAAACGTCGCGACAGCCGAGCGGCTCGTGCGCGATGCAGCGACGCAGGGAGCCCAGATCATCTTGATCCCCGAGCTGTTCGAGGGGCCGTACTTCTGCAAGGACCAGCTGCCGGAGCACCTCGATCGGGCGCGCCCGCTCGACGGTCATCCGACGATCGAGCACTTCGCTGTCGTCGCCGCCGAACTCGGCGTGGTGCTTCCGCTTTCGATCTACGAACGTGCGGGCCAGGCGCTGTTCAACACGGTCGTGATCGTCGACGCCGATGGCCGCACGCTCGGCCACTACCGCAAGAGCCACATCCCCGACGGCCCCGGCTACACCGAGAAGTACTACTTCAGTCCGGGCGACACCGGCTTTCGGGTGTGGGACACGATGCACGGCACGATCGGTGTCGGGATCTGCTGGGATCAATGGTTCCCTGAATCGGCCCGCTCGATGGCGCTGCTCGGCGCCGAGGTCCTGCTGTATCCCACGGCGATCGGGAGCGAGCCGCCCGACCCCACGTGGGACTCGAGCGGCCACTGGCAACGGGTGATGCAGGGTCACGCCGGCGCCAACCTGATGCCGCTCGTCGCAGCGAATCGCATCGGGCGCGAGGTCGGCCAGAAGTGCGAAATCACGTTCTACGGGTCGTCGTTCATCGCCGACAACACCGGCGCCAAGGTCGCCGAGGCCGGACGCGTCGATGAGGCCGTGTTGGTCGCCACGTTCGATCGCGAACAGCTGCGCACGCAGCGCGCCGCGTGGGGCCTGTTCCGAGATCGTCGCCCCGAGCTCTACGGCTCGATCGTCACCCTCGATGGCCAGCACGGGATGAGAGCGCGGTGACTCGGCTGCCGGCGGAGTGGGAGCCGCACGAGGCCACCGCGATGTGTTGGCCGGTGCGCGCCGACATGTGGGGCGATCTGTACGCCGACGCCGAGGCCGCTCACGCTGAGGTCGCCAATGCGATCGCCCGGTTCGAGCCGTTGACGATGCTGGCCGCTCCCCGCACCGCCGAGCGGGCGGCGGCGATGTGTGGGTCGGGCGTCGAGGTGGTCGAGCAGGCGATCGACGATTCGTGGTTCCGCGACACCGGGCCGATCTACGTGGTCGACGAAGCGGGCGATCGGGTGGCGACCGACTGGCGCTTCAATTCTTGGGGCGAGAAGTTCCTGCCCTACGACGACGACGCGGCGGCCGCCGCTCGATTCGCGGCAGGCCGGGGCGATCCGGTGCGCTCGATCGACATGGTGTTCGAGGGCGGCTCGATCACCGGCGACGGCGACCGCACGCTGGTCACCACCACCCAGTGCCTCATGCATCCCAACCGCAATCCGACCATGACGCAGGTCGAGATCGAGGCGATGCTGCGCGCCGAACTCGGTGCCGAGCGCACGATCTGGTTGCCGCACGGGCTGGCCCTCGACGACGACACCGACGGCCACGTCGACAACATCGCTGCCTTCGCTGCTCCCGGACGCCTCGTGCTGCAGGGATGCGATGACCCAGACGAAGACGACTGGCTCCGTCTCGACGTCGACCGCCGCGTGGCGCAGGGAGCGCTCGACGCACAGGGTCGAGCGATCGAGGTCGTGACGGTGCCGGTGCTCCCGTTCTCGGAGATCGACCGCGGCGACGGCCCCGAGCGGGTCGTCGTGCCGTACCTCAACTACTACCTCGGCAATGGCTTCGTGTTGGTCCCCACCTGCGGTCATCCGGCCGACGCCGACATGGTGGCCCTGATCGCCGAGCAGTACCCCGGCCGCCAGGCGATCGCCCTCGACGTCGGTGCGATCCTCGCAGGCGGTGGTGGCGGCATCCACTGCATCACCCAACAGCTCCCCGCCACCCCCGCCTGATCCCGCCTCAACCCGAAAATTTGCGTGGTTGTGGCGCTCAGCGCAACAACCACGCGCCATTTCGGGTTTGGTTCGGGTTTGGTTCGGGTGTGTGGAGCGGTCACGGTCGGTGTGGGAGGCTGGATGGCATCGAATCAGCGCGTGTGGATCAGTGGTTGTGGTCGGTACGGATGACCAAGACGCGCAGCGACGCTTCCGCGGCGTGCCGAGGTGGGCACGTCGAGGTCAACGGAAAGGCGGCGAAGCCGGCGACGACGGTCAAGGTCGGCGATCGCGTCGAGGCGTACCTCCACGATCGTGAGCGGATCCTCGAAGTCAGTCGGCTGATCGTCAAGCGGGTGGGGGCAGCAGTGGCGGCCGAGTGCTTCGTTGATTTCAGCCCGCCGCCTCCCGAACGCGAGCACGACGTCCAGGTCTTTCAACGCGATCGCGGCACCGGCCGACCGACGAAACGGGACAAGCGCCAACTGGACCGCCTCCGCGGCCGATCCAAATGAGAATCCGGCGTTCAGAGTGGTCTGACGCCTCAGTTTCATTTGTCGCCGTCGGTAGTGTGCGCGTCGCGTGTCGCTGACCGATTCCCACCCTGAACCGCAGTCGGAGCACGACGAGCAGGTCCATCCGACCGTGCGCGGCGGGATCGCACTGTGGACGCTGTTCCTCGGCTTCGCGATGCTGATGGTGGGCAACGGTCTCAACCTTGCCGTGCTCGGCGTGCGCATGGTCGACGAGGGCTTCGACGTGCGCACCAGCGGTGTGGTGATGGCCTGCTACTTCGCCGGCTTCCTGCTCGGCCCCGTGTTGGTGGTCACGTGGTTGTCGAGTGTCGGACACATCCGGGTGTTCGCCAGCCTCGCTTCGCTGGCGTCGTGTGTGGTGCTGGTGCACTTCGTGTGGGTGAACCCCATCAGTTGGGGTGTGCTGCGGTTCGTGTTCGGGTTCTGCATGGCCGGGCTGTACGTGGCGGTCGAATCATGGTTGAACGACGCGTCCACCCCTCGCACCCGCGGTCGCACGCTGGCGGTGTACATGATCGCGTCGATGGGCGGCCTCGGCATCGGACAGCTCCTGATCGCCACCGGCGACCCGCGCGACGCCACGCTGTTCATCATCGCGTCGATACTCGTCTCGATGTCGTTCGTGCCGGTCGCGCTCGCCGCCACCACCGATGCTCCACTGGTGCGTGTCTCGCCGACGATGAAGGTGCGGGAGTTCTACCGCACTGCGCCGACCGGGATGGTGGGGATCTTCTTCACGGGCGCCTCGCACGGGATCCTCTTCGGTCTCAGCGCCGTGTACGCGACCCGTGCCGGGTTCGGGTCGGGGATGACCGCAGCGTTCCTCGCGTTGCCGTCGCTCGGTGCGCTCGCCTTGCAGTGGCCGATCGGCTGGGCGTCGGATCGTCTGCCACGTCGCGGCGTCATCTTCGTCGTGGCGGTGGCCGCTGCGTCCACGGCCGCCGGGCTCGTCCTGATCCCCGAGGGCAGCGCCGTGGTGCTGCCGGTGATGTTCGTACTCGGTGGCCTGACGTTCCCGCTGTACTCGCTGCTGCTGTCGCACACCCTCGACCGGTCGGCGCCCGGTACGGCGATGGGGGCGAGCGGAACGTCGCTGCGGGTCAACGGGACCGGCGCCGTGCTCGGACCGGTCGTCGCTGGCGCGATCATGGCGTCGTTCGGCGAAACTGCGTTCTTCTGGTGCCTGGTCGCCACGCACGGCCTGATCGCCGCCTACGTCGCCTATCGGCTGGTCGTCGAGGACGCCGTGCCGCTCAGCCGCCAAGGCCCGTTCGTCCCGGTTCCTGCCCGGGCAAGCGAGTTCGCGATCCGGCTCACCTCCCGTCCGTTGCGTGCGTCGAGGGAGCGGCTTCGACGGCAGTGAGTGAGAAGGTGGACTGACGGCGGACTGACGGCGGACGTCGATCAGCCGTTGATCGAGACTCGTGCGATGACGGTGTCGGCCGACCACGTGAGGACCAGTTCGGACCTCCCGTGAATCGAGCCGTCGGCCAACTCGACAGGCGGGTCGTCGAACTCGACGTTCACGCGACCGATGCGGAGCAGACTGTCCTCGAGCTGGGCCGCCGTGGCACCGACGAGGCGTAACCCGACCGTCCCGGCGCGCCCGGCCGCTCGGACCACGAACTCGAGGTCGCCGACTCGCTCGACGTCGACCCAGCGGGTTTCGGGAGGCAGCATCACACCGAACGCAGTAGCGCTGCCATCGACCTCGGCCACGTGTGCGGTGAACGGCACGTACTGATGCAGTGACGCCTCGTGGCGGCGACCGGTGTCCCAGCCGATGGCGAGGTCGGCCCGCAGCAGGCTTTCGGCGACCGAGGTGCCGAAGCGCTGGACGTGCTGTCGCTCGTCGACGACCGGCGCGAACCGCAGGTGCGGCGTGAGTACGGGCGCGAGATGTTCGAGTAGGGGGAGGAAGTAGAGGTCGTGCACGTGGACGGTGTCGTCCGTGATCGGCGACGGCAGCACGGTCTCGGCGGCCTCGCCGCACACCGAGTACAGCAACCCCGACATCGACACGTACTCGGTCGGCGCCAGCCCGTAGGCGCGGATGTACGGCCCGCACGACGTGCCGAAGCGCTGGTGGTAGAGCATCGAGATCCGCTCACCGATCCGGGGCAGCATGGTCGCTGCAGCGTCGGCGAAACCCTGGGTGGGCGGATACATCGCCCACAGCCCGATCGCCAGGAGATCGATGCCGTCGTAGGTGGGCGAGTTGTACTCGTCGACGTCGCCGTAGCGCAGCAGGCGCTCCATCGGGACCGACAGACGGCTGTGAGCGGCCGCCCGCAGCTCGACATCACCGGTGCTCGCTGCGACCTGACCCTGCAACCAGGCGTGCATCAGGTTCGGGTTGGTGTACCAGCGAGGAATCCGATCGCCGGGCTCGCCGGTCACGCACCGTTCGAGCGCGATGTTGATCCCACTCGTGACATCGATCGGTAGTGATGGACCGTGCATGATCGCGCAGAGCGCCAGCGTGACGCCGAGGAACTGGCGCCAGTTCGGGTCGTAGTGCACCCACTCGACGGCGTCGTCGCCAGGAGGTTCGGGCTGCCTGTCCGAGGTCGGGAACGTCGCGCTCCACGGCCACTCCGACACCGGGTACTGCAGTGCGAGCACGTTGCGCAATGCGGTCACCGCCCGCTCGACGTTGCCGTCCTGCAGGTCGAGGAACGCGCCGTTCGCGGTCTCTCGAACAGCGTGCAGGTTCAGCGACGAGATGTCGACGCCGGGAACGACCCCTGGTGCATAGCGGTCCATGCCGCGCTCGGGGTCCCAGAGTTCTTCGTGCATCGCGCGTAGTGCGTCGATCGGTGCGATCGTCATGGCGTGTCGCCCTCAGCTCAGCCCGACGATGTTGCCGTCGGCGTCGATGTCGATGCGCTGCAACGCGGGTGACGCGCCGAGGCCGGGCATGGTGCTCATCGCACCGCAGATCGGATACACGAACCCGGCACCCACGGATGCACGCACCTCGCGCACCGGCAGCGTCCATCCGGTCGGAGCGCCGCGCAGCGTCGGTTCGGACGAGATCGACAGGTGTGTCTTCGCGATGCACACCGGAAGGTTCCCGAATCCGTTGCGCTCGTAGTTGTCGATCTGGCGGGCGGCCAGCGGGGTGTAGTCGACTCCGTCGGCGCCGTACACCTTGGTGGCCACCGTGTTGATCTTGTCGCGCAACGACATGTCGTCGGGATACAGCACGCGGAATTCGCTGGGTTCCTCGGCCGCTTCAGCGACCACCCGAGCGAGGTCCTTGGCCCCGGCCCCTCCGTCGACGAAGTGCGTCGACACCGCCGAGCGGGCACCGAACTCTGCCGCGATCTCCTCGATCGCGGCGATGTCGGCAGGGTGGTCGTCGGGGAACACGTTGATCGCGACAACGGGTGTGCAGCCGTGAATGCGCAGGTTCTCCAACTGCTTGCGCAGGTTGGCGCCACCCTCGTGGACCTCGTCGGGATTCTCGGCGAGGATGGCCTCGGGCAGCGGGCGCCCAGCGACGATGTGGTGCTTGCCGCTGTGCGCCTTCAACCCGCGAACGGTGGCCACGAGCACCGCTGCGTCCGGAGCGAGGCCCGACATGCGGCACTTGATGTTGAAGAACCGTTCGGCGCCCATGTCGGCGCCGAAGCCGGCCTCGGTGACGAGGAAGTCGCCCATGTGGATGCCGATCAGGTCGGCGACGATCGACGAGTTGCCCGTGGCGATGTTGCCGAACGGCCCGGCGTGAACGAGCACCGGCGTGTTCTCCAGTGTCTGCATCAGGTTCGGCTTGATCGCCTCGCGCAGGATCACGGCCATCGCGCCGGCGACCTCGACGTCCTCTGCGGTGACCGGATCGCCCGACGTCGTGTAACCGACGACGATCCGCCCGAGCCGCCGTCGTAGATCCTGCAGGTCACTCGCCAACGCGAGCGTGGCCATCACCTCGGATGCAGCCGTGATGTCGAAGCCGGTTTCACGTGGCACGCCGTCGAGGCGTGTCCCCAAACCGGTGAGGACGTTGCGCAGCGACCGGTCGTTGACGTCGATCGAGCGCCGCCAGGTGATCTGGTGCGGATCGAGCTCGGACGTATTGCCATGGAACACGTGCGCATCGACCGCGGCAGCACACATGTTGGTGGCCGCAGTGACGGCGTGGACGTCGCCGGTGAGGTGCAGGTTGAGCAGCTCCATCGGCACCACCTGGCTGTACCCACCGCCAGCAGCGCCGCCCTTGATGCCGAACGTCGGCCCCATCGAGGGCTGGCGGACTGCGAGCGTGGCGGTTCGGCCGATGTGCGAGAACCCCTGGCTCAGCCCCACAGCGACAGTGGTCTTGCCTTCGCCGAGTGGTGTCGGCGTGATCGCCGAGACCACGACGTACTTCGCCCGCGGCCGGTCGGCCATCGCATCGATCGCTCGCAGGTCGATCTTCGCCGCACCCGTTCCGTACGGCTCGAGCAGATCGAGCGGGATCCCCGCGTCGCTGGCGATGTCGGTCAGCGGCCGCAGCTTCGCCTGCCTCGCGATGTCGAGATCTGACGGAAAGCTCACGATGTCCACTTCTCGATGTCGTCGACTGCACGCACAGGGAAACTCTCGCACAACGGCCTCGGTCGACCGGTGCCCATCGGGCGCCGCCCTGCTGGATGCAGCAAGATGGAGCCGATGGTCGCTGACGGTGCGCACGAGGGGACCGAGCTCGTCGTCAGCGAGCGCGCTCCGATCCGAGTCCGGCTCCGTCGAACCGTGATCGGCAGGGGGGCGGTGGTGCCGCTGGCACTTGCGCACGGGCTCGGCGCCGCTGGCGATGCGTTCGTGTCGGTGAGCCTCGCCGGTTCGCTGTTCTTCAGCGTCAGCCCCAACGCGTCGCGTCAGCAGGTGCTGCTGTATCTCCTGATCACGATGGCGCCGCTCGCCGTGCTGTCGCCGCTCGTCGGCCCGGCCGTCGACCGGTTCCGCCGTTCGCAGCGATTCGTCGCCGCCGGCTTCTTCGTGTCTCGCGGCGTCTTCTGCCTGATCCTGGCGGTCACGCTCCTGCAGGTCACCTTCTACCCGATCGTGCTGTTGCTACTGATCGCCAGCAAGGCGTCGGGCATCGTGAAGCAGACCTTGGTGCAGACGCTGGTCGACGACCCCGAAGAACTCGTCGCCACGAACGCCCGGCTCGCACGGTTCGCCAGCATCACCGCGGCGCTCGGCGTTGCGGCCGCCAGCGGCGTGTTCGCTGCGGGCGGAGCCGAGTGGTCGCTTCGCATCGGCGCGGTGCTGTTCGCGATGGCCGGGCTTGCGGTGTTGCGGGCGCGGCCGCGTTCGACCGCCGAGGTCCCGCCCGACGACGTCGAGTACGCAGAGACCCATCTCCCCACGGTCGTGGTGTCGTCGATCGGCCTGCTCGCGATCCGTGCCGCGGTTGGTTTCTTCATCTTCACGCTGGCCTTCACGCTGCGACGTTCCAGCGAGCCGGCGCTCGTCTACGGGCTGGCGGCAGCCGCGTACGGCATCGGCGCATTCGTCGGCCACACGGTGGCGACGGTGCTGCGACGCTGGTTCGCCGAAGAGCAGTTGATCGGGATCTCGCTGGCGTTGCCGGCTGTCTTCACCGCGATCGGTATTCTCGGCGCGTCGGTACCGCTGCTGATCGTGACCTCGGGCCTGGTCGGGTTGTCGACCACCCTCGGTCGCAATGCGTTCGACGGACTGCTCCAGCGCCGCGCGCCCGAAGCGCTGCTCGGACGTGCCGGAGCCCGCTACGAGACACGCTTTCAGTTGGCATGGGTGTTCGGTGGCATCCTCGCGACACCGATCTCGCTGCCGGTCGAGGTGAGCATGACCGTGTTGACCGCCATCTACCTGCCGGCGCTCGTGGTGTTCGTGCGAGGGATTCGAGAAGCGCACCGCTTCGAAGGGCCGCCCGAGGAACACCTCGGCGGTGCGCATGCTCGCCTGGCGATGGCGCATCAGGCCTGGGAGGCGGGGTCGCTGCGGGTCGCGATCGTCGATGCCTCGGCTGCGGTGGACCTCGCCCAGAGCGTTGCCGGACCGTTCGCCGATGACGACGAGCGGTGCCAACTCGATGGGCTGCGTCGTCGGGCGATCGACGTCGACGAGATCGTGAGCGACAGCGACGTCCTGAACGCCTTGCGGCTCGCCGACTCGATGATCAGGGCTGCGTCACCGACGTGACCGACGCACGCGGCATGGAGTTGTCGGTGTCCGTCGTTGACGGATCGCTCGTGATCTCCAACGTGAACGGTTCCCCATCGTCGACGGCGTAGTAGCGGACCAGCTCGAGCTCGATCGGGTTGGCAGGATCTGGTATCGGCCCGATGAGCAACATGGCACCATCGTTTCGTACGGGCTCGCCGTCGAGATCGGGATCGAAGGTGTCTGCCACCTGGTCGGCGAAGCGCACCGTCGCCCAATCGATCGTTGCTGCTGTCACATCCGCCTGCACGCCGACGTCGATCGTGGCGCCGTCGACGGCCACAACGAAGATCACCGGGAGTTGCTCCTCGCCGTTGTCGTCGAGCACCGGCTCCTGCTCGTCCGCCTGCCATGCGACCACCGCCGCAATCGCGTCGGCCGAACCGACGACGTCGGTTGCCACGGGGTCGCCGCTGTCGCATGCGGCGACCCCGAACGCGGCCAGGAGCGCGGCAGCCATGACTTGCGCTGGCCGTGCCCTGCGAGGCACGTGGTTCCGTCCCACGGCCGCCACGTTACGCCAGCGTTGTCCGTCGAGGTACCCACGGTTCGCCACCGGTGGGGGAGTGCGAGATATTTCAAGCACGCACGTTGCGCCTCATGGAATGCGAGGTATAGTTAGCAGTACAACGGTAGATCGAGCAATCGCCCGGCGTGCCGAAGGCCCACCCACGAAACCACCCAAGAAACAAGGAGTTCGACATGTTCGAGCAGCTCACCAAGTTCGCCAACGAGGCGACCAGCACCATCAGTGACACTGTCACCGACATCAGCGACACCGTCACCGATGCCATCAACGACAAC